>CALMCL010000228.1 GCA_937862905.1 uncultured Burkholderiaceae bacterium | reverse complement strand
ACAAATAAATAAAATATTAGTAGTATCAACTTGAATGAAGTCTTGATTGGGGTGCTTTCGGCCACCTTGTGGTGGAATCGATGCCACGGTGCCTTCGATGAGTTTGAGCAATGCTTGCTGCACACCTTCGCCCGAGACATCGCGTGTGATCGATGGGTTGTCTGATTTGCGCGAAATTTTGTCGATTTCATCGATGTAAATGATGCCTTGCTGAGCTTTTTCTACATCGTAGTTACAGTTTTGCAGTAATTTTTGAACAATGTTTTCAACGTCCTCACCGACATAACCCGCTTCCGTCAATGTTGTTGCATCAGCCATGACAAAGGGGACGTTGAGTAAACGTGCCAATGTCTGCGCCAGCAATGTTTTGCCTGAACCCGTCGGGCCAATAAGTAAAATATTGCTTTTTGACAGTTCCACATCGGTTTTTTTGCGGTTTTTTAAGTGGCGCAATCGCTTGTAGTGGTTGTACACTGCAACAGATAACACTCGCTTGGCATCGTTTTGGCCAATCACGTAATCGTTCAGTTTATTTAAAATTTCTTCTGGGGTGGGTAAGCTGCTGGACTCTGCTTTGACCGCCTCATCATCGCTTTTAAATGTTTCTGCTTCTAGGATTTGGCCGCACAAAGTGATGCATTCATCACAGATGTGACCATGCAAACCTTCAATCAGCTTGTTTGCTTCTTCTTGGCTTTTCCCGCAAAAAGAGCATTCAGCTGCGAGGGGAGGGGTTTTTTCGTCTGTCATTCATGATCCTTGAATTAAAGAGTGTCGCGGCTGGTCAACACGCGGTCAATTAAGCCGTATTCGAGCGATTCTTGTGCCGAGAAGAAGGTGTCACGATCCGTGTCACGTTCGAGGCGCTCAAGCGGTTGCCCCGTGTTTTTGGCCATGATTTGATTCAATTGAGCGCGCAACAATAAAATTTCACGTGCGCGAATTTCGATGTCTGAAGCCATCCCTTGTGCACCACCAGAAGGCTGGTGAATCATGACTCGAGAGTTGGGCAATGCAAAACGTTTGCCTTTTGCGCCAGAGGACAGCAGAAATGCACCCATGCTTGCCGCCATACCAATGCACATGGTGGACACATCGGGTTTGATGAAGTTCATGGTGTCGTAAATGCCAAGGCCTGCTGACACAGAGCCGCCAGGCGAGTTGATGTACAGGTGAATGTCTTTTTCAGGGTTTTCACTTTCCAAATACAACATTTGTGCAATCACCAGATTTGCACTTTGGTCATCCACGCCACCCACCAAGAAAATAACCCGTTCTTTTAAAAGACGAGAATAAATGTCAAACGAGCGCTCACCACGGCTGGTTTGTTCAACCACCATAGGGATGAGGCCTAAACCTTGGGGTTCTTGCTGAAACAACATGAGAATTCCTTCAAAGATAAAAAAATAGAGATGGAGGCGTGAAAATAGAATGCAAGAGGGGGAGGGGAAATCTACACCGTTCTTCGTCAAGCATGGTGCGAAAAAAGCATTTACGCAATGACCACATCATAACGTAATTTTAATCATCACGTATCTGCAGGCCTTGATTTTTCAGTGTTTAATGGGTGGTTTGATCAGAAAAAAACCCTAACGAACGTTAGGGTTTTTTTCTGTACATCGTTCTATAAAGAACTTTTGAAGCGAATTTTATCAGTCGTTTTATCAACAATTAACGCTGTTGATTCATCAACTCTTCAAACGCAACTTCTTTTGTAGATACTTTGGCTTGAGAGAGTGCCCAAGCAACCACGTTGTCTTCCATGGCGACAGCTTCAACTTCAGCCATGCGATTGGCGTCGGTTTTGTACCATTTGATGAAGCCCGCTGGATCTTCATATGCTTGTGCAACAGCAGCCACTTGTGCGTCCACTTGTTCTGCATTGGCGCGTAATTCATGGGTTTTAACCAAACCAGCAATCAATAAGCCCAAGCGAACGCGACGTTCGGCGCGGTCTTTGAAGATATCAGCGGGTAACACCATTTTGTCATCGACAGGGATGCCGCGTGCGCGTAAATCTTCGCGCGCATTGGTTTGCAAACGTTCAACGTCTTCGTTCACCAATGCCGTTGGGACATCAAATGATACGGCTGACAACAATGCATCCATGACGTTGTTTTTAGTCATTGCTTTGGTGCGTTGAGCAATTTCACGTTCCAAGTTGGCTTTGATGTCGGTTTTCATTTTTTCAACATCGCCATCGGGTACGCCGAGTGATTTAGCAAATGCTGTGTCCAGCTCAGGCAATTGCGGGGCGGCCACATCTTTGACGGTCACTGTGAATTGAGCTGTTTTTCCTGCAACATCTTTACCGTGGTAATCTGCTGGGAATGGTAAGTCAAAAGTGCGTGCTTCACCGGCTTTTAAGCCTTCAATGGCTGTTTCAAATTCAGGTAACATGCGGCCTTGACCCAAAACAAACGGATAGTCAGTTGCGGAGCCACCTGCAAAAGCCACGTCATCAATTTTACCTTCGAAATCGATGGTCACTTGGTCGTCTTTGGCTGCTGCTTTGTCGGCAGAGGCATAGCTCACACGTTGTTGGCGTAACACGTCCAATGTGCGGATGATGTCCGCATCTGTGACGTCGCATTGTGCTTGTTCAACTTCAACCCCTGCCAAATTGACATCAGTCACTTCTGGGTAGACTTCAAATGTTGCAGTGAACGTCATTTGACCTTCTGCACCCGTGCCTTCGGCAGGAGTGATGTTGGGTAAACCAGCGATGCGCAGGTTATCGGCATCAGCTTTTTTTGCAAATTCTTCACCGACTTGATCGTTCAAGGCTTCCCATGATGCTTGGCTGCCGTACATTTGTTTCACGCGTGAAAGAGGCACTTTACCTGGGCGGAAGCCGTCAATTTTAACGGTTTTAGCCATTTTTTGGAGGCGCTTCTCCGTCGCTGCATCCACTGCGGCGGTTGTGATGACGATGTCGAATGAACGTGTCAATGAAGGTGTCATTGCAGGCGCTGCTTCTACGGCTGCTTCTGGCGTTGCTGTTTGTTCTTCGTTCAAAATTTCTTGTGCTTCAGTTGTCATTTTAGATAACCTTTTTGTAAGTGAAACTATCTGTTGATGTGTATTCAATTTCTCTAACTCGTTGAAATAAAAGAGAAATTGAAGTATTCTGGTGCGAAGGAGGGGACTCGAACCCCTACACCTGTTTAGGGCGCCAGGACCTAAACCTGGTGCGTCTACCAATTTCGCCACCCTCGCTGATGTACTTGCTTGAGTACTTTGCCTCAAACCGAAAGCGAGTATTGTACTGTATTGTACGGGTGCTGTAAAATCCTATTGCGTTTTTGTAATGAATTGAGCGTTAAATGCGTCTAATGCTTGTTGTAAAGACTTTTATTGGTTTTTTTAAATTTTTTTAAATAAAGGGACGGCAAAAATGAGTGGTGATAATAAAGAGGCTTTGCGAGAAAAGTTAAGTCCATTGGCGTATCGGGTGACGCAGGAGAAAGGCACGGAGCGGCCTTTTACCAGTTCTTTTTCTGAGTCTTGGCATGAGGGTGAGTATCATTGTGTGGTGTGTGATGCACTGTTGTTTGAGTCTGGTCATCAGTTCAACGCGGGCTGTGGTTGGCCCAGTTTTGATGCTCCAGCATCTGTTGAAGCCGTGGCTGAGCACCGAGATGTGTCGCATGGGATGATTCGGACTGAGGTAGTGTGCCACAATTGTGGCGCGCATTTGGGGCATGTGTTTCCTGATGGCCCGCCGAAGTCGACGGGTTTGCGCTACTGCATCAATGGGGCTGCATTGAATTTTTTGCATGAACCTGACGTGGCGGATTAAAAACAGAGGTAGAATGCACACCAATTGTCCATTTTGTTGGATTAAGATGCAAGGCCGCTGGTGTTTTGGCGGTCTTGTTCTTTTTTGAGTTTATTTTACGCATGTCCCATGCCTGTGAGCAAAGAGCCCATGAAAACTTTGATTGATTTCTTCCCAGTCGTCTTGTTTTTTCTCAGTTATAAATTGACCAATGACATGTTTCTGGCAACGGGTGTGGCCATGGCATCGACTGCGGTGCAAATGTTGTTGATGAAATGGAAAAAAATTCCCATTCAAATCATCCATTGGGTGAGTTTGGTCTTGATTGTCCTTTTGGGCAGCATGAGCATTTATTTTCATGAAACCATTTTTCTGAAATGGAAGTTCAGCGTGTTGGAATGGAGCATGGGTGTGGCCATATTGGTGGGGCAGTATGTGTTCAATAAAAACATGTTGAAATTGTTGCTGGGGCATGAGTTGGTGTTGGCGGATGCTGTTTGGAAACAGCTGGGTTTGATGTGGGCGGGATTTTTTATATTTCTGGGCACTTTGAATATTTACATCGCTTATGGTTTCTCGGATGATGTGTGGTTCAATTTTAAACTGTATGGCAGTTTGGCATTGACGCTGTTGTTTACAGTGCTTCAGGGAATTTGGTTGGCAAAGCATTTACCACAGGATGATGCATGATGACGGATGTACAGGCTGAATTAGAAGCTCGTTTGATGGCGGCATTGTCACCCACTGAATTGAGCGTGATGGATGAATCGCATTTGCACGCTGGACATGCGGGTGCCCGTGGTGGTGCGCGCCATTTTGCTGTGCGGATTGCTTCATCAAAATTCAATGGTTTGACGCGGATGGCTCAACACCGATTGGTGTATGCCGCCATGGCGGACTTGATGCCCCATCCGATCCATGCGTTGCGCATTGAGTCTGTTGCGACATTGGTTTAGTTCAACGCAAGGTAAAATCTTACTTTGCGCTTGTTGAAATATAGGGATTTTGGACTTTGAATAAAGGAGTCCATACAAAATCCAGTCAGCTAAAAAAACGATCGCAATTCAAATCTCGAAACACAAGTGCAAGTGGTTTTTATTTTGCATTTAATTTTAATTTGTTGTTTTATTTTGTTTATTTAACCCAAACACATAAGGAATGGGCGTTATGAAAAAGAGCAGTACTTTAGTTGCCGTATTATTGGCAGGCGTTGTTGGTTTATCTGCATGCAATAAATCGTCCGAGACCAAATACACTTCGACACAGCTGGTGGATACCATTGTTGCGGACATGAACAAAGAAAATCCAAATCAACCTGTGACACCGGAACAACGTGCGAAAATCGAAGAAGCAATTGCCGTCCAAACAGCGGTGGTGGAAGCGGCTAAAAAAGATGGTTTGGATAAAGCAGACCACACTAAAATGTTGTTGGCCTTACAGCAAGACCAAGTCATCATGTCTGAATACATGCGTTTAAAAATGGAGTCATTTAAGCCAACGGACGAAGAGTTGAAAAAAGTATACGATGAGCAAGTCGCGAAAATGAAAGGCGCTGGTCAAGAGTACCATTTGCGTCATATTTTGGTGGATTCTGAGTCGCAAGCCAATGAAATCGTTGCTAAGTTGAAATCGGGTACGAAATTTGCCGACTTGGCAAAAGGCACAAAAGACACCGGTTCGGCTGCAAATGGTGGTGATTTGGGTTGGAATACTTTGGATAAATGGGTTCCAGAATTTGCCGATGCAGCAAGTAAGTTGACGCCCAATGGCATCACAGAAAAACCTGTGAAATCTCAATTCGGCTACCATGTGATTCAATTGGTGGAAGCGCCACGTGATGCAAAAGCATCTGCCAATCAACCGCCAGTGCCACCCTTTGATCAAGTGAAGCCACAGATTTTGGAAATGGCAAAACAAAACTACATGAAAACGTTGCAAGAAGGTTTCTTACCGAAGAAAGATGCCGCGGCTGCACCAGCACCTGCAGGCGATAAAAAATAATCGAAGATGTCTGACAATTAAAAATGGTTGCACCCATTGATGATGTAAAAAGAGCGGTTTTTTATTTTTAATGGGTGTTTCATTGTTGGCACTTCTGTTAAAAGAAAGGGCTTCGTTGTTCAGTGAAACAATGGTTTGTTTGACTTACATGAAGCCCTTTGCATTAAACCCAGTCACACTCAATGTGACTGGGTTTTTTATCGTCATGTGTTCCACCTTCATCACACATCATTCTTCATCAAACAGGTCATCGGCATTCTTGATGATTTTATTGATCACATCAAAGCCAAAGCCACGGCTGGCCATAAAGCGAATTTGTTTGGCTTTTTCCTTGAGGTCAACGGGAGGGTGGCCAAATTTTTTGAGCCACACATCGTGGGCACGTTTAAGCTCAGTGCTGGCCAATGACGCCAATGCTTCGGCGATGAGTTCGCTGTTTAATCCTTGTTGCTTGAGCTCATGTTTGACGCGCGCATTGCCATAACGTTCACCTTTGACTTTACTCACCGATGCTGCGACACGGACATCCGATTGCCAATTGTGAAGCGCCAGATCATCCAAAACCTCATCGGCAATGGATTCGCCGAGCCCGTGTTCACATTCAAATTGGCGCAATGAAAACAAAATTTTCTTGCGCAATTCGACACGGCTGTATTCACGGCGTGACAGGTAACTGATGGCGCGGGTGCGGATCTTTTGACGCCAGTCTTTGGCGCTTAATAGGGTGGTGTCGGGCGCATGATGTGCTTGTGCTGCATTGTGGGTGTTGGCGCTGTGTGCGCTGTTGACCTTTTTTGAGCTTTCAAACTGTTCGAATGGCTCAAAAGCATCGTCATCATCATTGCCGTGAATTATTTTGGACACCATGTGTTGCCGTGTGGTTGGATTGATCAAATAAAAAATGGATGTTTAAAAATAAAAACCCCGCGCTCGCAGGGTTTTCGTGCAGGTATTTAGATTAAATCACATCATCTTCAGCCGCTGATTCGACTTCTTTCGGTGCTTTTGCGGGTTTTTCTGCTTTACTGGCTCCTTTGGGTTCGCTCAGAATGGCGCGGGCTTTCACCCCCAATTTGTCTCGAACCAAGTTTTCAATTTCAACCGCAACAGCAGGGTTGTCACGTAAATATTCACGTGCATTGTCTTTGCCTTGCCCAATGCGGTCTTTGCCGTAGCTGTACCATGCCCCTGCTTTATCCACGATGCCTGCGGCCACACCCATGTCAATGACCTCTCCTTCACGCGAAATGCCTTCGCCGTAAAGGATGTCGAAAATGGCTTCTTTGAATGGCGGCGCAACTTTATTTTTGACAATTTTCACGCGGGTTTCATTGCCCAGTACTTCTTCACCTTTTTTGATACCGCCAATGCGACGGATGTCCAAGCGCACAGAAGCATAAAATTTGAGGGCATTACCACCTGTTGTGGTCTCAGGAGAGCCAAACATCACACCGATTTTCATGCGGATTTGGTTAATAAAGATCACGGTGCATTGGCTGCGGCTGATGGAAGCCGTGAGCTTGCGCAGTGCTTGGCTCATCAAACGTGCTTGTAAGCCTGGTAAAGAGGCACCCATGTCGCCTTCAATCTCGGCCTTGGGCACGAGGGCAGCCACCGAGTCGACGATGATGAGGTCAACGGCGCCTGAACGCACCAATGCATCGACCATTTCAAGTGCTTGTTCGCCTGTATCGGGTTGAGAAATCAATAAGTCGGTCAAGTTCACACCCAGTTTTTGGGCGTAGCTGACATCCAAGGCATGTTCTGCATCGACGAAGGCGCATGTGCCGCCGAGTTTCTGCATTTCAGCCACGACGTGTAAGGTCAATGTGGTTTTGCCTGATGATTCTGGACCGTAAATTTCAATCACTCGACCACGTGGTAAACCACCCACGCCCAGGGCAACGTCCAATCCCAAAGAACCTGTGGAGACAACTGAAATGTCGGGTTGTTCATTGTTGTCGCCCAAGCGCATGATTGAACCTTTGCCAAATTGTTTTTCAATTTGTGCGAGTGCGGCGGCCAAAGCTTTGGCTTTGTCTTCTGCGTTGCCTGCTTGATTGACGGCTGGTTTTGAATCGGGTCTCGTGGCCATGTTGTGGGTCTTTCGTTGATGTGCGGTGTGAAAAATGATGCGTTACTTTAACATAAAATCAAGGGCTAACGGATGTTGGATATGGCTTTTTACCAGCAGTTGTTGGATGTGTTGGATGTGAACAGAGCCGCTCAGTCTGACCATTTGTTTAGATAAGCGGTGCCTGAGTCAAACCATGCCTGACCCAAATCACCAATGGTTTGGGCGTGGGTCAGGGCGATCGGCCAGATGCCCATTTTCAAACCGGCTTGCTCGCATTGTCGACACAGGTCCAAATCATAATGGTGGTAGAGAAATTGAGGGTCAAAACGCACGCCAGATGCATGCAATGTTGCAGCTTTCACCGCGATGAACACGCCGTCGAGCAGTTTGACTTCAACAGGTGCGATGTTGTTGCTGTATGTGGGAGGGGCGTTGAGACGACCGACAGCGTAACACGGTTCTCCGAGTGCTTTAAATTCCTCGTCTAAGGTGCCCATGGTGCCATACCAACCGCGTTGCATGGGTTCGCGAACACGGTTGCCAGCGACACCAATCAAGTCAAAAGAGGCCAGTGCTTCTTTCAGGCGAAATTCAATCAGCCAGTCATCAATCCAGATGTCATCGTGGATGAATACCAAAATGTCTTCGGGGGCGGCCTGTTCAATTTCTGGATTAAATACACTGGCCAAACCACTCTTGGCATTCAGTCTAATTTTAATTTCCATTGCTGAAAACTGAGCCAATCTTTGAAAAGATCGACCAAGCAATGTGGTGTCCATGAATTCTTCAGCGGTATGGATGCGTGTTGAAGTGATGAATCGAATCATAAGGCCTCGCGTGGAGGTTTGATGCGTGCAATGTGCTGCACCACATCCCAAAGGTGGGGGATGGCGTGTATCCATCCCCTTTTTTATGGGGGTCAACTTCGTGAGTCAACCCATGCACAGGTCCAATCAGTTGGGTGCTTGATTGTGATGGTAGGCTGTGATGCGCTCAACTTCTTCTTTTGAGCCCAAGAACACCGCCACCCGTTCGTGCAGGCTGGTGGGTTGGATGTCCATGATGGCGATTTCACCATTGGTGGCTGCGCCGCCCGCTTGTTCGATGATCATTGCCATTGGATTGGCTTCATACATCAAGCGCAAACGGCCGGGACGACCTGGGGTGCGTGAATCGGACGGGTACATGAAAATACCACCACGATTGAGAATACGATGTACTTCAGCGACCATGGCAGCCACCCAACGCATGTTGTAATTTTTGCCCAAAGGACCTGTTTCACCCGCAAGCAATTCGCCCATGTAGCGCGTCATGGGTGGAAACCAGTGACGTGTATTTGAGGTGTTGACCGCGTATTCATTGGTGGTTGTCGGGACTTGCATGTGCTCTTGAGTCAACACCCATGAGCCGAGTTCCGAGTCCAATGTGAAGCAATGGGTGCCGCGACCTGTGGTCAGAACGAGTTGTGTTTGTGGACCATAAATGGCATAGCCAGCAGCCACTTGGTTACGACCTTGTTGTAGAAAATCTTTTTCGCATACGGCATCAGGTGAATCGGATTTTTTCAATACAGAGAAAATCGTGCCGACCGTGACATTGATGTCGATGTTGGATGAACCATCCAATGGATCGTAGACCAGTAAATATTCGCCTTTTGGATAGCGGTTTGGAATTTCATAGATGTGTTCCATTTCTTCAGAGGCCATGCCTGCAAGATTGCCGCCCCATTCGTTGGCCTCTAAGAAGATTTCATTGGTCAATACGTCCAATTTTTTTTGTGCTTCGCCTTGCACATTGTCTGTGCCGGCATTGCCCAACACATCACCCAGCTCGCCTTTTGAGACGGCATGGCTGATGTGTTTACAAGCGCGAGCAACGATTTCGATCAGCAGGCGCAGATCCGATGGTAAATTGTTGTGCTCACGTTGCTGCTCAATAAGGTAGCGGGATAAAGATTTACGTTTCATGCTTGGTCTTTCGTGGAAATTAAAAAAGGGTTAAATGCTTTGTGTGTTGTAATTAAATTCGACTAAAACCTATCCTTAAACCGCCATCTTCTTTTATTTTTGTGGGATTTAAATCAAAGCCGCGCAAGCAGCACCGATAAAGTTTGCATCGACATCTGACATGTTTTGCAAAATACGCACCGTCACATGGCTTGGGGTCAACGCATTGAGCGTGGATTCGACGCGTTCACGATAACCTTCGGTTTGCCAAAATAAGGTGCCTTCAGCCAAGATGCCGACGGTGTGTTGTTGACCTGTTTTTAAATCTTGGCTTTTGAGCACACCTGCCAATGCTGCGGCTGTTAAATCGGCGGAGCGGTCAATCAGCACAGTGGCGACATCGGCCATGATGCCATGATAGCGGCGCAATTGGGTGACATGACCCGCGTGCGTGCGTGAGCCTGCTTCTGGGTCAAACGCCCACGCATCAGGCAAAGCCAAGCACGCTTCACGACCGACAATGCGACCGTATAATTCGGCGGTGTATTTGCCGCCCAACGCTTTTTCTAAGCGTTGTTTGCCTGGGTTGTCATCCACGCCCGCAGCGTCGAGTTCATCATCAAAGTGTGACAAAAAGGGCGGATGGAAATTGCCGATTTCAAGGTTGACTGCCATGAGTTCATCGGCTTGCCAACCTTTGGCATCACCTGCGGACAGCTTTGTGATCTGTTCGGTGCGGTAAAAACCAGCTGCATTCATGCCCGTGCCTGCGATCAGGCCAATGTAGGTGTCACAGTCTGGTTCCATCCATGCGGCGGCTGCGAGTGTGGTCACCGTGTCGTTTAAAATGGGCGTGTGGTGTGCGATTTGACCTTGGGCTTTGAGCGCGTCGGTCAATTGGGCACGCAAAGGCACGCCAATCATGCCCGCCACATTGATGCCTTTGGTCCAGTTGACCAAAGCGGCATCACCATCTGGGGTGTTGGTTGATGGGTAAGAAAAGCAATAGCCAAGGTTGAATTCAGGTGCGGGGCAGATTTTTTGAATCAATGCCGCTTGACGTTCAAAAAAAGCATGGGGCGATACCTGCCCAGGTGTTTGTGCGTCATGCATCAAGGTGCGATCTGCTTGTGGTTCTGTGATGAAAGCCACTTTTTTACCCTGCATTGATATGTGGGCTGCACGCACATTGGTGCCGCCTGCATCCAAAACCACGGCATCACCGCTGGCTTGACCGTTGGGGCGGCGTAAAAAAGCAGGCAATGCTTTGATTTGTTGACCTTCTTTGGCCAAACCTTCAGCAATTTTGTCCGCCAGTGCATCGCGGATCTGTTGAAGTTGTTCTGCTGACAAGGTCAGCGCAATGATTGCGTCGTTCAGTTCCATTTTGTCTCTACCCTCATATAATATTCAAAAAAAGTAAGCTTTGCTCTTTTTGGTTCAGTACGAGATTTTGTGTGCATGACTTGATTCTGACTTGATTCCACATGTGTTTATGCAAGTCATTAAACACCCAAAATCCAATAGAAGCGAAGGTCGAGGTGATCGGCCTTCACTGTTTCGCGCCATAATTATCATTTATGTTTGCGATGTTTCACGCAGTGAGCCGTTTCATTGGCAGCCCACCGCGCATGATTTTAACCCTTAATTCGTGGGCAGTGACGACAATTGTTGCTCTAATTTTGATGCGGTGGCGATAAACTCAGCCAAGCGCGCTTGCTCCTGTTCCACCACCGCCGCAGGTGCTTTGGCCACAAAAGCTTGATTGCTGAGTTTGCCATTGGCTTTGGCGATTTCACCTTTTAAGCGAACGATTTCCTTGCCCAGACGCTCACGTTCAGCGGCGACATCAATTTCAACTTTAAGCATCAATGACACTTCGCCCACCACTTGCACAGGTGCACCTGCGGCTTGTGGCAATGTTTCAGCAACGGTCACTTCAGACAGCTTTGCCAACGTTTTCAAATACGGGGCAAACGCATTCAACTTATCGAGCGATGCAGCAGGCGCTGCGATGAACAGCGGTGCTTTGGTCGCGGGTGACAGGTTCATTTCCCCACGCAAATTGCGGCATGAATCCACCAAGCCTTGTAATTCGTGCATCCACACATCGGCTTCTGGGGTCATTTTGCTGTCGTCGGCGACCGGGTAAGCGGCCAACATGATGCTGTCGGTGTGTTTCATGCCCGCCAGCGGGGCCACAGTTTGCCACAGCTCTTCGGTGATGTAGGGCATGATCGGGTGGATCAAGCGCAACATGGTTTCAAGCACTCGAATCAGCGTGCGGCGTGTCGCGCGCGCCTGTGCCGGTGTGCCGTTTTGCAAGGTGACTTTGGCCAGTTCGACATACCAATCGCAATAATGATTCCAAACGAAATGGTATAAATCTTGCGAAATCATGTCGAGGCGAAACTCTGGGAACTGTTTGTTCACATCGGCTTCTACGCGCTGCAACTCATTGATGATCCAACGGTCAACAGGTGAGTAATCCAGCTCAGCACCCGCATCAATGCCGCAATCTTGACCTTCACAATTCATCAGCACGAAGCGGGTGGCGTTCCACAGTTTGTTGCAGAAGTTGCGGTAGCCTTCGCAGCGTTTCGAGTCGAAGTTGATGCTGCGGCCTTGGGTGGCGAGCGAGGCGAAAGTAAAACGCAACGCATCTGTACCGTACGCAGGAATGCCATTGGGGAATTCTTTTTCTGTGGTTTTGCGCACAGCGGGTGCTGTTTCGGGGCGACGCAAACCCGTGACGCGCTTGTCCAACAGCGGTGCCAGCTCGATGCCATCGATCAAATCAACGGGATCAAGGACATTGCCCTCGGATTTGCTCATTTTTTTGCCTTCGGCGTCGCGGATCAAGCCGTGAACATAGACCGCTTTAAATGGCACTTTGCCCGTAAAGTACTTGGTCATCATGACCATGCGTGCGACCCAGAAGAAAATAATGTCGTAGCCTGTGACCAGCACCGATGATGGGAGGAAATGATTCAAATCAGGTGTTTTTTCAGGCCAGCCAAGAGAAGAGAAGGGCACGAGTGCAGAAGAGAACCATGTGTCGAGCACATCGGATTCACGACGCAATGCACCGGTGTAACCTGCGGCTTCGGCTTTGGCGGCAGCGGCGGCTTCGTCACGTGCAACGAACACTTGACCATCGTCGGCATACCACGCTGGAATTTGATGACCCCACCACAGCTGACGTGAAATGCACCAGTCTTGGATGTTGTTCAACCATTGATTGTATGTGCTGTTCCAATTCTCCGGCACGAGGCGAATTTCACCGTCCGCAGTGCCATCACCATTGACCGCTTGCAATGCAGGCTGAACGATCTCCGCTTGACCTTTTTCAGATGTCAAGTCCATGAACCATTGATCGGTCAACATCGGCTCAATCACTGTGCCTGTGCGTTCTGATTTGGGCTGTTGGAGTTTGTGCGGTGCCACTTTAACCAACAAACCGAGCGCATCCAAATCTGCCACGATTTGTTTACGCGCCACAAAGCGATCCATCCCTTGGTAGGCGGCGGGCGCATTGGTGTTGATGGTGGCGTCTAAGTTGAGGATGTTGAGCTTAGGCAAATCGTGGCGTTGGCCGACGGCATAGTCGTTGAAGTCATGTGCAGGCGTGATCTTGACCACACCCGTGCCAAAGGCCGCATCGACATATTCATCCGCGATGATCGGGATTTGGCGGTCACACAAAGGCAATGTGACGAATTGACCCACGAGGTGTTTGTAACGCTCATCCTCAGGGTGCACGCACAACGCGGCATCGCCGAGCAATGTTTCGGGACGGGTGGTGGCGACGGTCAAACCTGTGACGGTTTCGCTGTTGCCCTCTTTGTCCGTAATGGTTTGTGCGCCCGCAACGAATGGATAAAGGATGTGCCACATTGACCCGTCGGTTTCGACGGTTTCAACTTCAAGATCAGACACCGCTGTACCCAAAATCGGATCCCAGTTGACCAAACGGGTGCCACGATAAATCAACCCCTCGTCGTGCAAGCGCACAAAAGCCTCGGTCACGGCGTTTGACATGGTGTCATCCATCGTGAAATATTCACGCTGCCAATCAATGCTTGAACCCATGCGACGGATTTGCTGACTGATGATGTTGCCCGATTTTTCTTTCCATTCCCACACTTTGGCGGTGAACTGCTCACGACCCAAATCAAAGCGTGACACATTGTCGGCGGCCAATTGACGTTCCACCACGATTTGCGTGGCAATGCCCGCATGGTCTGTACCAGGAATCCACGTGGTGTTTTTGCCCGACATCCGTGCATGACGTGCGCATGCATCCATAATCGTTTGATTGAAGGCATGCCCCATGTGCAGAGTGCCTGTCACATTGGGAGGGGGGAGAAAAATGGTGTAAGCCTCTTGGTTAGGGTTGACCTCAGCATGGGCGTATCCTTTTTGTTCCCATTGTGTGCGCCAATGGTTTTCCAGTAAGGTGGGTTCAAATGATTTGGCAAGGGCATCAAGTTGTGGTGTTTGGCTCATGGTTTCGCTTCAATTCAATATAAAAACGCGCGTCAAATGAGCGCGTTGGGACATGCGTTATTATAAAGGTTTAGAGGTTTTTTTTTTGGTAAATTGCGAATCCGCTGTGAGCAAAGGGTGGGCAAGGGCAATAACATCAAAAGCGGGGATCGCAGCAGGATACATGATGCCCCCTGAACAGACTGAAATGATGGTTTTTAATTGGTTTTGTTGCACAACAGGCCTGTTTTACAGTATGCTAACCACTCGATTAACTCGAATGAAACCCCATGTCCGACGACTATCCCAAGCGAGGCGCTAAGCCCAAAACTTTGTTTGAACGTTTTTCTGCGCTGTTTGACAGCGAACCCGAAACGCAAGAACAGCTCTTAGACATCCTTCACGGCGCGCGTGAGCGCGACCTGATTGATGACGATGCATTCTCTATGATTGAAGGTGCACTGCAAGTGGCCTCTCTCAAGGCGCGAGACCTGATGGTGCCGCGCTCACAAATGGATGTGGTCGACATCGCCCAAACCCCCGACGAATTCATCCCCTTTGTCATGTCCACCAACCACTCACGTTTTCCCGTTGTCGAAGGCGGGCGAGACCATGTGATTGGCATGTTGCTCGCCAAAGACCTGCTGCATTTCTATACGGAAAAAGATTTTGATGTGCGCGACAACCTGCGTCCAGCGGTATTCATTCCCGAATCCAAACCTTTGAACATCCTCCTGCGCGAATTTCGCGAAAGCCGAAACCACATGGCCGTCGTGGTCGATGAGTATGGCGGCGTATCGGGTTTAATCACCATCGAAGATGTGCTCGAACAAATCGTTGGAGACATCGAAGATGAACACGATTATGACGAAGATGAAGACAACATCATTGCCGATCGTGGCGGGCGCTTCCGTGTGCGCGCATTGACTGAAATTGAACAATTCAATGAATTTTTTAAAGTTGAATTGTCGGACGAAGATGCCGATACGATCGGTGGTTTGGTCACCTCATCGCTTTCACGCATGCCGCGCCGAGGCGATAAAATCATATTGGAGCCGTTCGAATTTGAAGTTTTACGCGCCGATGCACGCCAAGTGCATGTGCTCATGGTGCGTCAATTGGCGCAAGAAGAGCTTGAATTGTTGCAAGAAAAAACAGCGCACGAAGAGACGGATTGATCTGTGAGGTAGTATAAAAAACGGCTTAAAGAAAGCCGTTTTTTGCGTTTAAATAAGTCACTTATAAAGTTGTGGTTGGCACACAAGTAAACTAAATTATTGATGCCGTCATTCTCGCGAAAGCGGGAGTGACACTGCAAAAGTCTGGTTTCAGAACGAGTGTCATCAGCTAATACGGATACCCATAAATTCAAATCAGATCGGCGTTCATAATCTGTCCAATACACGCAATAGGACGACTCGCCCATGCAGCAAAGCAACTTTAATCTCGCCATTATTCATATCATTATTCAGACTCAAACACACGCTCAGGCAAAGTCCTGATCGCATCCGCATTGTTCCAAGAAAAACACAACGCCGCCGCCTGTTCGAAGGGCAGCCATTGAAAATCAGTATGCTCAAGCGGTGCAAGCGTGATGGCAATGTCAGTGCTCGGGACTTTTAACCCAAACCAGTGTTCTGTATTTTCAACCACACCATCGGCGTAACGGTGACGCCACTGCGGGTAAATTTCATAGGTCGACTCGTGTTGCCAATCTTGCAGCTCAAAATCGACCGCACTCAACCCCGTTTCTTCAAACAGTTCACGCACCGCTGCATCGTGCGGCGATTCTTCGATAAAATCCAAACTGCCCGTAATGCACTGCCAGAAATCTTTTTCAAAATCACCTGTCAGGGCTTTTTGTGTGCGCTTCATCATGAGCACTTGTAAATCAGGTGTGTAAACCACCACCAAAACAGAAACTGGTATTTTTTTACTCATTACATCCT
>CALMCL010000227.1 GCA_937862905.1 uncultured Burkholderiaceae bacterium | reverse complement strand
GAACTTAGGGGAAATTTGAATCCGCAACTATACCGACATTTTTTCATCAAGTATGCACCAATCTGATCCAAATTTTGTCAAAAGATGGGAATGGACGAAACGATGTGTTGAGTGCATTTAAAAGAGGGTATTTTTTAGTTCAGAAAGCGCATCAAAGGTATTTATTTTCCGTGTTTCATTGCGGATTGTTTGTGCTTCGTTTTATTTGAATTGGTGTTGGGTGCATAAAAAAAGCAAAAACTGGTTTTTGCTTTTTTTATGATTGCGTTGAGGATTATTCTTCCCCTAAAAATCCGCCGCTTTGATGCATCCATAGCCGCGCATACAATCCATTTTTTGCCAAGAGCTCTGCATGCGAACCTTGTTCGATGATTTTGCCATCGTCGAGCACGATCAGTCGATCCATGGCGGCGATGGTGGAAAGGCGGTGGGCGATGGCGATTACGGTTTTGCCTTCCATCAATTCGTACAGGCTGGCTTGTATGGCCGATTCGACTTCAGAATCGAGCGCGCTGGTGGCTTCATCGAGTAATAAAATGGGGGCGTCTTTCAGCATGACGCGGGCGATGGCGATGCGTTGGCGTTGGCCGCCTGATAATTTCACACCCCGTTCACCGACATGGGCATCAAACCCCATTCGTCCGCGTGCATCGGATAAAAGCTCAATGAATTCAAGTGCTTCAGCTCGTTTGGCGGCGAGGCGCATGTCGGCTTCACTGGCATCTGGCCGTCCGTAGGTCAAATTGTCGCGCACTGAACGGTGCAGCAAAGAGGTGTCTTGTGTGACCATGCCGATTTGTGCGCGCAAAGAGTTTTGCGTGACGTGGCGGATGTCTTGGCTGTCGATGAGGATTTGTCCAGATTGGACGTCATAAAAGCGCAGGAGTAAGTTGACGATGGTGCTTTTGCCCGCCCCTGAACGGCCAACGAGACCGATTTTTTCGCCAGCTTTGATGCTTAAGCTGAGGTTTTCCAGCAGGTTTTTGTTCTCACCATAATGAAAGCTGACGTTTTTAAACTCAACGTGCCCAGTTGTGAGCTGTAATTCTGTGGCGTCATTGGCATCCACAATGGCGTGTGTTTTAGACAAGGTGCTCATGCCATCTTGCACCGTGCCGATGTTTTCTAGCAAGCTGGCCGATTCCCACATGATCCAGTGGGATAAACCATTCAAGCGCAACGCCATTGCAGTGGCGGCGGCGACCGCGCCCACACCAATGTGTGCGCCAGACCACAGCCACAAAGACAATCCGACTGTGCCCGCGATGAGGATCATGTTCAAGGCGTGGTTGGTGGTTTCGAGCTGCGTGACCAAACGCATCTGTTGGTGCACGGTGGTCATGAATTCGCGCATGGCGGATTTGGCATAAGCGGCTTCGCGGCGGCCGTGCGAAAAAAGTTTCACGGTGGCGATGTTGGAGTAGGCATCGGTGACCCGCCCTGTCATGAGTGAGCGTGCATCGGCTTGGGCTTGAGCTGTTTTACCTAAACGTGGAATGAAATAAAACAGTGAACTGAAAAAGGTGACCATCCACAATGCAAACGGCACGATCAACCACGCATCAAAGCTGCCTAAAATGGCTGCGCTGGTGAGCAGATAAATCAGCACGTACACCGCCATGTCACTGACATTCATCACGCTGTCGCGTACCGCCAACGCGGTTTGCATGACTTTGGCCGACACCCTGCCTGCAAACTCATCTTGATAAAAGCCCATGCTTTGATCCAACATCAAGCGGTGAAAATTCCAGCGCAAACGCATCGGAAATGCACCTTGCAATGTTTGCAATTTGATTGTTGATTGCAACAACACAACCAACGGGCTGATGACAACAATGGTCAACATGAGGGTGATTTCAGAGGCATGACTTGTCCACAGGGTTGCAGGAGAAGCACTGGCCAACCAGTCAACGACTTTGCCCATCATGTTGAACAGGTAGGCTTCAAATGCACCGATGAGTGCGGTCAACAGCACCATGGCCACCACCCAGCTGCGCATGCCATCAAGGCAGGCCCAAATAAAAGCGAATAAGCTGGAGTTGGGTGGGGTTTGGTTGTCCTTGGGGTAAGGATCGATGCGGTTTTCAAACCAATTGAACATGGTGTTTCACTTTATGTGTGTAATCGCAAATTAAAATTTTACTTTGCGATGGTTAAATTAAGAAAAAACATTGAGGAAAAACAAAAAAATTACTTTTAGGGGACTCGCGTTTCCATGTTTTCTAGAGGTCTGCTTGGCACACCCGGACAGTCGTTGAGGCAATCACAGTCAAATCATCGATGATGCTGTTTAGGCAATGCTGTTTTCATGGTGCAAGCGCGATCCATATGGCAATACATGGCGGCAAGCAACCGGTGACTGTTTTTGATGGGTTACAATGAGCCCAATTTTATCACCACACAGGAATCATCATGCTGCTTTGCTCAAAACATCAATGGCCCATCGTTTTTATGTTGAGTATTGGATTGTTGAGTGCGACGACCGCCCATGCCCGCCGCATGAACCCTCTGATGGCACCGATTCCCGTGGATGAAAAACTCATCAAAGGCCAGCTTGAGAATGGTTTAAATTATTACATTTTACCCAACAAGACCCCTGAAAAAAAAGTTGAACTGCGTTTGATTGTCAAAGCAGGTTCAATTAATGAGCGCGATGACGAACAAGGCTTGGCGCATTTCATGGAGCACATGGCGTTCAATGGCACAGCGCATTTTCCAAAGCATGAGTTGATCAATCAACTTGAGCAAATGGGTGTGCAGTTCGGTGCGGATTTGAATGCTTACACGGGTTTCAACGAGACGGTGTATGTGTTGCCGATTCCGACCGCCAATCCCAAAAACCTCTCAACGGGCATGCAAATTTTAGAGGACTGGGCATTTAATGCAAGTTTGGATCGCACCGAAATCGAGCAAGAACGCGGTGTGGTGCTTGAGGAATGGCGCGCCAGTACACAGAATCCAGAAGCACGGGCGATGGAGCAAAGCATTGCGGTCATGGCGAAAGGTTCGCCGTACGCCATGCGTTTGCCCATTGGTAAAACCGAAGTCATTGAGCATGCGCCGCCAGAAAAATTACGCGATTTTTACCACCGCTGGTATCGCCCCAATCGGATGGCGGTGGTCATGGTTGGCGATGTCACGGCGATGCAAGGGAAAGCATTGATTGAGCGATATTTCGCCAAACACACCAACCCAGCCAGCCCTGAAATGTTGATGGAAAGCCGTGTGCCCAATAACCCAGAGCCAGTGGTTGCCATTTTCAAAGACAAAGATTTGACCGCCAACACCATCACATGGTTGCAAAAGGAGCACAACGACAAAACCCCGCCTCTCACTGTTTTGGATTATGTCGACGATCAAAAAAATGCCTTGCTCACCCAAATGATGAACCATCGACTGAGTGCCCTATTGGACTCGCCCACGCCCCCATTTGTGGGTGCGATGGTGAACATGGGTGATTTGGGAGGCATTGTGCGTAACAAACGGGCCTTGCACTTGATCGTCTCCGCTGCGCCTGGGCAACAAAAGCCCACCCTCGCCGCCTTGCAACGTGAGGTGCTGCGCATTGTACAGCACGGTTTCACGCAGGCTGAACTTGATCGCAGCGTCGCCGAAATGTTGGCCGACATGCAGACCCAATTCATCAATCGCGACAAAGCCGAATCCGCAAGCAAGGCGGCGGAGTACATTCGTGGCGAAACCGAAGGCGAGCCTTTGCCGAGTTTGGCATGGGAGCAGGACACCCTGCATGCTGAACTGCCCAAAATTAATTTGAACGACATCAACGCCCTTGCGCGACGGTATTTCACACCTGAAAACCGTGTGATTTTGGTTGTTGGCAATGACAGCACGGCGGCGCTGTCCGAAAAAAGCATCACCGCCCTTTTGCAGCAAACCCCACAGGTCGAGGCCTACAGCGAAAAACCAGCCCCCACCACTTTGCTTGAGCCCTTGCCCACAGCAGGCAAAACCATTGCAACCACATTTGATAAAGCCCTGAACTTGACCACATGGACGTTGTCCAACGGTGTGAAAGTCAGCTATAAACCAACCGATTTCAACCAAGACCGTGTGCTGTTCGCCAGCACAATGGCGGGTGGATTTTCACGACTGTCTGACGGGGATTGGCAACGCACACAGTGGGTTTTCGATGCATTACCCGAAGCGGGGGTGAATGGTTTATCAAAAACACAATTGTCACGGTTATTGGCGGACAAAGTGGGTCAGGTTGAATTTGACGTTGACGAAACGCAGCAAGGGGTGCGCGGCCATTTCGCACCAAAAGATGCAGAAACTTTCCTCACCCTGACCCACAGCCTGCTCACTGGATTGAACAACAACCCCGACAGCTTCAAAGGCGTGCTTGAGCGCGGTGTGGCCGCCACGGCGAATCTTGAACGCGATCGCATGGCGACTTTTCAGGACACTTTTGAACGCAATTTGAACCGCAACAACCCCCGCTTTCACGGCATTTATCCAAATGCCGCAGCATGGAAAAACAGTGATTATGCGCTGGCGTACAACAGTTTTCGCACCGCTTTTGCCAATCTCAATGGCATGCACTTTACATTCGTTGGCAAAATTGAGCCCAAAGAATTGCAACGCCTGAGTGAGCTGTACCTTGGCAGTTTACCCAGTGATGTGGCGAAATCGTTGCATTTTGAAGATCATGGTTATCGCCCCGATTTCACCAGCCGCACCATTGAGGTTAAAAAAGGCAAAGAACCGCTCAGCCTTGTTCACATTGAGTTTGGTGGTGAAACGGTGTATGACCCAAAAGAACGCATGGCGATGGATGCCATTGGTCATGTCATGACCATGCGTTTGCTCAATCAATTGCGCGAGGCGCAAGGCGGCGTGTACAGCATTGAAGCGGCGGGTCACATCATCAAGCACCCTTATGGTCGGTATGATTTCACCATTGATTTTCCGTGTGAGCCCGCAAAAGTTGAGGCTTTGACACAGAGTGCATTGCAAGAACTCACACAATTCATCTCCAGTGGCCCGAGCCCACAAGAGATGGATAAATTTCGCCAAGCACGAACAATGAGTCGTCGTGAGGAGGTCAAAACCAATGCTTTTTGGTTGAATCAATTGCAAGGTGCATTGAAAAATGGCAGTGACCCAACAGACATTTTGAGTTATGACAATCGCTTAATCGCACTCAGTGCTGCGGATGTGCAAAAAGTGGCACAAAAATATTTAAAGACCAACATGGTGATCGCGGTATTAAAGCCTGAATAAGGGGCCAAGTGGAAGGCGTCAGTGGTAGGCCATGCAGCGTCCATTGCCGAGGTTTACCAAAATTCCCGTATGCCGATGTTCCCGCACAGGTGCGAATCCAGTCAAATGTGTGACCTGTAAGGGCGTTTGAGGGTTAAGGGCAAAGGCACACTTCGCACCCCTATTCGCGCCCGATTGGATTTTCGCTCGCATGGTCATGGCGAATCTTTAAACATGGCGGTTCATGAAACAGCTCTTTTTTCAATATTCCCCACCCACTATTGGTTGCATCACCCAATTGACCCAAAAGGAAAAGGACATGCGCGGAATGTGTGATTTGCATTTCCCCTCATTCCCTTCAATCGATTGGGTGTATTGAACCACGATGTGAACCCATGATGGTCGCACTTTAAACCCGCACAAATCGTTTGATTCTGGGCGATGGCGCTTGAAATCTACTGCACTGCGGCATGTGATGTTCTTGACAGCGTTCGATGATTCGCTTAGTATTGTCCAAAATAGACTGGTTTGTACAGAACAGTGTTTTTTCAATGCAAAAGTCTCATCAAGCCTAAAGGAATTTCTTATGCAATCTTCTAAATTCAATCAACCGTTGGGTGGCAATGACATGCCGCGCGCGGGCGGCATCGCCACCATGATGCGCCTGCCTGTTGCGACATTGGCGGACAACATCGATGTTGGTTTCATCGGCGTGCCGTTTGACATTGGCACATCCAATCGCGTCGGTGCACGTTATGGACCGCGTCAAATTCGTGCGGAATCGAGCCTGCTGCGCCCATACAACATGGCCACGCGTGCGGCGCCATTTGAGTCTTTGCAAGTCGCCGATTTGGGTGATTGTGCGATCAACACATTCAATTTGCTCGACTCAATTCGCATCATCGAAGAATACTACGACAAGGTGGCCGATGCTGGGGTCGTGCCTTTGACTTTGGGGGGTGATCACACCATCGTGTTGCCGATTTTACGCGCCTTGCGCAAAAAACATGCCCAACCCATTGGCATCGTTCACATTGACGCACATGCGGATGTCAACGATGAAATGTTTGGTGAAAAAATTGCCCACGGCACACCATTTCGCCGCGCCCTTGAGGAAAATCTAATTGATCCGCACCGCATGGTGCAAATTGGCCTGCGTGGCACGGGTTACTCGGCTGAAGATTTTGACTGGTGTCGCGCGCAAGGCATCCGTGTGGTGCAAGCTGAGGAGTGTTGGCACAAATCGCTCGCGCCCTTGATGGAGGAAGTGCGCGCCATGATGGGGGACGGTCCGGTGTACATTTCATACGACATTGATGGCTTGGACCCTGCATTTGCACCGGGTACGGGTACGCCTGAAGTCGGTGGCTTGACGGTACAGCAGGGTTTGGAAATTGTGCGCGGTTGCAAAGGTTTGAACATCATTGGTGGCGATTTGGTTGAAGTCTCACCACCGTATGATTCGACGGGCAACACCTCCCTGCTCGGCGCGAATTTGCTGTTTGAAATGTTGTGTGTGTTGCCGGGTGTGAAATACGCTTAAAGTACGTTTAAGGTACGCTTAGGGTACGCTTAAGTTTTGTCATGTGTTTTTGAGCACAACTCGATCCTTAAGGTGAAAAGCACAACCTTGTTTTTCCGATTGTTTCTGAATTTATTAAAATGAAAGAGAGAATTAATATGACTTGGTTATCCATTTGTCCAGCCAAACGAATGTCGCTTTTCATTGGCTTGAATGTGCTTTTTAATATAAGTTTTGCTGGGGTGTCTCACGCCAATGCCGAGGCACCGACGCCTTTGCTGGCCGCTGAACCCATTGCCCGTGACATGCACAGTTACGCGAACATTGATGAAGTGCAGATGACCCATGTTTACCTTAATTTGAACGTGAATTTTGAGCGCAAAGTGTTGGACGGTTATGTGGATTTAAGCATTGCACATGTTCAACCCAACAGCACCCGATTGGTATTGGACAGCAAAGGTTTGAACATTAAGTCCGTTCAAATTTTCGAGGGGGATCGACTCAAGGATGCGCCATACACTTTAGGTAAAAAGGATAAAACACTGGGCTCGGCATTGACCATTCAGGTCGCAGCAGATACGCGTAAAGTCAGGATTGCTTATGAAACCACGGAAGATTCTGATGGTTTGAGTTGGGCCAACCCAGAACAAACTTTTGACAAGAAAAAGCCTTTAATGTACAGCCTATCGCAGTCCATCTATGGGCGCACATGGTTTCCTCAACAAGACACGCCGGCCATTCGCGTGACCTATGCTGCTGACATCAGTACGCCGCCTGATTTGGTGGCCAAAATGAGTGCGGTGAATGCACCCGATGTTGAACATAAAGGTCAATATCATTTTGACATGCCGCAGCCCATGGTGCCGTACCTCATTGCCCTGTCCGTTGGGGATTATGGCTTTTCGGCCATCAGTTCGCGCTCTGGCGTTTATGCAGAAAAATCAATGGTTGATAAAGCCGCCAATGAGTTTGCCGATACTGAAAAAATGATCCAAGCCGTTGAGTCGATGTATGGCAAATACGCATGGGATCGCTACGACATTTTGGTTATGCCGCCCAGTTTTCCATTCGGTGGCATGGAGCATGCGCGTTTAACTTTTGCCACGCCCACCATCATCACGGGAAATCGTGACCTTGTCTCACTCGTTTCTCATGAGTTGGCACATTCATGGTCAGGTAATTTGGTGACCAATCGCTATTGGCGTGACCTGTGGCTCAACGAAGGGTTCACAACCTATGTTGAGAAGCGCATCATCGAAAAAACCTATGGCACAGAGCGCGCCGATCTTGAACGTGCGGTGTTGTTCAAAGAAACCATGGATGAAATGAAAGACCTTGAGCCCGCCGCTCAAAAATTGGCGATCAACTTAAAAGGCAAACACCCAGACGATGTTTTTACTGAAGTCCCTTATGGCAAAGGCTCTTTATTTTTGACCACGTTGGAGCATGTTTATGGTCGTCCCGCTTTTGATGCGTTTACCAATCAATATTTTAAAGATTTTGCCTGGAAAACCATCACGACAGAGGACTTTGAAAACTATTTATATGCCCATTTAATCGATAAGTTTCCTGGAAAAATGAGCCATGCCAAAGTGAAAGAGTGGATCTATCAGGCGGGTTATCCAAAAGACGGTTATGTGCCCAATACCGCAGCTTTTGCGGCGGTTGATGCCATGCGAAAATCATTCGTCAAGGGCGATATTTCTGCGGCACAAATCGACACCAAAGGTTGGACAATTAACCATTGGCAGCATTTTATTCAAGATTTACCGACCCGCATGGCGACCCGTCAATTGGATGATTTGGATGCACAATTCAAGCTCAGTGCATCCAATAATTTAATTCTTGAATACTACTGGCTGCGTTATGCGCTGCAAGCCAAATACCAGCCTGCCATCACGCAGCGTTTACAACGCTTCTTGTCTGAACAAGGCCGTTTGAAGTTAACCAAACCCCTGTATCAAGAGATGGTGAAAACGCCATCGGGGATTAAACTGGCACGCCAAATGTACGCAGCAACCCATGCCAGCCTGCACCCCATTGTGGACTGGGAAATCAAAAGCAATGTGTTTGAAAAAAACAAAATACGTTTAAATTAAATAAATAAAACCATGAGAGTGAGATTAAATATGCAAACCTGCGGTGAATATTTAGTACAAGTTTTAGAAGCCTATGGTGTCGACACCGTGTTCGGCATTCCTGGTGTGCACACGGTGGAGCTGTATCGCGGTTTGCCAAAAACCAAGATTCGCCACATTACACCACGCCATGAACAAGGTGCGGGTTTCATGGCCGATGGTTATGCACGCACCTCAGGGAAAATTCCCGCCTGTTTCATCATCACAGGACCCGGGATGACCAACATCGCGACGGCGATGGGTCAAGCATATGCAGACTCGATCCCGATGTTGGTGATTTCTTCGGTCAATGGCCGCCATGAATTGGCGCATGGCGATGGTCGTTTGCATGAATTGCCCAATCAACAGCAACTGCTCGCAGGTGTATCGGCATTTAGTCACACGTTGATGCGACCCGATGAGCTGCCCGATGTCCTCGCACGTGCTTTTGCTGTGTTTAACTCAGCCCGCCCTCGCCCTGTGCACATTGAATTGCCATTGGATGTGATCACCGCATCGGCAGAACATTTAAAAGTGCCTGTGGCGGTGAAAAGCTCTCGCCCTGCGGCGGCGCCAGATGCAATTGCTGCAGCGGCCACATTGTTGAAAAATGCCAAAAATCCATTGTTGATTTTCGGTGGTGGTGCGGCGGATGCAGCTGTTGAAGCGACAGCCATCACTGAGTCACTCGGTGCGATGGCCGTGACCACCATCAATGGCAAAGGCATTTTACCTCGCGATCACGCGTTGTCTTTAGGCAGCACGTTGTGCCAGCCCCCTGTTTTGGAACTGTTGAAAAATGCCGATGTGGTGCTTGCGGTCGGCACCGAGTTGGGCGAAACCGACACCCTTTTGTTTGATGCCAAACCAGAAATCAATGGTCAATTGATTCGCATTGACCTTGACCCCGAACAATTGTATCGCAATGCGCCGCCATCATTGGCGATTGTTGCCGATGCCAAATATGCGCTCTCGGCATTGGCCGATGCCGTGAAAGATGCCACACCGTTGGCAGGTGTGGCCGCACAGGTGGCGACATTGCGTGCGCAATTGCAAGCACTCATCAACCCAACGCAAAATGTGCACCAGCGTGTGATTGAAGCGATTCGCACTGTCGCACCAAACACCATCATCATCGGTGATCAAAATCAACCCGTGTACAGCGGCAATTTGACTTTTGAACCCGACACACCGCGGGCATGGTACAACTCCTCGACGGGGTATGGCACGCTGGGTTACGCTTTACCCGCCGCATTTGGCGCAAAAATTGCTTGCCCAGACCGCCCTGTGGTCGGCCTGATTGGTGACGGCGGTTTGCAATTCACCCTGCCTGAATTCGCCAGTGCGGTTGAAATCGGCTTGAATGTGCCCATCGTGGTTTGGAATAACCAATGCTATGGCGAAATCAAAAAGTACATGACCGATCGAGACATCACGACGATAGGTGTGGACATTTACACCCCTGATTTGTTGATGATTGCCCGCGGTTACGGTTGTCATGCCGAACGTGCCACCAGCATTGCACATTTACAAGAACTCATTGCGAAAGCACATGTGACCGCCAATCCGACCGTCATTGAAATCAATGAAACGGATGCACTGACGTGGTGATGTGCAAGAGCAAAGCGGTATGAATGCAATGGGTTTAAGCCCCGCTTCAGAGGAAGAGGGGTTGGAGTGAGGACTGATCCTTGAACTGCAATGTTTTTTTTAAGCATTTACCCTCACTCCCAGCCCTTCTCCCTGAGGGAGAAGGGGTTTTCCATATTTAGCATCGGACAATTAAACATGACCAACCCCCTCCTTTCCCGCACCCAAAGTCTATTTGTCAACGGTGCATTCACTGACGGGCACGGCGAGCCGTGGACGGCGTTTGATCCGTCGACGCGCCAGCCACTCGCCACCTTGGCGACCGCCGACGAGCAAGACACGCGTGACGCCATCGGCCATGCGGTGATGGCTTTTCCTGCTTGGCGCGATTTGGGTGGCATCAAACGTGCTGGGTTTCTGCGCAAAATTGCAGCGGGTGTGCGGGCACGCAGTGAGCAACTCATCGAAGTACAAATGCGCAACAATGGCAAACCACGTTTTGAAGCTGAAATTGATGTGGGTGATGCGGTGGCGACCTTTGAATATTATGCCGACATGGCTGAGGATTTGGAGCGCAAGCAAAGCACCCCCGTCTATATGCCCGATGAGCATTATGCAGGGCGCACGCGATTTGAAGCGGTCGGTGCGGTTGGCATGATTGTGCCGTGGAATTTCCCATTGGTCACCAGCGCATGGAAAATCGCCCCTGCGCTTGCGGCGGGTTGCACCATTGTCATCAAAACATCTGAATACACACCGCTCGCTGAATTGGTTTATGGTGACATCGCCGCTGAAATAGGCCTGCCTGCTGGCGTGCTGAACATCCTCACGGGTGCGGCGGTGACGGGCATGGCACTGACTTCGGATAAACGGCTGGCAAAATTATCCTTCACAGGAAGCAATGCAATTGGTTCACGGGTCATGCAGGCCGCATCCGCGCGTTGTCAGCCCGTGTCGCTGGAATTGGGTGGTAAATCGCCGATTGTGGTGTTTGAAGATGCACCAATTGACAGCGCGGTCGAGCAAATCGTTGCAGGGATTTTCTTTAATTGCGGCCAAATGTGTTCCGCCACTTCGCGTTTGATTGTTCAACGCAGCATGCGTGAACGCCTTATGCCCGCGCTGGTGGCACGTTGCCAACAGCTCAAGTACGGCTCACCGTTCACTGAAGGTGTGGAAATGGGTCCTTTGAGCAATCAGCCGCAATTCACTAAAATTGCAGGCATGTTTGAACAAGCGAAAAACGATGGACTGACATGCCTTGTCGGCGGCGAAATGCCAGCCGATGCGGCGGGCTGGAATGTGCCCCCCACCATTTACGATGACATTTCACTTGATCATCCATTTTGGCGTGAAGAATTGTTTGGCCCGATCTTGGTTGTGACCTATTTTGACGATGAAGTGCAAGCGGTTGAATTGGCAAATGACAGTGATTTTGGCTTGGTGGCCACCCTCATCACAGCCGACGTGCCACGTGCGGAACGCCTTGCAGATCGCATCATGTCAGGTCACATTTGGATCAATTCGCCACAGGTGATTTTCCCACAAACCTTATGGGGTGGCTTCAAAGGCAGTGGCATTGGGCGAGAGTTGGGGCCTTGGGGCTTATCGGCCTATTTGGGGGTGAAGCATGTGTCGACGTTTAAAGGCCACAGTTAAAATAATGCGCACTCGGCAATAAAATTGCCAGTTCAAAGCTTGTTTGTATCTCGTGGTGCAAGCAGGCCACACAAAATGCAAAAAGAACACAGAAAAACGAAGTATTTTGTTTGTGTGTTTCCTAAAAAAGGACCGTTATGAAAGTCATCGTTCTCGGTGCGGGTGTGGTCGGTGTGACCACCGCATATCATCTGGCTCAAGCGGGTTGTGAAGTCACGGTCATTGACCGTCAAGCGGCAGCGGCCTCTGAAACCAGCTATGGCAATGCTGGACTGATCACACCAGGCGATTCGTTTGCCTGGGCTTCGCCTGCTGCACTCAAAACATTTGTGTCATCCTTGGTCAAACCCGATATGGGCATCAAGGTTAAACCGAATTTAGACCCGCGCTTTATCGCATGGACACTGAAATTCTTGGGTCAATGCACCGCGAAAAAAGCCCTTGAAAATACCGAGAAAAAATTGCGATTGTCCGTGTATGCACGTGAACAAATGGCCGCGCTTGTAGAGAAAACAGGTGTGCAATTTGACCGCGTGCAAAAAGGCGTGCTGTATTTTTATCGCTCACAAGAAACACTTGATCATGGTGTGGCGCACATGCAATTCATGGCCGATAAAGGTTTACCGATTGAGGTGTTGGATCGAGAAGGTTTGGTGCGCCATGATTCAGGTTTGAAACATTCCGCCGATCAATTGGCGGGTGGTATTTTATGCGGTGTTGATCAAACGGGCGACTCGTGTAAATTCAGTCGCAATTTGGCCGCATGGTGTGAGTCAACGATGGGGGTGATTTTCAATTGGGGCACATCAATCAAAACAATTGAAACCACAGGCAATAAAGTCACCAAAATCGTCACGGACAAAGGTGATTTCACCGCAGATGCATACATTTTAGCGACAGGCTGCGACAGCCCTTTGCTGCTGTCTGAAATCGGTGTGAAGTTGGCGTTATACCCCGTCAAAGGGTATTCGATCACTGCAAAGATCACAGATGACAGCGCTGCCCCCGTCATGGGGGGGGTGGATGATGATAAATTGATTGCGTATTCGCGTTTGGGTGATCGCATTCGTGTGGCGTGCACCGCCGAATTTGCCGGCTGGGATCGCACGCACACCCCTGCGGATTTCAAAACAGTGTTAAAAACCATCAAAGAACTGTTCCCGAACGCTGCGGATTATGAAGGTGCTGAACGCTGGGCAGGCTTGCGTCCGATGACCCCTTCATCCGTCCCCGTGATGGGTCGCACACGCAAGTATTCAAATTTGCTGCTCAACACTGGTCACGGCCATGTGGGCTGGACCATGAGCTGTGGCAGCGGTAAAGTGGTGACGGATTTGTTGTTGGGTCGTGAGCCTGAAATGGACACGACAGGGTTGATTTTTAAGGGATAATGTTCAAATCAAAATAGGAGACTTAAACGGGGTTTTTCGCGATGCACACCCCAATCAACGCCAAATCACAGTCCTATCGATATTCGCCAATGATGGATGTTGGGCGTATCGATGCATTTTGATTGCTCTGGATGTTGCACCCGTTCTGCGTTTAACATTCTTGATTTTAACCCGCACACAACAGGGTTTTATTTTTTGTGATTAATCACAACGCATTTATTGAAAGCAAACCATGAGTGGACCTCAAGTCATTGTTGATCTAGACATCATTGAAGCCAATGCGCGGGCGATCACGTCCAAATGCGCCGAGTCAGGCATTGAGGTGTTTGGCGTGACCAAAGGCACTTGCGGCATGCCGCAGGTGGCACGGGCCATGCTGCGCGGCGGGGTGACTGGGATTGGCGAATCTCGGTTTGAAAACATTCGCCGTTTACGCGACTCGGGCATCACCGCGCCGATTTTATTGTTGCGTTCACCGCCCTTGTCTTTGGTCGATGAGGTGGTCAAGGATGTCGACATCAGTTTGAATTCTGAGTTGGAAATCATCGAGGCCCTGTCTGCGGCTGCGGTGCGCCGTTCCAAAATCCATGACATCATTTTGATGGTGGATTTGGGGGATCTGCGTGAGGGCGTGTGGCCAGATGATTTGGACAATGTGGTGGCTCAGGTGCAGGATTTGCCTGGCGTGCGTTTGGTTGGCTTGGGTACGAATTTATTGTGTTTGTCTGCGGTCATGCCATCGGATGAGAACTTGGGTCGATTGGCCGCCTATGCCAAACAAATTGAGGAAAAATTTGATCTGAAGTTGCGTTATGTTTCGGGTGGAAATTCTGGTTCATTACCGCTGTTGTTGGAAAAAGGCTTGCCTGCGGGCATCAATCACTTGCGCGTTGGCGAGGCCATTTTGCAAGGTGGGCGCGACACGTTTTATGACGAACCGTGGCATGCATTGAACCGCGATGCATTTTTGCTCGAAGGCGAATTGATTGAGGTCAAACGCAAACCATCGCGTCCCATAGGGAAAACATCGGTTGACGCTTTTGGCAATGTGCCGACATTTGTCGATCGGGGTGAGCGTTTGCGGGGGATTTTGAACATCGGTCGCGAAGACGTCAATCCCGAAAGCCTCACCGCAATTGATCAACGTGTTGAACTGCTCGGTGCATCATCCGATCACCTCATCATCGACATTGAAGCCATGGATCCACCGCCTGAAGTGGGCGACAAAGTGCACTTTCACATGGGTTATTCGGCTTTGTTGGCGGCCATGACTTCTGAATATGTTCAAAAAACCCCAAAACGCCAAGATGAAGAAAATACCATGCACAACCGCTCATTGACCATTGTGACCGACCCTGAGCTTGAACGCTTCAGCAAGGAGATCGATTTACCTGCCCGCTTGGCCGAATTACACATCGACATGCACCCGACCCGTGTGGTGGACGCCGAACACAGTTTAGGTGAGCACATACAAGCCACCTTAAAAGATGAAGACATGCCTTTGGTGTTTGGCCAGGACAGCAGGTCAACCCATGCCGCACTGCAAGCCGCAACACAGCTGCACGACGCCATTGGCCTGATTGTTTTTGATGCGCAAGCGCATTTTGAACCCACGCACACTTACGGCCCTGTCAGCAGCCTGTACCATTCGTTCAAAGGTGAGCCACAAGACGTGCTCACGCCTGTTTTATCCCCTGAAAATGTGGTGCTGGTCGGCTTGCGCAGCACGTCGCCCAACGAAGCCAATGCGCTGCGTGCCTCGCGGGTGAATGTGTTTACGATCGCAGACATTGACGCCTTGGGCATGCACGAAGTCACACGCCGTGCGATTTTATTGGCGAGTAGCGGCACAGAAGGGGTGTGGGTGAATTATAATCCGAACGTATCTGACATTCGTGGTGATGCAGGCGAAGGTGCAGGAGGCATCACTTTCCGTGAAACCCATCAAACCATGGAAACCGTACATCAATCGTGCCGAGTTTTGGGTTTGTCGGTCACGGGTTTGGCCGCTGAAGATTCTGATCAGCGCGTGCATCACACCTTGCATTTTGTGTTGTCGGCATTGGGTAAAAAAATTTACTAGCCGCGCATTTTAAACGCTATAGTTAAACGTAAAGCCCCCCTGCTTTGTGTTTGTTTAAGATCGAGATGTTGTGAGGGAGGTCGCACAACAGCAAGCCACGATTAACCAAAAACCCAAACCAACTGATTGATAACGGTTTTTACCATACTGTTTTTATTGAAATGTTCACTTGAATGGTTCAAGTGAACGTTCTAAACCCACCCAAAAAAAGTAAGCTGATACTTTTTTTGATTCTTTTTCGGAGAAACACATGAGCATTCAACGCATTGATTCTGGCACACGCATGAGCCAATTGGTCATTCACAACAACATCGCCTACCTCGCAGGTCAAGTTGATGAAACCAGCGTCATTGGTCGTCCAGCAGGCGAGCAAACCGCGAACATCCTTAAACAAATTGATGCTTACCTCGAAAAAGCAGGCACAGACAAAACCAAATTGTTGACCGCCACCATTTACATCACCGATATGGCCGATTTTGGTGCCATGAACGCTGCATGGGAAGCATGGATTTCACCACAAGGCTTGCCCACACGTGCAACAGTTGAAGCAAAATTGGCAGGTCCAGAATTCACTGTTGAAATCGTGGTGACGGCTGCGATTTAATCCAGTGGCTCGCTCTCGCGACTCAGCATTGTTGTCGTAGTTTGTTGAAAAACCAAGCTTTTTGCTTGGTTTTTCAACATCTCACTTGGATAAACGCCGCTTATCGCCTATAATTATGCGAGTTTACTTTTAACCCCGTGGAGAAAATATGTATTCAGATGATGATGACAGCCAAGAACGCATCGTATTGCCTTTGGTGATCGGTGTGGCCATGTTCGTGATTGTGGGCGTTTTGGGCTTGGTCAGTTTCAATAAAAAGCCTGCTACAGCTGCAGCTAAACCTGTCGCAGCACATGCGGCCGCTCCAGCAGCCACCGCAGCTGTTCCTGCTGTAACCGCACCCGCTGCTGTATTGAACTTGAAAGACGATGAGTCACAAGTTGTGGTTGAAAATGGCGTGGTTAAATTCTACTTTGCATCGGGTAAAGCCGAAGTCGCCAAAGGTGCCAATGAAGCTTTAGCCGATGTGGTCAAAGGCATCAAAGCAGGTCAAAAAGCCACCATTTCTGGTTTTCATGACACCACGGGCAATGCCGTGTTGAATGCTGAATTGTCAAAAAAACGCGCGTTCGCTGTGCGTGATGCGTTGCTTGCTTTGGGTGTGACCGAAGACAAGTTGGAGTTGGTTAAACCTGCTGATTCACAAGGTTCGGGTGCTGCTGCTGAAGCACGCCGCGTGGAAGTGACTTTGGTTAAGTAATAAAAAAGCCCTTCGCATTGCGAAGGGCTTTTTAAAGTTTAAATCTCCACATCAAGAAATTCATAAATCCTTAAACATTCTTGCTCAAATGATTTTTTAAGCATTTTTTTCTGATGATAGCAATACCATACACATATAACTTTCCCATTGAAAAAACCAATTTTCTCAACAACCATTTCAGGACCGCTGCCCATTTTTAATTGAACAACATTACCTTTTGAAAAAATACTCATATTGTTACCTTTCACAAATTTAACTAACGACTAGGCAAACTCAACCGCAAAGCCCAAATTTTAATTTCAAGATTATCTTGAAATTAAACATAGTCTAACTTATCAAAAACTGACTTTTCTAAGTGGTTTCCTGTACGAAAAAAAGCCCCTTGAATCAATCAAGGGGCTTTTTTTATTCTATTAATCATATTTAGGTGTCAATGTTATTCACATACACCGCATTGTTTTCAATAAACGCGCGGCGTGGTTCAACGTCGTCACCCATGAGGGTTGAGAAAATTTGATCTGCCGCGATTGCATCTTCAATTTTCACTTGCAGTAAACGGCGCACCGATGCGTCCATTGTGGTTTCCCACAACTGGTCAGGGTTCATTTCGCCCAGACCTTTATAACGTTGCTTGCTGATGCCACGTTCAGCATCATCCAACAGCCATTTCATGGCTTGGTGAAAATCCTTAACGCGGGCTTGACGCATTTTCTCACCTTCACCACGGCTGACCGTGACCCAGTGCTCGGATTGTGCCACGCCCATGTGTTGACCGAACAATTCAGCACCTTTTTTCAAGTTCAAGCAGTCGGCACTTTGGGTGAATTCTTGGGTGACGTATGACAACTTCACATTGCCAAAATGGCGACGGTGAATCATCAAGCGCGGTTCGCCATGCGCATCTTCTTGCACCCACACATCGAGTTTAATCGCGGGTTGATGTGAAAAATAATCGCGCAATGCCGTGGCGCTGGCTTCTGCCGCGTCCATGTTGCTCAAATCAAGTTGTAAACCATCGCCAATCGCTCGCAATAAAAGTGGTTCGTAAGCATTTGACAAACGACGCACAATCGCTTCGGCCAGTTGGTATTGACGGACCAATTCGACCAGTGTTTCGCCTTCAATCACTTGTTCGGTGTGCGTCACCAAGCGGGCTTTTTCAAGGGCGATGTTGAGCACGTATTGGTTCATCTCCACATCGTCTTTGATGTAGCGTTCGTCTTTGCCTTGCTTGATTTTGTACAGTGGTGGTTGTGCAATGTAGATGTGGCCACGTTCGACCAAATCAGGCATTTGGCGGTAGAAAAATGTCAGTAATAAAGTGCGGATGTGTGCACCATCCACGTCCGCATCGGTCATGATGATGATGCGGTGGTAACGCAGTTTTTCAACATTGTAATCGTCTTTCCCAATGCCGGTGCCGAGCGCAGTGATGAGTGTGACGACCTCTTGTGAGGACAACATTTTGTCAAATCGTGCTTTTTCGACATTCAGAATCTTACCTTTGAGCGGCAAAATCGCTTGGTATTTACGATCTCGACCTTGCTTGGCAGAGCCGCCAGCGGAATCACCCTCGACAAGGAAAATTTCACACATCGATGGGTCTTTTTCTTGGCAATCGGCGAGTTTCCCTGGCAAACCCACGCCGTCCAACACGCCTTTTCGACGTGTCATTTCACGGGCACGGCGAGCGGCATCACGGGCGCGCGCAGCTTCGACCACTTTATTGCAAATGATTTTGGCTTCGTTTGGATTTTCTTGTAAAAAATCGGACAACGCTTTGGCGACCAATTCTTCAACGGGCAAACGCACTTCCGATGACACCAATTTGTCTTTGGTTTGAGAGGAGAATTTCGGCTCAGGGACTTTGATGGACAGAATACAAGTCAGGCCTTCGCGCATGTCGTCACCGGTGGTTTCAACTTTGGCCTTTTTAGCGAATTCGTTTTCTTCGATGTATTTATTCATCACACGCGTCATGGCCGCGCGTAAACCAGTCAAATGCGTGCCACCATCGCGTTGAGGGATGTTGTTGGTGAAGCATTGCACCGATTCGTTGTAACTGTCGTTCCATTGCATGGCCACATCAACCGACACATTGTCTTTTTCGCCCACAGCATGGAAAATTTTTGCGTGCAAAGTGCTTTTTGAGCGGTTGACATACTCAACAAACCCCGCCATACCGCCACTGAAGGCAAACTCTTCTTCTTTATTGTTGCGCAAATCAATCAAGCGCATTTTCACACCATTGTTCAGGAAAGACAGTTCGCGGATGCGTTTGGATAAAATGTCATAATGAAAGGTCACGTCGCCAAAAATCTCTTGGCTGGCCAGAAAATGGACTTTCGTGCCTTTTTTGTCCGTATCACCCGTGATGGTCAAAGGCTCAACACGATCGCCATTGCGAAATTCCATTTCGTGTTTTTTACCATTGCGATACACCGTGAGTTTGAGCCAGTCCGACAATGCGTTGACCACAGAGACGCCCACGCCGTGTAAACCACCCGACACTTTATAGCTGTTCTGGTCAAATTTGCCACCCGCATGCAGTTCGGTCATGACAATTTCTGCTGCGCTGCGGCCAAACTCATCGTCTTTGTGAATGTCGGTGGGAATGCCTCGGCCATTGTCCGAAACAGAAATCGAGTTGTCTGGGTGAATCGTGATGACGATGTCATCGCAGTGTCCCGCAAGGGCTTCGTCAATGGCATTGTCCAAGACTTCAAAGACCATGTGATGCAAGCCTGTGCCATCGCCCGTGTCACCGATGTACATGCCGGGCCGCTTACGCACCGCTTCGAGACCTTTGAGCATTTTAATCGAATCGGCACCGTATTCGGCGGGTTGCATAACTGCTTGATCTGTCATTTTAATCCTTTGCAAAAGCGGTTTTCTGCTTTTTGGTTTACGTGCTCTGACGGTTTGAATCTGGTTGTACAAGGTTCTGTACAGAAAAAGCACAAAACCTTCAGTTGTGAACATCAAATCTTTAACTTTAAATCAGGCCATTGGGTTGAATGGCTTTAATCTCATTTATTCGCAGGTGTACTTCGTCATGGTTTAAATACGCATGGGCATGACGACATATTTAAAGGCGTCGTCGTCTTGCACGGTGATCAACACACTTTGATTTGCGCTGTTGCCCAAATTCAAAATGATGTTTTCGGTTTTCTGATTGCCCAACACATCAAGTAAATAATGCACATTGAAACCAATGTCGAGTGCATCGCCATCGTAATCAACGTCGAGTTCTTCAAGCGCATTTTCTTGATCGGTGTTGGTTGAGCTGACTTTGATGGTGTTGGTTTCAACCAAGCAGCGCACGCCTTTGAATTTCTCATTGCTTAAAATCGCGACGCGTTGTAAAGCCTGCTGCAACACTTGGCGGTTGATGTGCACCGCTTTGGTGTAATCTTTTGGGATGACTTTTTGGTAATCAGGGAATTTGCCTTCAACCAATTTGGAGGTCAACTCAATGTTGTGGAAAGTGAAACGGATTTGATTGTTGGACAATTCAATCGTCACTTCCTCATCATTGTCCTTGAGCAGGCGTTGCAATTCCATGACCGTTTTACGTGGCAAAATGAATTCTTTTTTCTCGCCCAAATCTTGCTCGGTGATGGTGTTGGCATAAGCCAAGCGATGACCGTCGGTGGCCACAACAGAGAGTTGATTGCCTTCAACAATCATCAACATGCCGTTCAAATAATAACGGATGTCTTGCACTGCCATGGCGTAATCGGCTTTATTGAGCAAAGCCGTTAAACTTTTTTGTTTGAGTTCAATTTTATGGCTGAAGTCACCTGTTTTGGCCATTTCAGGAAAATCATTGGCAGGTAAGGTTTGTAAATTAAATTTACTCTTCCCTGAACTGATGGCGAGTTTGTTGTCTTTCAGATTCAGGGCCACGTCTTTGGTGTCTGGCAAAGACTTCAAAATGTCGAGTAATTTTTTTGCATTTACGGTGGTGCTCACATCTTCACCATTGTCTGTGACGGCCAATTGCGTTTTAATTTGGATTTCAATGTCCGTACTGGTCAAGGTCAAAGTGTCGGCAGTTTTTCTGAACAACACATTGGCCAAAACAGGCAAGGTGTGACGGCGTTCAACAATGCCACAGACCACTTGTAACGGGTTCAATAACGTGTCCTTGCTGCATTTAACCAATTCCATAATAAAAATCCTTTTATTAAACTATATTTATTTACTCACACATTTTTTGTGGATAACACTAAAAAAACAATCAATACAACATTTTACAGCAGTTTTTGCCTTGTGGATGGGTTGTTGATAAAACCAATGCATTTGGGTTTGAAAGGATTTTGTTAAAAACTGTCCAAATTTTATGCACTGCTATGTCTGACTTATCCACAGCTTATTCAGTTTTGCTTAAAAATACAGCGAAACCGTTTTTTACCAACTCAAATTTTAGGCATCAACCTTTTAAAATTTGTTCCAATAAATGCAACTCATGGTTCAACTTGGTGTCAACCCGTTTGTCTTCATTGATTTTTCGAACGGCATGTAACACAGTGGTGTGATCGCGTCCGCCAAAAGAAGCGCCGATTTCAGGCAGGCTTTTTTGTGTCAACTCTTTCACCAAATACATGGCAATTTGTCGAGGAAAGGCAATGTTTTTGGGGCGTTTTTTTGAGTACATGTCAACAAGGCTGATTTTATAATAATCAGCCACCACTTTTTGAATGGACTCGATTGAAATTTGGTCTTGGTTGTTGTTGAGCAGGTCTTTTAGTGCACTTTTTGTGCTGTCAACCGTTATTTCTTGCTTGTGAAATCGAGAGTAAGCAATTACTTTCCTGAGTGCGCCTTCCAATTCGCGAACATTGGCTCGCAACAATTTGGCGATGAAAAAAGCAACGCTTTCTGACAGCGCGATGCCTTCTTGATCTGCTTTTTTGAGCAAAATGCCCACGCGCATTTCAAGCTCGGGGGGTTCAATTTCAATGCTGATGCCCGATTCAAAGCGTGAACGCAACCGTTCTTGAATGCCTTCTAGGGCTTTTGGGTAGCGGTCGCTGGTGATGATGATTTGTTTGTTGTCACGAATCAAAGATTCAAATAATTCAAAGAAGGCGAATTGTGTGCCCTCTTTCTTGCCATCACCGAAAAACTGAATGTCATCGATGAGCAACATGTCGAGGTTTTGATAATAGGTTTTAAATTCGTCAAATTTGTTGTTTTGATAGGCTTTGACAATTTCACTGACATAGGTGTTGGCAAACAAGTAACGTACTTTTTTAGATGGAGAGTGTTCCAATACGGCGTTGCCAATGGCATGCATCAAGTGGGTTTTGCCCACGCCGACACCACCATAGATGAAAAAAGGGTTGTATTTTCGACCCGGTTGTTCAACCACTTCATAGGCAATCATTTTAGCGAGTTGATTTGCCTTGCCTGTGACTAAGCTGTTAAAGCTGAGTTCTTCTTCGAGGTTGGATTGCTTAAACGCCAAGGCATTGGCTTCATCCATTTTACTTTGTGCTTCAATGGTTGGTGTGATGCTTGGCACAGGATTTGCTGTGCTTGCATTGTTTGATGCGGGGTATTGGGCAAATGGAGCGACGCTGCTGGTGCTTGATGTGATGCTGGATGTTGATGTGTTGAGGCTTGTCAGAGGAGATGGTTTTGGATGTCCTTTTGCCGACACGACAAAGACCACTTGAACAGGATGCCCCCAATACTCATGCGCCAGCGTGTGTAAGCGCTCACCAAACTGGCGGGCGCATGCATCTGCTTTAATGCGACTTGGGGCATTAATTTTTAAAACCATGCTTTTTTCATCGTACTCAACAGCCGATAAAGGCGTGATCCACGCTTTAAATTGCTGAGGTGTTAACTCTTTTTTGAGTTGATTTAAACAAGATTGCCAAAATACCAACATGAAAGACGACCGTAATCAAAAGGGATAACAATGCCCGTTGAGGCCGTGACCTCAAGTGGTGTGCATCAATTAATTGTTAAACAGAGGGATAAAAACTGTAGGAAATAAAAAACACCGCCACCCGTGACGATGGGGAGGTGTTTTTTAAAGATGTGTCTATTTTACACTTTTTACCCAGCCCTAGGCAAAGTTATCCACAGTTTTCGATGCTAATGTCGTAAAAACATGAGAAACGCTGACTAAAGTATTGCATTTATTGGATAAATCGGGTTTAATGTTTGATTCGTGAAAGCGCGATGGATAGAACGTCAATGTGTCCATAGAATACAACCGCTTTCGGATGAATTTTTTGCAACTATGCAGTTTTTTGTTTGGGTAGACATATTATGAAACGTACTTTTCAGCCTTCAGTGGTTCGTCGTAAACGCACTCACGGTTTCCGTGCTCGCATGAAAACCCGCGGTGGTCGTGCGGTATTGAACGCGCGCCGCGCTAAAGGTCGCACTCGTTTGGCTGTTTAATTGGCTCAACCTGTAACACCTTCTTTTACGGTTGATACCATGGTGCACCCTTCTTTTGGGTTGCCCCGTTCGCGTAAAATACTCAAAGCGGATGCGTATGCATCCGCTTTGCGCATGCGCACATGCGGGCAAACCGCCCATTTTGCCTTGCATTTTTGTGCGCATCGGCCGAATGTGGCTCAAATCAAAACCATCACTGAGCCGTGGCCTAAAATCGGTTTGGTGGTGCCTAAAAAGTTGGCCAAACATGCGATTCGGCGCAATACGGTGAAACGTTTGACACGCGAATATTTTCGTTTGAATTCTGCGGATTTGGCCGATGGTTTGTGGGTGGTTCGTTTGAAAGCCAAAGTCAATCAGTTGCCTTTAACTGCAGGCTTGAAGCGGGAGTGGTCGTCGCAGCTGGTGGATTTGTTTGCTCAAGGTGTGGTGTTTGCTGAGCAGTTTAAAAGCCGATCGATTCGTGTCAAGCCTGTGGAATCTGTGGATGGGCCTGTTTTATGATGAAGCGGCTGTTCATTGGTTGTGTGCGCCTGTACCAGTTGGCGATCAGTCCTTTGACGGCGAATCATTGCCGTTTCTATCCGACCTGTTCGCGCTACGCCATCGTGGCCATTGAGCGCCATGGCGTTGTGCGCGGTTCGTGGTTGGCCATGAAGCGCATTTCCCGCTGTCGTCCTGGCTGTGAGGGGGGCGTTGATGTGGTGCCAACGGTTGAAGAACTAAAACAAAGCTGCTCTTGTCATAAGAGTTGATATAATGGCGAGCTTGTTGCGTGGTTTGATGTGAGACCCTCTGGTGCGCTCAAAGTCGCGTGACCGTTCAGTGATAGACCAGTGTTTTTTTGTATGCCCATTTAATTATTTAGAGAAAAAATAATGAAGAATTTTTCACCGCGTACCCTGTTGTGGTTGGTTTTTGCAGGTTCTTTGCTGCTTTTATGGAACAGTTGGCAGCTTCAACATGCACCTGTGCCAACGACGCCGACGGCTCAAGTGGCTGCGGCCAACGGTGCGGCTGGTGCTGTTGCGAGTGCCGCTGGTGCACCAGCGGCTGACAGTGTTCAGCTCAAAGGGCAGCCTTTGGTTTTGGAAAACGATGTGTTGCGCTTGAAGCTGAACACAGAGGGCGGCGTAATTCAGTTCGCGGAGTTGATGAAGTTTAAAAACTCATCGGATAAAAGTTTGAATGTCTTGTTGCTCAATGCGGATGCGCACAGCCTGTATGTGACGCGCAGTGGTTTGGCAAATCCTGAGTTGAATTTAAATCACAAGACCATGTTCACCGCGAGTGCACCTGAAACAGTGATGAAGGATGGCCAAGATGCGGTTAGCGTGACGTTAACGGCACAAAACAATGGTGTGACTTTGCGTAAAATTTACACTTTGAAGCGTGGCAGTTATTCTGTGGATGTCAAACATGAGATTGACAATGACAGTGCTGTTGCGATTGCGCCGCGTTTGTATTTGGACATTGTGCGCGATGCTTCGCAAATTGGTGATTCTCAGTTTTACAGCACGTACACTGGGCCTGTGGTGTACAACGATGAGGACAAGTTCAAAAAAGTGGCTTTTGAAGAGATTGCCAAGGGCAAAGTCAATTACGCGCCCAAAGCCAACAATGGTTGGGTGGGCATGGTTCAACATTATTTCGTGTCTTCGTGGGTGATCCCTCAAGGCATGGAACGCGATTTTTATACCCGCATCGAACAAACCGCTCCTTTTGCGGCGTACAGCGTGGGTGAGATCACCAATTTGCCAAGCATTGCGCCTGCGGCCAAAGCCAGCTTTGATGCACAGTTGTATGTTGGACCTCAGGATCAAAAAACGTTGGCAACGGTTGCGCCTGGTTTGGATTTGGCGGTGGATTATGGTTGGTTGACGATCATTGCCAAGCCTGTGCATTGGTTCATGGGCATTTTGCATTCGTTCATTGGCAATTGGGGCTGGACAATCATTGCGTTGACGATTTTGATGAAATTGGCATTTTTCCCGTTGACCGCAGCGAGTTATAAGTCCATGGCGAAAATGAAAGCGTTGGCGCCAAAACTGAAAGTATTGCAAGAGGATTATGGTGATGACAAGCTTAAGTTAAACCAAGCCACCATGGAGTTGTACAAGTCCGAAAAGGTGAATCCAGCAGGTGGTTGTTTGCCGATGTTGGTTCAAATGCCCATTTTCATTGCGCTGTATTATGTGTTGCAGGCGGCGGTTGAAATGCGTGGTGCGCCGTGGATGGGTTGGATTAAAGATTTGTCTGCTCCTGATCCATTGTGGATTCTGCCTGTGATTTACATGGTGACGATGTTCATTCAAACGAAATTGAACCCAACACCAGCGGATCCAATGCAAGCACGCATGATGCTGATGATGCCTTTGATTTTTGGTGTGACGTTCTTCTTCTTCCCTTCGGGTTTGGTGTTGTACTGGGTGGTGAGCAATATTTTCTCGATTGGTCAGCAGTGGTACATCAATAAGCACATCACCAATAAACCAGTGAAAGCTTAATGACACATAGAAACCAGTGATTGATTATCAGGTTGGATCAAAAAAACGGCGATGCATAATCGCCGTTTTTTTACGCCCATAGGCCATGGAGAGGTTTGTCAATCAGCCGTTTGCGCTTCATGTTTTGTGGGTTTCATCGACGATATGCAGATTTTTCATTCAAAAAGTGCTTAATTCAAGCCATTTCAAAATGGGTTTTGCTGGGCGATCGACTGCCGTTTGTGCTTGTTTAAGGTTTAACACGGATGGGGTATATCTTTCCCTCGCCTTGCCAATATCCACTTAAAGAAGCGCCGTTGATGGTTAAAGTGATGGTTTTGGGTGTGCGCTCATCGTTTTCAGTTAGGGTGATCGCATTGTCTTTGAGTGAGCCATATAATTCAATGCTGGTTTTATATTGATCATAGAAATACTGGCCAGAGACCGTGCTTTCGGGGGTGTCGTTGCTGGTTTGAGGTGGTTCGAGCAGCATGGTGATGCGTGCGTTGCCGAGTGTGCCGTATAGGACTTGACCGAATGCGCTGGGATGAAACGTGTCGTTGGCGGTTGGGCTGAACAAGGCCTTGCCATAGGCAGTGAAGTACGGGGTGAGTTGAGTCCATGACATGCTGTTGTCAAAATCACCGATGTCATCGAGGGCGCGCATGGCGTGGTTGCTGCATCGGTCGCTGGTGAAGGTTACGGTGCGATTGTTTATTTGAAAGGTGCTGTAAAAGGTGTTGAATGGTGTTTTGGAGCGTTCTTTTTTTGAGCTCAAACAATCGCTGTACAACTCCAATTGAGCTTCTGTCGTGTCATTGCGTTTGCTGCTTTTCAAATGTTTCACTGTGCGCTCTATGCGAGTGATGTTTAATTGGTTGATTTTCGCATCCAGCTGCGCGATGCCTTGCTTTGTGAACACATCCGTCAAACCAATGTGATGCCCTGTTTGCGCATCAAAATGATAGCTGGCATTGCTTTCTTCACAGTAGGCGCCACAATACCCCATGCGAATGTTCAATGACAACACTTTGCGGTCATTGCGCACCACTTGATAACCATAGGCGGTGCTGGCGGGCATGGTGGTGATGGTTTTTTTTGTTTGCAATTGAGTGGGGAGTTGACTGAGGGCATCAATGAACAGGTAATCGTTGATGCGTTTATCTGCTTGTGTGTTGCTTGAGGATACGAGGGGCATCACATTGGTGCCATCGGTGTGGCGCTGTATGTGATAGACCTGTTCATTGTTTGTTTGGGCACTGGCATTGTTCAACCAGGAGGTACATGCAATGACGAGCAGGTGCGTTTTATGTGAGTGCATGGGGGCGCCTTGTGTGGGGATATATTGGGAGCTGACGAGGGGCATGGAATGCCAAACGTGTTCAGGGCATCGGCAGTGGCTGCTCCTCGGATGGGCTGTGCTGTGTTCGCCACGCGCTCAACATTTGACAAAAAATATGGCCTTGCTCCAATGCGTCATCCAAGGCAATGTGGGTGTGCGGTAGTTCTTCGGGCAACCATGTTTTGGGCAGGCGGGGTTTGATGGCTTGTTTGTAATCCAGTCCTGTGAGGGCCATGGCAAATGTTTTCATGTCCAAAGCCGACCATGAAAAAGGCGATTCGCCTGTAAATTTGATCAAATACCAAAAGATAAATGTAAAGTCGAAACCCGCTGGATAGCCCACAAACACAGGACTGGTGGTGTTTTTACACACAGTTCGAATCCATTTCACATAATTTTTCATGGCCAGCTCTGGTGCAATGGTGTCACTGCGGCAGGCCGCCCATGCGTCAGGTTCGGTGGCCCAAAATTTCATGGTGAATGCATGACCGCTGGCGCCTTCCAGCATGTCGAGGTTGGCGCTGAAGGTGTCAATGAGGCGGCCTTCTGCGCTGTAGGCGGCACTGGCGAAAGACAGCATGGAGTGTGGGCCTGGAATGGGGCCGTCGGTTTCAATGTCGGTGACGAAATAGGTTTCTTGTTTTGCCATGGGTGTTGGGGTGCTGTTGATGGTTTATGTTTGCGGGTGATGTGTGCACAACCTCGCGGGGCTTCATTCTAATGCATTGACCTGAATTTCAAGCCCTCATTGGTTGGTTTACTTGATTGATGTGTGCTTACCTTTGCGCGGTTAGATTGTCAAACACCTCAAACAAATGTTTAATTTATAAATTTTCGTGTATTTTTGATATAAAAGGTAAGTTTTTATACAGAATGATTGTTTGAAAAATACAAATAAATTCATGAGGTTAGGTGTTTTTTGGTGTAGAATAAATCAAGATAAGGTGAATTAAACTACGAAAGGCAATTTTCAAAAAGATTCGAGCTAAGCGCTTG
>CALMCL010000226.1 GCA_937862905.1 uncultured Burkholderiaceae bacterium | reverse complement strand
GTGATGTGGTGTTTGCAGCGCACAGTTTGGGGTGTTTGTTGGTGGCGTATTGGGCGGAGCGCACTGTGCACACCATTAAAGGCGCTGTGTTGGTTGCACCTCCTGATCCTCAAGGCGTAGCCTTCCCAAATCAAAGCTTGAACTTTTCAGCTCAGGTCTCTCGTCCGTTTGTTTTTCCGAGTGTGGTGGTGGCGAGCACAAACGATGTGTATGGTTCTTTTGAATTTGCAACGCAGTGTGCCCAAGCATGGGGCAGTGCGTTGGTCGATGTGGGCGATCGTGGCCACATCAACTCAGACAGTGGTTTGGGGGCATGGCCTGAAGGTTGGGCGTTATTGGCGGATTGGTTGTAATGCCATGATGGCTGGGCAGTATAAATGGTATGGGTAAGTTGCCTAAGGTTGTCTGAGGTCTGCTGACATTCGATCGGCTTGTTTTGAAAAATGAATTTGGGTAAAACGTGAAATTGAATATAAAACACATGGGATGGTATGCATTGGCTGTGGTGTTGGGTGGTGTGCAGGCGTTGAGCTTTGCGCCGCTGCCTTTGGGCATCATGCAAATCGGTAGTTTGGCGGGCATGTTGTTGTTATTGCCTTATGTGACGCGCCCTGCACGTGTTGCATTCATGTTTGGTTTGGCCTGGTTTTGTGCGGGGCTCTATTGGTTGCACTTCAGCATGCACGGTGTGGGTGGTTTGCCAACGTGGATGTCTGCACTGGCGATCATCGCCTTGTCATCGTATTTGGCGGCGTATTACATGTTGGCTTTGGGTGTTTGGCGGCGTTTTTTTGCTGAGTTGCGCGTGTCCAGTTACCTGGTGGCTTTCCCAGCGTTGTGGTTGGTGGCAGAATTGGCGCGGGGCTATGTGTTTGGCGGATTTCCGTGGCTGGCTTCGGGGTATGCACACATTGACAATCCTCTGCTCAAGGGTTGGTTCGCCATTTTTGGTGTGTACGGGGTGGGTTTTGCGGCGGCGATGAGTGCGGGGGCATTGGCTTTTGTGGGACGTTGTGCGCTTGAGCGGCGGCGCGAGGTCAAGGGCTTGGCTTTGACAGCCGCGAGCATGGCGGTGTTGGCCGTGGTTGGCTTGATTGTGCAAGGTTTAAATTGGGGTGAAAAAGCGGGTGCGCCGATCAGTGTGAGCATTGTTCAGCCCAATGTGATGCAAACCAGTAAATTTAATGAACAGGTGATGTTGAACAATACATTGTCGTTCATCAAGCACGCCGTCCAGTCGTCGGCGCAATTGACGGTGTTCCCTGAAACGGCTTTGCCATATCCGTGGACACAAGTGCCGATCGAGCCTTTGGAAGCCTTGCATACACATCTGAGCGGTCGGGCGGTGCTGATGGGCGGTGTGGGCATTGATGAAGCGAAGCATGAGTTTTATAACAGCGCCATGTGGTTGTCTGAAAAAGAAGACCCTCTTGATCCATCGCGCTACGACAAAATTCACTTGTTGCCTTTTGGCGAAATGATTCCTTGGGGGTTTCAGTGGTTCGTTGATGCGATGAAGATCCCATTGGGTGGTTATGGTTATGGTGAGTCACAAAGACCATTTGAGCTGAATGTTGCAGGGCAAATCACACGCGTGGGTGTGAATATTTGTTACGAAAATGAATTTGGTGAAGAGCTGATTAAAGCATGGGCCCATGGTGATGCTGAGGCACCCAATGTGTGGGTGAACATGAGCAATTTGGGCTGGTTTGGTACGGTCAGTCAAAGCACGGCGCAAGAGCAGCACCTGTACATGTCACGTGCACGTGCGTTGGAAATGGCGCGTCCTGTGATCGTCGCGACGAATACGGGGCTGTCGGCGTACATTGATGCATCGGGTGTGGTGGTGCAGCAATTGCGTCCCGATGCCGCTGTCAGCGCAACCGTGCAGGTTCAGGGCATGCAAGGTTTGACACCCTACATTGGTTGGGGCAATGCCCCCATGCTGGGTTTGGCCAGTTTGTTGTTCGGCCTGTCGGTGTTTTTGCGTCATCGTGTTATGGAACTGGATTGATGGCTGAGTCTGGGCTTGGCTTCATGTCCGCAATCTGCCATGAGGTGTTTGTTCTGCTTGCCGCTGGCATCAAAGGCAGTGTGGGGCTGAGCAGGGTTCAATTTGTTGACCGTGATGCACCATTTTTATTACAGCAAGTCCAGTGAACAATCCATTTATTTGATGGCTTTACTTGTGATGGCTTTGTTTGTATTTGATTGGGTTTTATGCGGATTTTCCGTTCAAACCTCCATTTTTCAATACATTTTTAACAAACGAAATTAGGGTTTTACTGTGCGTTTAACCGTTTAACAATAACATTGATTGTTTGGAACAAACATGAGTTCAGGTGACACACACCACACCGTTCGCCGCTGGGCTTTGGCCTTGCTGCTGTTTAACCTCCTGTTGTGGTTGCTCATGTTGTTTTTGCAAAAACAACACCCTGACTGGCTGGCTTTGGCTTATGTCAAAGCATTTGCTGAGGCCGCTTGTATTGGCGCGCTCGCCGATTGGTTCGCTGTTGTTGCACTGTTCCGCCACCCCCTTGGCATCCCCTTGCCGCACACCGCCATTTTGCCCGCCAAACAAGCGCAGCTCGCGCAAGGCGTGGCAAAATTCATTGGCACGCATTTTCTCGATCCAGCGGTCATCAGTGAGCAACTTGTGCGTTTGAAAATGGGTGAACGACTCAACACCTACGCTCAACAGCATTTAACCAACGCCGTAATTGCCAAGCGCCTGCCCAAGGTTCTGCAAGCAATGATGCGTCGTGTCCCAGTGGATGCGCCTGAGCGATTGATTGGCTGGAGTCAAGAAGCGATGACACGTTATTTGAGTGGCGATCGTTTGGGGCGATCGACTGCACGCCTGATGGACATTGCCCGTGCACAAGGTTTGGACAACACATTGATCAATGCGATGGCACAATCGCTGCATGAATTTGTCACTGCCGAAGATGTGAAAGAACGCGTTCGCCCGTGGCTGACTGAGTTGGCCACGGCCGCACAAAAAGCCGAAGTTGTCGATGCATCATGGTGGGGCAAAATGAAAAGCCAGCTCACAGGACAAGCCATTGAGTGGGCCGATGACTGGATCATTGATAAAGCCTTGGCATGGGTGGCAGACTTCACCGAAAAAGTACAAGCAGACGACATGCACCCCGTGCATGTGTGGGTCGCCAAACATGCCGATGGTTGGCGGGACAAGCTTTACAACGACGTGGCTTGGCATGATTGGTTGGCTCACCATGTGCACGACTGGTTGCGCACACCGACGGCCGAAGAATTGGTCAAAACCATTTGGGACAAAAGCCGGGCATGGCTTGACGACGCCGCAGCAAATGACTCACCATTTATTGAACCACTCGCTGATAAAATCCGTGATGTCGTATTGAATTACATCAACGACCCCATTCAACAAAGCCGACTCACTGAAAAAACCGCTCAACTTGCGGCAGTTGGACTGACCGAATATCAAGATGACATTCGCGAATGGCTCACCGCACAGATGAATGCATGGAGCAAAGAGCGGCTCAACAGCGCGCTCGAAAATGCCATTGGCAATGATTTACAATACATCCGCATCAACGGCACACTGATCGGTGGACTGATTGGACTGTTGTTGTTTACGGTGGGGCAATGGGTTTAGAAAGGAGAATACATGAGTCAATTGGATAAAGCACTTTCTTTTAAAAATTTACATCAAGGGCCTCAACCATTTGTTATGCCAAATCCGTGGGATGTTGGTACAGCACGCGTTTTGGCCAGCATGGGGTTTAAAGCTTTGGCTACGACAAGCGCAGGTTTGGCATTTGCTTTTGGTCGGAAGGATGCCGAGAACGCGCTGTCCCGTGATGAAATTTTGCGCAATGCACACGATATTGTCAACGCCTCTGATTTGCCTGTGTCTGCGGATTTGGAAAATGGTTTTGGTGACACACCTGATGCAGTGGCCGAAACGATCCGAATGGCTATGGCAATAGGCTTGGTTGGAGGTTCAATTGAAGATGCCACAGGACGGCAAGAATCACCTATTTATGCTTTTGACCATGCTGTAGAACGGATTGCTGCGGCCGCAGAGGTGGTGCGTGGCTTGCCTTTTCCCTTTATGTTGACAGCACGGGCAGAGAATTTTTTAAATGGGCGATTTGATTTGGACGATACGATTCGACGATTGCAGGCATTTGAAGCGGCGGGTGCGGATGTGCTATTTGCCCCAGGTTTGCCTGATGCAGAAGCCATACGATTAGTGTGTGCTTCTGTGAGGAAACCTGTGAGTGTCGTCATGGGCTTAAAGGGTACTACATACAGTGTTTCCCAGTTGGGAGATTTAGGTGTGCGTCGGATCAGTTTGGGTTCTTCGCTGAGTCGAGCGGCTTGGGGGGCTTTTATGCGTGCAGCACAAGAGGTTCAATCTATGGGTACATTTTCTTTTTCAGATCAAGCGATACCCTTTGATGTTGTTAATGGCATGATGATCAAAGATTAAATGTAAGAAAACAACGCGTTGTTGACAGTTTGTTGAAATTAAAATAAGCATAGGGTATCTCATATTAACCTTTTTAACCTCTTTCAACCACCAACGGCAACATCGCCTCACACAATTCCAGCCACACCCGCAATGGACGGCTGATGTGGCGGGTGTTTGACCAAACCATCGCCAAATGCCAGTTTTGTTCCACATCGAGGATGCGTGCTTTGTGAAAAATGCGGTCATCCAACTCATTGGCCATGGTGGTGGGGAGGACGGTGCAGCGGTCGCTGGCTTCGACCAAAGACACCAAAAATTTCCAATGGGCGCTGCGCTCATTGAATTTCAGCGTTTGTTGGCGGATGGCGAAGCCGTGAATCAGGCGTTGGGTGATGCTGAAACTTTCACTGAACAACACAAATTCAGCATCACGAATGTCGGTTAAATACACTTCTGAGAACTGCTGCCACACCGATGGTTTGCGTGAAATAAAATACAAGTCATCGTAAATAAACGCCCGCGTCGCCAGCTCGGTGGTGACGGGCAGCATGGACACACCGACATCCAGTTTACCCGACAGCACCATTGGTGCCACCACTTCAGAGCCATCTTCAATGAGCTGTATTTGGATGCGTGGATAACGCTCGTGAAACGTGCTCAAAATCTCATTAAAAAAGAAACTGCCCACGGTAGCGGGCATGCCCAATTTCAAAATGCCTGTTTCTTGTGTGTGAAATTCATTGATGGCCTCGTTTAAGTTTTTCATCTGTTTGAGGATGGATGAGCCTTGGTCAAACACCAGTTGCCCTGCGGGCGTGAGCTCAAATTTATGTCCGTGTCGAATCATCAAAGGCAAGTTCAATTCGAATTCAAGCTGCTTGACCAATTTGCTGATCGTCGGTTGGGTCACGCACAGGGCATTGGCGGCTTCGGTGACGCTTTTTTGTTTGACCAATTCAACAAACGCACGCATGGCTCGGATGTTCATAATTATTCCAAAATAGAATGTTTTCCATGATTTTATATCATTTTTATGCAAATTTGGCGGGCATATAATGCATCAGTTTCAATTCATATATAAAACACAGGAGACAAACCATGAACCCATGGATCCAATCGTACGACCCCCTCAATAACCTATGGCTGTCCTCGCTTGTTGCGGCCATTCCGATCATTTTCTTCTTCTTGGCTTTGGCCGTGTTTCGTTTAAAAGGTTACGTGGCTGGCACCTTGACCGTCACCATTGCGTTGGTGATTGCATTGTTTTTTTACAAAATGCCTGTGAACATGGCATTTGCCGCAGCAGGTTATGGTTTTGCTTATGGTTTGTGGCCGATTGCATGGATCATCATTGCCGCGGTGTTTTTGTACAAAATCACAGTGAAAACGGGTCAATTTGATGTGATTCGCTCGTCCATTTTATCCGTCACAGAAGATCAACGTTTGCAAATGATTTTGGTCGGTTTTTGCTTCGGTGCTTTCCTTGAAGGCGCAGCAGGCTTTGGTGCGCCTGTGGCGATCACGGCGGCTTTGTTGGTCGGCTTGGGCTTTAATCCTTTGTATGCAGCGGGTTTGTGTTTGATTGCAAACACAGCACCCGTGGCTTTCGGGGCGATGGGCGTGCCCATCATCACGGCGGGTAAAATCACCAACATCGATCCTGTTGAAATTGGCAAAGTGGTTGGTTTGCAATTGCCTATTTTGGCCACAATTGTGCCTTTTTGGTTGATTGCCATGATGGATGGCATCAAAGGCATTCGTGAAACTTGGCCTGCATTGTTGGTGGCTGGCATTTCATTTGCGGTCACTCAGTATTTCACTTCGCATTTGCTTGGCCCTGAGTTACCAGACATCACCTCTGCTTTGGTCAGTCTGATTTGCTTGACTGTTTTCTTGAAGTTTTGGCAGCCCAAAAACATTTTCCGTTTTGAGCATGTTGAAAAAACGGCTGTTGATGCCCACCGCCATACCGCTGGTGAAGTGATCAAAGCATGGATGCCGTTTGTGATTTTGACTGTTGTCGTGAGCATTTGGACATTGAAACCATTTAAAGCCATGTTTGCCAAAGGCGGTGCGTTGTATGACACGGTGATTCAGTATGAGATTCCAGGTTTGCACAAAATGGTGGCCACCGCGGCACCGATCACCAACCCTGTTGAACCTGTTTACAATGCGATTTTGAAATTTGACGTGTTGTCAGCGACAGGCACAGCCATTTTCATTGCGGCGTTGTTGAGCATGCTGTTGTTGAAAATGAAAGCCCGTGATGGTGTGACATTGCTCGGTGAAACGATTGGTGAGTTGAAAAAACCGATTTTATCGATCGGCATGGTGTTGGCTTTTGCTTTCGTGGCGAAGTATTCTGGATTGTCGTCGACATTGGCGCTGCTGTTGGCGGGCACGGGTAAAATGTTCCCCTTCTTTTCACCGTTCATTGGTTGGTTGGGCGTGTTTTTGACGGGTTCGGACACCTCATCGAATGCATTGTTCAGCTCTTTGCAGCAAACCACGGCGCATCAAATCGGTGTCAATGACACGTTGTTGGTGGCGGCGAATACCACTGGTGGCGTGACGGGTAAAATGATTTCACCGCAGTCCATTGCCATCGCCGCAGCGGCCGTCGGTTTGGCTGGACGTGAATCCGATTTGTTCCGCTTTACCGTGAAACACAGTTTAATTTTTGCAACGTTTATTGGTATCATGACCTATGTGATGGCTTATTACGGCTGATCACAGCCCAAGTCCATGTGTTGTGATGGCTTAAAATGAAGTGTGTTGTGCGAGGTCAACCGCACAACACTTCTGAGCACCCAAACACACCCAAACGTTGAACATCCGCTCTTCTTTGTGAGTTGGATTTGTGCCTTTTAAGGTCGCAGAAAATGCAGATTTACTTTTTTCGCGTTGAATGATTGGGTTTGAATGGCTTGGCTTTGTTTTGAGCGGTGTGTAGAGTTGAATGGTGAGAATGATGAAAATGATGATCTTCACTTCATTCAACATGCACCCACAACATCCCCAACGAATTTCAAAGAAAAGCATTGTGTTGCTTTTCTTTGAACATGATTACAAGGTTCACCATGAACACCGATGTGACCTCTTCTGCGCTGTCGGCTTTGCTGCATGCACTTGCACCGCACATGCCCAGCGCGAACATCATCAGCCAACTGGATCGCATGCGACCGTTTGAAGCGGATGCGCTGACGATGTTTAAACAATTGCCACTGTGTGTGGTTTTACCCGAAAATGAAACACAATTGCAAACACTGCTGCGCGCATGTTCTGAACTGAACATTGGCGTGGTCACGCGCGGTGCGGGCACTGGGCTGTCGGGTGGAGCGACACCGAGCGCAGGTGCGGTGCTGTTGGTGATGAGCAAATTCAACCGCATCATTGAGGTGGATGGCGCCAATGGTGTGGCGTGTGTGCAAGCGGGCGTGCGCAACGCAGCAATTTCTGAAGCCGCGGCGGTGCATGGTTTGTATTACGCCCCCGATCCATCGTCACAAATTGCCTGTTCAATTGGTGGCAATGTCGCAGAAAACTCGGGGGGGGTGCATTGTTTGAAATACGGCTTGACCGTGCACAATGTCCTCAAAGTTCGCGTCATGTTGATGAATGGTGATGTGATTGAACTGGGCGGGTTGGCGCCTGATGCCGTGGGTTTGGATTTGTTGCCTGTGTTCATTGGTTCTGAAGGCATGCTTGGGGTGGTGACGACGGTGTGGGTGAAGCTTGTGCCAAAACCGCGCCATGCAGAAGTGATTCTGGCATCGTTCCCCACTGTGCAGTCGGCGGCGGATGCGGTGGCGAATGTGATTGCAGCGGGTTTGATTCCAGCGGGTTTGGAAATGATGGACGCGGCGAGCACGGCAGCGGTCGAGGCGTATTTGCACGCGGGCTATGATTTGGAGGCAGCGGCCTTGTTGCTGTGCGAGTCTGATGGTGAGCCCGATGTGGTGGCGCAAGAAATCAATGCGATGAGTCAGATACTGCGAGAAGCAGGTGCAACGCGTTTACAGGTTTCGCAAAATGAGGCCGAGCGATTGAAATTTTGGGCGGGGCGGAAATCGGCATTCCCTGCGGCTGCACGACTTGCACCTGATTATTATTGTATGGACGGAACGATTCCACGCAAAAGCTTGGGGCGGATTTTAGCGGCGATTGCGGCGATGGAGCAGGAGTTTGGTTTGCAATGTTTGAATGTGTTTCATGCGGGTGATGGCAACATGCATCCGATGATTTTATTCAACGGCGCGGACCCCGATGAGGTGGAGCGAGCCGAACATTTTGGTGCGAAAATTCTAGAAGCATCCATCGCTTTGGGGGGCACGATCACGGGTGAGCACGGCGTGGGGTTGGAGAAAATTGGACACATGTGCATGCAGTTTTCAGATGAAGAGCGCGGTGCCATGTGGGCGGTGAAAGCGGCATTTGACCCTGCGGGTTTGCTCAATGCAGATAAAGCGATTCCGACTTTACACCGCTGTGCTGAATTTGGTCGCATGCATGTGCACCACGGCGAGTTGCCTTTTCCTGATTTACCGAGGTTCTAAATGAATGTTGAGATGAACGATACCGTCAAAGCGTGGCAAGCGCGGATTCATGAGGCACAGGCGAATGGAGCGCCGCTGCGCATTCGCGGCGCGGGGACGAAAGATTTTTATGGCACGTGTGTGGGGGATGTTTTAGACACCCGTGCGCATGCGGGCATTGTCAGTTATGAACCGACCGAATTGGTGGTCACGGTTCGGGCGGGCACGCCGTGGGCGGAGTTGCAGCGCGTGTTGGATGAGCAGCAACAATGTTTGCCTTTTGAGCCACCATTTGTGGCACAAGGGGCAACGGTGGGCGGTGTGGTCAATGCGGGTTTGACGGGAGCGGCACGTTTGTATGTCGGCGGCATTCGCGATTATGTCCTCGGTGCGCACCTTTTGAATGCCCAAGGTGAGTTGCTCAAATTCGGTGGGCAAGTCATGAAAAATGTGGCCGGCTATGACGTATCTCGTCTGTTGGTGGGCAGCATGGGTGTTTTGGGGTTGATGACGCAGGTGTCGCTGAAAGTATTGCCTCAGCCGAAGGAGGTGTTGACCCTGCGTTTGAGCTGTGACTTTCATTCGGCACAAGTGTTGTGTCGTCGCTTTTTGGTGAAACCGATTGCGGTGACGGGTTCGGCATGGTTGGAGGGGGTGTTGAGTGTGCGCTTGGCAGGCATGCCAGCGGCGGTTAATGCAGGTGTTTCAATGTTGGGTGATTGGGCGCATGAGTTGGTGGGAGGCACTTTTGTCCGTGTGGGTGATGTGCAGGCGGTGGCTTTCTGGACGGCATTGCAAGAGCAGTCTCAGCCGCACTTCACCGCTTCACCAAGCGATGATCATGCCTTGTGGCGTGCTGTATTGCCCACCGCAGTGGATGCTTTGGCGGTGCATGCGGACATGGGGTTGGCGATGTGGGGTGGGGCATTGCGCTGGCTGTGGGCGGTGGAGGATTTGTCCGTGCCATTTAAAGCCGCAGGTGGTCATGCCACGTGTTACCGCACCCCCAGGTCTGGGCGTGTGTGCATGGCCGCACCCACAGCGTCCAATGAACAGCGTGTGCAAACTGCGTTGAAGGCGCAATTTGACCCCAAACATCTTTTTAATCGACATCGTTTTGACACTGTGACTCATGCAGGTCCTGCAACCGTGGAGACGTACCATGTACCTTAACTTAAGCGATGCATTGAAACATGATGCGGCCGCGTTGGAGGCCCGTGACATCATCAAAGATTGTGTGCACTGCGGCATGTGTTTGGGCACGTGCCCGACTTATGGCGTGTTGGGTGATGAGCAAGACAGTCCGCGTGGACGGATTTATCAAATCAAAAACATGCTCGAAGGCCAAGCCGATCTGGCTTCGGTGCAGCAGCATTTGGATCGTTGCTTGACCTGCCGCTCGTGTGAAACCACCTGCCCATCGGGTGTGCAGTATGGTCATTTGCTGGAATGGGGGCGAGATCATTTGAGGCAACACCACACGCGGGCATGGGCTGAACGCGGCAAGCTCGGGGTGTTGCGTCATGTGCTGACGCGTCCTGCTTTATTTGGTGTGTTATGGCGCGCGGCTTCTGCGGTGAAAAAAGCATTGCCTGCAACGTATGCTGCAAAATTGAAACCCGCGGCATGGTCGGCATCAACTGCTCCTGCTGCGGTGGCTCTTCAACCCATTGATTTAACAGTGATTGTTCACCAAGGCTGCGTACAGAACACCATGTCGCCGAACATCAATCAAGCCACCATACGGCTGTTGAGCGCATGGGGTGTGTCGGTACAGACCGTGCAAGATGGTTGTTGCGGTGCGATTGCTGCGCACACCGATGATGCGGTTGGTGCTCGAGCGATGGCGATGCGAAATATTCGAGTCTGGGGCGAGTTGCTGGACACACAGCCAAAAACCTTGGTGGTGTCGAATGCTTCAGGCTGCGGTGCGCAACTGAAAGAATACGGTCATTTATTCAAACACGATGAAGCGCAGGCCGAATCCGCACAAAAGGTCAGCGCAGCCGTGCGTGATGTTTCAGAAGTGATCCTGTGGGTTCTGAAGCAATACCCCGTGGTGCGAGATGCCTTAAAAACACGCATTGCAGCTTTACCTGATGCAGCGAAATACATGGCATATCATGAGCCATGCACCTTACAACATGGGCAAAAGCTTAAAGGCAGTGTGAGTGGTTTGTTGACCGAGATCGGCGTGCGTCTTGCCCCCAGCATCAACACGCACCTGTGCTGTGGTTCGGCTGGGACGTATTCAATCACGCAGCCCGAGCTATCAAAACAGCTGTTGAGCAACAAAATCAATGATTTGAAAATGGACAACGTTGCGTTTGTGTTGAGTGGAAACATCGGTTGCATCAGCCAAATTGCCAGCGCGGCACATGCGCCTGTGTTGCATTGGATCGAATGGCTGGATGCGGTTTGGGCGGGCGATGAACGGGTCAAGTTGCAGTCGTAAGCCTTTATTTTTGGGCAGTTTCAGTGGGTGGTTTTGAGCAAATGATCCGTACAGAATCGAATGTGCCATGAACATGCCAAAAGCATTGGACTTTTTTGATGCACGTACACTATTTACAATAAAAGGAAAACACATGAAAGTCGCTTTATTTATTTCATGCTACGTCAATGAACTCTACCCCGATGTGGCGATGGCGAGTTTAGAATTGCTGGAAGGTTACGGTCTTGAGGTCGAGTATCCGTTGGCACAAACCTGTTGTGGTCAGCCGTTGGTGAACAATGGCGATTTGAAAGGGGCATGCCAAGCCGAAGCGCATTTTGCGGATGTGTTTAAGGGCTACGATTATATCGTTGCACCGTCAGGCAGTTGCGTGGCGCACATCAAAAAATACGCCACAAAAACATCAAAGCTTGATCCAAATTATGTTGCTGTGGCCACAAAAACCTATGAAATCATTGAGTTTTTACAAGAGGTTTTAAAGGTAACGCATTTACCGAAAACGGTGTCTTTTCCGCACACGGTGTCGATTCATCAAAGCTGTCATGGTTTGCGCGCTTTGCATCACGCCACACCATCGGAGCTGCAATTGCCGTACCACTCGCGTTTGGCTTCGATTTTGGCATTGGTGGATGACATCGTGGTTAAAACGCCTGAACGCGTCGATGAGTGTTGCGGTTTTGGTGGCACATTTTGTATGGATGAGCCCGCAGTGTCTGTGGCGATGGGGCAAGATCGTGTGGCGCAACACCAGGCCACAGGTGCAACCTACATTGTTGGTGCAGATTCTTCGTGCTTGATGCACATGGGCGCGATTGCCAAAGCGCAAAATGCGCCTGTGCGGGCACGTCACATTGTTGAAATTTTAACGGGACGGGGAGAGTGACATGCATGACGATGACATCCAGCATCCGCAAGCCGCAGCCGAGTTTTTAAAAGACCGTCCACATGCCCGTTGGCATGACTCCGCCGTGTGGTGGGTGCGTAAAAAGCGTGATGCGCAGGCGGAAAAATTACCCGAATGGGAACACCTGCGGGCATTGGCGGATCAGATCAAAGCACACACGTTGTCGCGTTTGGACGAATATCTAGCTGAATTTGCCAACAACGCCAAAAGTAATGGCGTGACGGTGCATTTTGCCAAAGATGCAGAGGAGCACAACACCATCGTGCATGGTATTTTAGCTGCAGCGCATGTGAAAAAATTGGTCAAATCTAAATCCATGTTGACCGAAGAATGTGGCCTCAACCCTTACCTTGAAGCCCGTGGCATCGAGGTCATTGACACCGATTTGGGTGAGCGCATTGTGCAGCTGCGCCGTGAACGACCCAGCCACATTGTCATGCCTGCGATTCATTTGAAAAAAGAGCAAATCGGTGAATTATTTGAAAAAGAAATGGGCACAGAGCATGGTAACAGTGACCCGACCTACCTCACACACACTGCGCGCGCCAATTTACGCGAACACTTTTTGACCGCAGATGCGGGCATGACGGGTGTGAATTTCGCCATCGCCGAGACGGGGGGCGTGGTGGTGTGCACAAATGAGGGCAATGCCGACCTCGGGGTGAGTTTGCCGCCGATTCATATTTCCAGCATGGGCATTGAGAAAATCATCCCAAAAATGGAGCATTTGGGCATTTTTACACGCTTGCTGGCACGTTCTGCCATTGGTTCCCCGATCACCACATACACGTCACATTTCCACCAAGCACGACAAGGCGGTGAAATGCACATCGTGATTGTCGACAATGGCCGCAGCGCGATTTTGGGCAGCAGCGAGTTTCGCAAAAGCTTGCAATGCATCCGTTGCGGCGCGTGCATGAACACTTGCCCAGTTTACCGCCGTTCATCGGGCATGAGCTACAGTTACATCATTCCAGGCCCCATTGGCTCGACGCTTGGCCCTTCGCGCGACATCAAGAAACACGCCAGCATGGCTTTTGCCTGCACCACCTGTGGTTCATGCAGCAATGTATGTCCTGTAAAAATCAACCTCCATGAGCAACTCGTCGGGCAACGCGCCAAAGCATTCGATGCCAATGCCATGCCGAGGCTCAAAAAGTGGGCGATTCAAACGGCAGGCTTCATGATGAAACATCCCGCATTGTTTGATTTTGCAGGCAAAGTTCAGCGCACCATCATCCCGATTGTGCCCGAAGCATTGCTGAAAAATTCAGCATGGCACAAATACGGTCGCGCCACGCCCAACATGCCAAAAGACAGCTTCAAAGAGATCATGCGAAAAAGAGCACAGGGAGATAAAAAATGAGCAGCCGCGAGCAAATTTTAAACACCATTCGTGCCAATCGCCCAGCTCCTGTTGAGTTGCCAGACATCCATGCGCAAGCTTTTGTGCATTACGATGACCCACATCAGCAGTTTTCGACTTTGGTTGAAACATTGGGTGGCTGTGCCGTGTATGTGAATGAAGGGCAAAGCGTCATGGATGCGGTGAAAGCACATTGGCCTGATACAGGGCAAGGGCGGGTGGTGAACTTGCTGGAGGACAGCAACGTAGAGCAGTCACAAGCACCATCACAAGCACAATCGCAGTTGCCGCATGATCACCAAAATGTAGACATTGCCATTGTTGCAGGTCAACTGGCGGTTGCCGAAAATGCTTCTGTTTGGGTCAGTAATGCGAACCTTGATTGCCGTTCTTTATACTTTTTATGCCAACGCTTGGTCATGGTTGTCCCACGCGAGCGCATGGTGCACACCATGCGTGATGCTTACGCACAGATAAAAATTGAAGAGCGCGGTTTCGGCAGCTTCATCGCAGGTTCATCACGCACAGCAGACATCGAACAAAGCTTGGTCATGGGTGCGCACGGTGCAATGGCGGCGTTGGTGGTGTTCGTGTGATGTGATGCAATGGCGCTGGCGTCCTCTTTTGGCGAAGGATGTCCGCAACACTTGGGTTTTACCGCTGGAAACGGTACAATACGATTTTATTTGACACCCATGCGAAAGACCCTTATGTCAACGGCTTTAACATTTCAAGAAACTATTTTAGCTTTACAAAATTATTGGAGCGCACAAGGTTGCGCTTTGTTGCAGCCATACGATCTGGAGGTTGGGGCGGGCACGAGTCATACCGCAACCTTCTTGCGTGCGATTGGCCCTGAGCATTGGCGTGCCGCCTATGTGCAGCCTTCACGTCGCCCAAAAGATGGCCGTTATGGTGAGAATCCAAATCGGATGCAGCATTATTACCAATATCAAGTGGTGCTCAAGCCCGCGCCTGAAAATATTTTGGAATTGTATCTGGGTTCATTGAAAGCGTTGGGCTTGGATTTGGAAGCCAATGACGTGCGCTTCGTTGAAGACGACTGGGAAAATCCGACACTGGGTGCATGGGGTTTGGGCTGGGAAGTGTGGTTGAATGGCATGGAAGTGACCCAATTCACTTATTTTCAACAGGTCGGCGGCATTGATTGCAAACCTGTTTTGGGTGAAATCACATATGGCATTGAACGGTTGGCGATGTATTTGCAACAGGTTGAAAATGTGTATGACCTCGTTTGGACGCGTTGGGAAGAAAATGGCGTGACACGCGAATTGACGTACGGCGATGTGTTCCATCAAAACGAAGTGGAGCAGTCGACATACAACTTTGAAATGTCAAATGCCGAAGTGCTGTTTCGTCATTTTGCCGAGTACGAACGCGAGGCGAAAGTGTTAATGGGGACAAACCCCGATACAAACGAAGCGGTTGAGGGTGCGCGTAAATTGGCTTTGCCTGCTTACGAACAGGTGTTGAAAGCAGCCCACACATTCAATTTGTTGGATGCGCGTGGTGCGATTTCGGTGACGGAGCGGGCGGCGTATATTGGTCGCATTCGCAATCTGTCGCGCTCAGTGGCGCAGGCCTACTATGAATCACGCGAGGCGTTGGGTTTTCCAATGATTCCAGCACCGATTGAAAAAATCGCGTAAACCTTTCTTGTGTTTAAAAGAGTAACCTTTGTTTTTGCGCGGCTTTCCGCGCAAAAATGCTTTTGGTGCCATCGTTTGCCATGACATGCACTGAAAAATGTGTGCTTTTTGTAAATTTATCGTTAATCACACAGTAAAACCCTCTTTTTCGCTTGTTGAGCTTGAGGGGGG
>CALMCL010000225.1 GCA_937862905.1 uncultured Burkholderiaceae bacterium | reverse complement strand
GCTTTGGCACGCAATTTACGCTTGAACGAAGATTTAATTGAAGCGATTGCGTTGTCGCATGATCTGGGGCACACGCCATTTGGTCACGCGGGTCAAGATGCTTTGCATGCGTGCATGGCCGACTTTGGTGGTTTTGAACATAACTTGCAAAGCTTGCGCATTGTCGATGTGCTTGAGGAGCGTTATGGCGCATTTGATGGTTTGAATTTAACTTTTGAAACCCGCGAAGGCATTTTGAAGCATTGCGCGCGCAATAAAGCCGAGCTGTTGGGTGACGTTGGGCGGCGGTTTTTGGAAGGCACGCAGCCGAGTCTTGAGGCGCAGTTGACCAATATTGCCGATGCGATTGCGTACAGCAACCATGACATTGATGATGGCCTGCGTTCAGGCATTTTAAGCATCGACGGCATGCGAGAGATGGGGTTGTTTGCATTACACCATGATGAAGTGCGTCAGCGGTTTCCTGATTTGCGTGGGCGACGCGAGGTGCTGGAAACCGTGCGGCGAATGATCAATGCGATGGTGGTGGATTTGACCAGCACCACTGCGGCTCAGATTGCAGCCCGTGGTGTGCACAGCATCGATGATGTCCGTGCCGCTCCACGGTTGGCGCAGTTTTCAACGGAGATGCATGTTGAAATGCAGCAATTGAAAAAATACCTGATGGGTCATCTGTATCGCCATTACCAAGTGATGCGCAGTGGCACAAAAGCCAAGCGCATCGTGACCAATTTATTCGACGCCTTCATGGATGAGCCACGCTTGTTGCCGCCCGATTATGTGGTGGATGAGGGGGGGGCATTGCAGGCCGTGCGCATTGCCGATTACATTGCGGGCATGACCGATCGGTATGCAATGAAAGAGCATGTGCGCTTATTTGCAGCCCACGAGGCATGAGCCATCGGTGGTGTGACTTTCTGAGCAGGGCTCAAATCAATGCGTAATGCAGTTGAAAAAAAACGATGGCTTGCTTTGGCTGTGTGTGCATTATTGTATGCGTTATCGTATGCGTTTAATTGGTGGAGAAAAAAGCCCTTTCATGGGCTGTCATGCTCAGAAAATCGCCATTCCCGCGCAGGTGAGAGTCCAGTGGCGCGCGAAGTCCACCTTTGCGGTTCAATTTTTCAATCATTCACAAAGGCCACAATGCTGGCTGTAACTTGATCACCGTTTGTGCGGAAATGATGGGTTTCTGGGTTTTTGACACGCTCCAACAATGAATCATACAAAGCCTTATTTCTTCAATATTCATTCTAAAAACAATACTTTATGAACACACAACTGATTCGCATCGATGGTCATCATGTCCCCGTGCATGTATGGCTCGCTCAACACAACACCGATTTGACGCCATTGCATTTTGCCCATGCCAATGGTTTCCCAGCGGGCTCGTATGACAAATTATTGCAACTGCTGGCGCAAGAGCGCACGGTGTATGCGATGGATCACCGCGCAACATGGGACAGCAGCCCCTATCAGCCGCCCTCACAGTTTACTTGGCACAGTGCGGCCAATGACCTGATTGCGGCCATTGAGCAGGTGGCACCGAAGGGGGTGATTGGCGTTGGGCATTCACTGGGGGCGGTGACGACTTTGTTGGCCGCGATCAAGCGTCCAGATTTATTCAAGCAAATATTGCTGATTGAGCCCGTCATGTTCCCGACGCGGATGTTTGTGATGTTTGCGGGAGTGCCTAAGCCGTTGCGTGCAAGGGTGTTTGGTTTGGTGCAAAAAACCTTGCAGCGGCGTGAACGTTGGACAACGGGCGACGAATTTACCAAAGCACTGAGCGGCAAGTCCCTGTTTAAAGGCTTTTCGGCTGAAGTGTTTCAAGACTATGCGACGCACGGCTTACGCACATCAAACAAACGCGTGATGCCCCATGTGTCAAGTGAACCTTTGACTTTGAACTTTCGCAAAACATGGGAGGCGCAGGTGTTCTTGACCCCGCCGTATGTGTGGCGAAAAATCAAACGCTTACAAGTGCCTTGTGTGGTGTGGCGTGGAGAAACGGGTGATGTTGTGCCCACCGACGCATGGCACAAGTGGGAAAAGATCCGCCCAGAAAGCCCCGTTCACGTGTTGCCTAAGCTGGGACACATGGCGCCTTTGCAAGCCCCTACTTTGATGGCAGACGAAATTCAAAAAAATCTTTTATCTATTTGATTTTAAATCAAATAAAAAATGACTTGCAGCTAAAATTCACTGCTTTTTGCCAGCAAAATGGTTAAAAATGGTATGATGTCGCCTTATTTTGCATGACGAATTAAGGGGCTTTGTGCGGCTGACTCAAATTAAACTGGCAGGATTCAAATCATTCGTTGACCCCGTGAGCTTTCACGTGCCGGGTCAACTTGTTGCTGTGGTCGGGCCGAATGGTTGTGGTAAATCCAACATCATGGACGCCACACGTTGGGTGTTGGGCGAATCGCGTGCGTCGGAGCTGCGAGGTGAATCCATGAGTGATGTGATTTTCAATGGCTCCAGTCACCGCAAACCCGCTGCCCGTGCATCGGTGGAGTTGGTCTTTGAAAATCACGAAGGCCGCGCCGCAGGGCAGTGGAGTCAATACGCTGAAATCGCCGTGCGCCGCGTGCTCACGCGCGATGGCGGTTCGAGCTACTACATTAACAATCAACAGGTGCGCCGCCGCGACGTGCAAGACATTTTCATGGGCACAGGGCTGGGGCCGCGTGCCTATGCGATCATCGGTCAGGGCATGATTTCGCGCATCATCGAAGCGAAACCTGAAGAGCTGCGCGTGTTTCTCGAAGAGGCCGCAGGTGTATCGAAATACAAAGAGCGCCGCCGAGAAACAGAAAATCGTTTGAATGACACGCGTGACAATTTGACTCGGGTTGAGGACATTTTGCGCGAGTTGAATGGTCAAGTGGAGCGCCTTGAAGCGCAAGCACGTGTGGCGCAGCAATACCGCGACTTACAAACCGCTGCGCAAGACAAATTGCATTTTCTGTGGCTGTTGCGCTTGGATGAAGCGTTGGCCGAACAAACCAAAATCACGGGCAAAATCAACCTGGCGCAAAATGAATTGGAATCGTCCATCGCCACTTTGCGTCATGCTGAAAGCGAGCTGGAAACCAAACGTGCCGCGCACTACGATTTGTCCGATGCCATGCATGCGGCACAAGCGGCGCTGTACGAAGCCAATGCCGAAGTGTCGCGTTTTGAAGCCGAAATCAAATACATCATGGACGGCCGATCGCGTGTTCATGCGCAAATTGAGCAAACCAAAGTGCAGTTGGCGCAGTGGAATGACCGAAAAACTCAATTGGCCGATGATGTCGATCACATGACCGCTGAACGTGAAATGGCACTCGAAGAGCAAGCCATTCGTCAAGAGCAACTGGCCATCGCCTCCGAAGACCTGCCCCAACTCGAGACCCGCCACCGCGAAGCCTTGCACACTATGCAGTCGACCCATGCCGCCCATGTGCAAGTGGAGCAAAAGGTTGCCCGCGCAGCCGATGAACAGCGCAATGCCGATCGACAAATCGCAGCGTTGGTGCTGCGTCGCGATCGTTTATCACAAGAGAAAATCGCCCCAGGCCAAGCCGATGCGCGTGAATTGAATCAGTTGGAGCATCAACTGAACGATGAAATGGCGCGCCAAGAAACAGCACAAGCGGCCTTGCTTGAGGTGGAAGACAGCTTGCCGCAAGCGCAAGATGCACTCAAAGCCGCACGCGACCAAGCTCAAACCGAGCAAGCACGCATTGCCCAATTGAATGCCCGCCTTGATGTCCTGACCCAACTGCAAGATAAAGTGCAAAGCCAGGGGCAGCTCACCCCGTGGTTGGAAAAGCACAACCTCGCCACACGCCAACGCTTGTGGCAAAAAATTCACATCGAATCGGGTTGGGAAAATGCGCTGGAAGCGGTGTTGGCTGAACGCATGGGTGGTTTGGAATTGTCGCGCATCGATTGGGTCAAAAATTTCTTCAATGACACACCGCCATCAAAACTCAGTTTTTATGCCAACGACAACAGTACTGCGGTGCCTGAAGCCGTGGGCAGCTTGGTGCCGTTGATGCGCATGGTTAAAGTCAGCGACCCGACATTGAACAACCTTTTACCAAAATGGTTGGCCCATGTGTTTGTGGCCAAGTCGCTTGAAGAGGCCTATGGCCTGCGTGAGCAATTGCCCGAACACGGGGTGTTGATCACGCCCGATGGCCATCAATTGGGGCGCAATGCCTTGCGTTTTTATGTGGCCGACAGCGAGCAGGCGGGCATGCTTGCTCGTGCGCAGGAAATCGACAACATTCACACCCAGCTGCGTGCACAAGACATGCTGGCGGATGAGGCAGAAGAAGAATTGCGTCGCTTACAGCATCGCGTTGATGCGTACATGCAGCAGCAAGCGGCGGCACGCGCTCAGGTTCAATCCACCACAGCACGTGTTCATGCGTTGCAAATGCAGGTGCAAAAAGTCAGTTTGGCCAGTCAACAATTGATGGCGCGTCATGCTCAAATTGATGATGAACTGGCCGAAATCGTCATGCATGAAGAAGAATTGATGGCGCAAAAACTCGAAGCGCAAGCCTTGTTTGATGAAGGTGACATCAATTTGATGGAAGCGCAAGCCAAATGGCAGGATGCACAAGCCGAATACAATGCGCTCGAAGATCAAGTGTCGACCATGCGCAATGGTTTGCGTGATGCGGAAAATCAAGTGCGTGATGCACAGTACCGCGTGAACAATTTAGCGCAACGCCTCAGTGACATGGAATACAACCAAACGGCGTGCGATCAGCAAATTGAATTTTTACACACCAGCCATGAAGAACAACTCATGCAACTGGAAGAGTTTCAAGATGTGAGCAGCCACGATGGTTTGCAAGAGGCTTTGGCGCTGCGCGTTGAGCGCGAAAATGCCCTTGCGCAAGCCCGCACCGATGCCGATGCGCTCACGCATGAACTGCGTTTGGCTGAAGAGTCGCGGGTCAAATTAGAACGTGAACTGGAGCCGAGTCGTGCCGCGATCATGCAATTGCAGTTGGCCGAACAAGCCGCGCGTTTGAATCAAGAGCAGTACGCCAATCAACTCAAAGAAGCACAAGTGGATATGGCTGCTTTGCGGGCAAAACTGGCGGAAACGATGGACGACAGCACCAAAGCCTCAGCCCTACAAGGTGAAATCACCCGTTTGAACAATCAAATCAATGCCTTGGGTGCAGTCAACTTGGCCGCTTTGGACGAGCTGAATGTGGCCGTGGAGCGGCAAAGCTTCTTGAATGCGCAAACGGCTGACTTGGTTGAGGCGATGACCACGCTCGAAGATGCGATCATGAAAATCGACAAAGAGTCGCGTGATTTGCTGAAAGGCACATTTGATGCGGTGAATAAAAATTTTGGCGAGTTGTTCCCCGAGTTGTTCGGTGGCGGCGAGGCGCGCTTGATCATGACCGGCGACGACATCCTCGATTCGGGCGTACAGGTCATGGCGCAGCCGCCAGGGAAGCGCAACTCGACGATTCATTTGTTGTCAGGTGGTGAGAAAGCGTTGACGGCGACCGCCTTGGTGTTTTCACTGTTCCGTTTGAACCCAGCGCCATTTTGCTTGCTGGATGAAGTGGATGCACCATTGGATGATGCGAACACCGAGCGCTTTTCGCAATTGGTTAAAAAAATGTCAGCACAAACGCAATTTTTATTCATTTCACACAATAAAATCACCATGGAAATCGCCAATCAACTGGTTGGTGTGACCATGCAGGAACGTGGCGTGTCGCGCGTGGTGGCGGTGGACATGGAATCTGCTTTGGAGTTGGCTGGTGTGTGATGTTTGGGTGTGATGCTGTGGTGGGCGAGTCTATGGGTGTGTTTGTTCGTGCATTTGCTGGCCGCGCGACGCCTCATTCTGAGTTCGTTCCAGCACGCAAACATGCACATGGGCGTGCATCAAATGTGAATCAGCACGAGTCATGGCCTGAATGGCAGGGTAAAATGGAGGTAATGTGTGCCTGCGAGCCGTATTTTCCTTTATAGTAAAAACCGCAAACCATCCGTTGGGTTGATGGATGGGTTTACTTCGGCTTGATTGGGTTTTGTGTGGGATTCCCGTTCAAAACCCTTATTTTTCAACAAACACAAAGTGCAGTTTTACTTTGCGTTTAACCATAAAACAAGAACATTGAAAGCTTAAAATGAGTGAGTTTGAACTCTCCACATTGGTGATGGTGGCGATGCTGCTGGGTGGCTTGGGCGGCTACAGCTACTGGCAGATTCGACGGGCGCAAAGCCTTCAGCGCAAACCCAATGAAAGTGCACACGCTTACACGGGCGCGCATGGCATTGAATCGACCCACGATGCTGTTGGCATGAACCCACACACGGCATCCGATGTGCACCTGCATCGTGCATCTCCTGATGACATGCTGGCATCAGCCGTTCAGTCGGCTCACGATTCAAAACGGTATGAATCTGTGCAAAATGCCTATGTGCCGACGGGGGTGGGCTATGCGCTGCAAAATGAATCAGATGATGACGATGACATGTACGTGCGCTCGACTGCACCCGTGATCTCACCCAGTCCACCGGTGTATGGTTCACAACGCCAGTCAGCCTATGATGTCAAACCAATTAAAGAGAATCACTACGCCTACACACCTGAATTCCAAGCCCGTACACAAGACGAGGCTCAAGTTTTCGCCCAAACCCATGCGGCAGAGCACAGCATTGAGCAGGACATCATCAGTTACCATGACACAGTGACCCATGAGCCCTCGATTCATGCACCTCATGCAACTCATGCAGCCCCAGCGGTTGAACCTGCATTCACATCTCCATCCCAACCTTCTGTGTGGGTGAATGTTGAAACGCCTGCAACCGCATCTACTGGGTTGCCCGTGCATGCCCCGATGAACCCAGTCACACAAACAGCCATTGAAATGGCTGTTGAAATCCCTAGCGAAACACCCATTCAGGCCACAACATTGCCGTACAACTCTCTTGATGTGCCTGTTGAAGACCTCATGTTGGCTGCTGATCCGCAGTTTTTCAATCAAAAAGATTTAACCGAACAAGCCACTTTCAGTGTATTTGATCCCTTGATTCGCTTTTCATCGTGGATTGAAAATGCCCGCCCATCACCGATTCATGCCATTGATGGCGTGCTTGACCTGATGGTCAGCCAACCCAAAAACGCGCATGACATCGAACGCGCCTTGTATGATTTGCGCTTGGACACCGATTTGCCATTGCGCCTGTATGGTTTGCGCGCAGGACAAGTCGTCGCGCGACACAGCGAAGACACCCACGCGGCGCGCCAATGGCAGCCGCTGGAGCAAGGCGTGTTGTACAGTGGTTTGCGACTGACTTTGCAACTGGCGAATGCATCCAGCTACGCCAGCACGCAGCTGATTCACGATTGGTTTGAACTGGCGCAACGTTTGGCTCGCCGCTTGGCCGCGCACGTGAACGTGTGGCCAGACCCAGCGGCCTTGGCGAGCTATGCCGTCTATTTGCACGATGTTTCCAAGCGCTTGGCCGCCCCCTTGGTCCTTCAACTGCACAAACCGCAAGGGCTGTGGGCTGCCTATGAAGTGCATCAACAAATGACGCAATGGGGCTTGCAGCTGGATGCGAATGGTCAATACGTTGCGCGCAACCGCGACGGCCACGTGCTGTACCGCGTGCTCAATGATTTGAACAACCCCCGCGCACAAGATTTTTACCGCGACGCTTTGGCGACCATGCACGTTCAAACCTTGTCTTTCTGTTTGGACTTGGCACGCGTGAAAGCCGAACACCACCCACAAGAGCGCCTCTGGCATGACATGAGCCGATTGGCACATGATTTAAAAGCGCAATGGTGCAACGGCATGGGGCAAAACATTGTCCCCGACATGCTGTTCAGTCACGCCGCTGAACACGTGCCTGCTTATGTCCAACAACTGGCTGCTTTGGGCGTGCCTGCGGGTTCGTTGACCATGAAGCGTTTATTAAAACAAAGGCCTTAGGAGGGTCTTTTTTTAATAGGCTAAGCTGGTAGTGTCTCAGTTTGAAATTTAAGCGTATTTTAATCTAATGCGCTTTGTGATAGACTTAGCGAATGAAAAAGAAACTTGACCTTAACCAGCTCGCTAAGTCTATCGTCGAACAAACAACGGGCGAAGTTGAAAAAACGATACCACCATTAAAACAACCGAAAGGGAAAAGTGGTGGTATTGCGTTGGCTTCATCTATGTCAAAAGACGACTTAAAAAAGCGCTCAGAAAAGGCAAATAAAATTAAGTCCGAGAAACAATCTTCAATTTTGGCTCAGGCAAAAAAGATTCGTATAAAAGTTTAAAGTCATCTTCATAAATATTTAGTATAGATTTTGCATTTGACCTTGCAACTCGATAATCCCCTAAACAAGCCTCAAGAATCTGTTTAAACAACGCAGGTTTCTCTTTTAGAAACGGCTGTGGTTCGTTTCGATTTAATTTCAGTTTAGATAATGCAATATGCATTCCTCGATATTCATTGTTTGATATTCTATTTGTATCAAGCAATTTTCTCATCATTGCAGATATTGCCATTTTCCAATATGGTTTTAGTTTAATAAGTTGTGAAATAGTAACCTTACCCGTACTTGTCGCAACTACAGAGCGAATAAAATCATCGTCAGGCATTAAAAGCGAAGATGCGAATGCGTCCGCTTCATCCTCCATCAACTCATGCGGAACGCTGTGCATGATTATGTGACCGAGTTCGTGTGCCAATGTAAACCTGTATCTATCAGGCGGAAGTGAATTATTTATAAATATTACAGGCGGTAAATTGTTTAAATACAAACTTGTACCATCAATGGTGTTTGTGCCAAACGGACATTCTATAATAATAATTCCAGCCTTCTCTACATGATAAGTTAGGTTTTGTATCGGTCCATTTGGAATGCTCCAAGTTTCTCTTACCAATTCTGCTATTTGCGCAGGATTAGTGTCTTCGTCCACGTGTCTCTTGAATAGCACATTGCTTGCTTCAATATCAACCATCGTTAACATTGTTGATAAATGTATTCTTAATAAATTAACCAATCCAGAAACAAAATTTTTATCTGATGCTTTTGTAATTTTCTTTCTGTAAAAATAACTGCTCGAACCAAAACTTAAACGAGGCTCACTACTGTAAAAAAATTCATTAGGGAAGCCTAATGCATTAGTTATTTGCAATAATTTATCATGCCCAATAGCCACAGAATTTCCTGATTCTAATTGAGCGACCGCAGGCTGAGTTACACCTGCTTTTTCAGCAAGTGCTTTTTGACTAAACCCTCTAAATTCTCTTGCGAGAATAATTAGTTGTGAGTTAATTTGTTCCTGTTGCTTCATTATTGTCTTCAATATCTTTTCTAATTACTTTAAATCCTGATTCAGTGTGGGCTTTATCTTCAAATTCAAACAACTCTGCTTCACTGTTCGCTATGCCGTGTGGCGTTACCTCTGCTTTCCAATAGATACCCTTCATACCTGATGGACAAACAATGTTAATTGCGCTTATTTCATCTTCATTGTCATTAAGGACGTATCCAATCTCAAGGTGATGCGCTCTCTCCATTCCCTCTATCTCATCTTGGTTTTTGAATTGCATCAACTGCATTGTTGATACACTTCTTGAATGTCCATCAGCACTCAGTTTTTTAAATTTAAAAGCAAACACGCCAGCATCTGTGGATATTAACAAGCAAAACATGTCGTTAATCGTCATAGGCTTAATTTTATCATCATCAAGTTCTAATGATTTGGCTTTACTAACGATAATATCATTAACAGATGTGGCTCTGCCACGCTTAGATTGAACTGCCAAAAACCAACTTGGCAAGTTGTGATATTCGTTCCAAGAATCAGTAATCACCCCCCACAATTTTGAATAATATGAACTTAATACTTTTTGAGCATCTTCATAACCGATAAGCATTTGCATTTTCACCACCATTGTTTGAAATTGATAATGAATAATACCATAAATTGATTTTTGTGTGTAAAATATAAGTAAAACGATAAGTAATTTATTGATTTACCTTGCTAAATGTATTATAATTCAGTATGAAATTAATGAAAGTTGCAAAAAATGAACATTATGCCAATCGAAAAACGCATACAAATCATTCAATTATTGGTTGAGGGTAACTCTATGCGTTCGATTGAGCGAATCGTAGGATGTTCAATCAATACGGTTACAAAGTTACTCATTGATGTCGGTCAAGCGTGTGCAGACTATCAAGATAAAACCATGCGCAATTTGAACTGCAAGCGCGTACAGTGCGATGAAATTTGGTCTTTTGTGTATGCCAAAGAGCGCAACGTACCCGATGAATTAAAAGACGTTTTTGGTTATGGCGATGTTTACACATGGACTGCGATTGATGCAGACACAAAACTTATTCCGAGTTGGTTAGTCGGTACTCGCGGTGCAGACAGCGCAAAGTTATTTATTGATGATTTAGCCAGCCGTTTATCAAATCGAGTGCAGTTGACTACTGATGGTCACAAAGCATATTTAGAAGCGGTAGAGGGTGCATTTCACGGTCAGATTGACTATGCAATGCTCGTGAAGTTATACGGTCACAATCCAAAAGAAGACCAACGAAAATACAGCCTATCAAAATTTAAAGGCGCGGTTAAAGGTGTAGTATCGGGCAATCCTGAAAAAGAACACGTAAGCACCAGTTTTGTTGAGCGTCAAAACTTAACCATGCGTATGCACATGCGCAGATTTACTCGATTGACTAACGGTTTCAGCAAGAAAGTTGACAATCATATGAACGCGGTTAGTTTGCACTTCATGTACTACAACTTCGCAAAAATTCATAAAACACTGCGCGTTACTCCAGCAATGGAAGCGGGTATTGCAGACCATGTGTGGTCTATTGAAGAAATAGCACGGTTAGTGCCTGAATCAGTGGCGAAAAAGCGTGGAAAATATAAAAAGACTCGAAATTAGATTGTATTGTGCAAAATATGGTTATGCTAAGTTCTTTCAATTCAAAAGGTTGGTACTTGATTGAAAATTCAGCAAGCTCGTGGTCTTTTTTCCTTAGCGCATGAAGACTCTGGCAAAAGGTGAAGTTAGATTGAGATCTCTTGTTGGTGCCGGCTACTTCTTTGTTATAATCACCCTCAGCAAATTTTTTATAATAGTTTTACGATAGAAGTAGTATTTTAGTCTTTTAAATTCAACTTACAGTTAGCCACATATTTAAAAGAACGGTGAAAAATGGAAACTCTCAAATCAAACTCTCGTCAATTGCCTTTGACTTACATCAGCTTATTTAGCAGCGCTGGAGTTGGGTGCTATGGATTTAAACAAAATGAATTTGAGTGCATTGCCACCAATGAAATTCTCAGTAAACGTCTTAATATTCAAAAAAACAATCACAAATGTAAGTATGAGTCAGGATACTTGGACGGGGATATTTCAACACAAGAAATTAAAAATAAATTATTTGCTGAAATAAACAAATGGCAAATCAAACATAAAATTTCTGAGCCAGATGTCATTGTAGCCACACCACCCTGTCAAGGGATGTCTGTTGCCAACCATAAAAAAAATCAAGAATTAAAAAGCATTCTATTAGCCGAAACCCCTTGGGTTTTAG
>CALMCL010000224.1 GCA_937862905.1 uncultured Burkholderiaceae bacterium | reverse complement strand
AAGCGCTTAGCTCGAATCTTTTTGAAAATTGCCTTTCGTAGTTTAATTCACCAATACAAATACAAAAAAACTTTCTTTATGTATGTGCATTGTGCTGTCACTTGGGGTGACTGCATGCGGCTCGACTCCAAAAGGCTCTGATGCGCGTGCGTACGCGCGGGTTAAGGATTGGCGCAGTGTTTTGGATTTGCGCAGTTTAGAGCGACAATATGATTTACCGAAAGGTTTATTGTCTGCGGTGATGCACCAAGAGTCAGGTGGTAAAGCCAATGCGCGCAGCCATGTAGGTGCGGGTGGCTTGTTTCAAATCATGCCAGCGACGGCTCGTTCTTTGAATTTGGACAGCGCTTATCATCCAGAGCCTGCGGCCAAAGCCGCGGCCATGTATCTGTCTCAACTGTACAATCATTATCACAGTGATTTGAAATTGACTTTGGCGGCCTATAATTGGGGCATTGGTAATGTGGACCGTTATCTGGCCAGCGGCGCATCTGGTTTTGATGACATGCCTGAAGAAACAAAGATTTACATCAGTCGAGTGACCAAGTTGAGGCGATTTTATGATTAAAAAAAGGCGCATGATGCGCCTTTTTTTAGGTTTTTTATTGGATTCTGCTCATGCGCATTGAGTAATCAACCGCCCGCACATGTTTGGTCAATGAACCACTGGAAATGCGATCTACGCCCAAATCAGCATAGCTGCGAACATTGTCCAAGCTGACATTGCCGGACACCTCGAGGTCGGCTTCACCACCATTGAATGTCATGTTGATGGCCACAGCTTCGCGAATCATGTCGTGGCTCATGTTGTCGAGCAAAATCAGTTTTGCCCCAGCGGCGAGGGATTCGGTCAGTTGCGCTAAGGTTTCAACTTCAACCATCACGAATGCATGGGCTGCAAATGGATTGTCTGTTGCGGCATCTTTGACGGCTTGTGCCTGTGCGAGGGCAGGAACGATGCCACCCGCAGTGGCGATGTGGTTTTCTTTAATCAAAATACCATCGTAGAGTGCCAAGCGATGGTTGTGGCCGCCCCCAACGGTGACGGCGTACTTTTGTGCCAAACGCAGACCTGGAATGGTTTTCCGCGAATCGACAATTTTGGTTTTTGTGCCTTTGAGCGCATCGGCGTATTGTTTAACCGTGCTCGCCGTGCCCGAAAGCAGTTGTAAAAAGTTCAAGGCCGTGCGTTCGGCTGTGAGCAACTCACGGGCGTTGCCTGTGATGGTGACGATGGTTTGGTTGACCTGCATCACATCGCCTTCGGCGGCATGCCATTCAACCGTTGCGCTGGGTGCTGCTTGTTTGAATGTTTCGGTGAACCACGCCTGACCACACAACACGGCCATCTCGCGGCTGATGACTCGGGCTTGTGCACGGGCATCGGCTGGGACGAGTTGAGCAGTTAAGTCACCAGCACCCACATCCTCGGCCAAGGCTGTGCGGACGTTTTCAGTGATGTTTTGATTTAAATTCATGGCTAAATAAAAGTAGGGCGGACTTGTGTGTCCGCCGTGTGAATCGAGTGACTCGAGTGGCTGTGGATTTGATCCCCAAGCATCAAGTGAGGTCAGGTGCGAATATTGCCATCACCCAGCACAATGTATTTCACGCTGGTTAAACCATCCAAGCCCACAGGGCCACGGGCGTGCAGTTTGTCATTGGAAATGCCAATTTCAGCACCCAAGCCGTATTCAAAACCATCGGCAAATCGGGTTGAAGCATTGACCATGACCGACGATGAATCCACTTCACGTAAAAACCGTTGTGCGGTTGAAAAATTTTCGGTGACGATGGCATCGGTGTGTGCTGAACCATAATGATTGATGTGTTCAATCGCTTCGTCAATGTTGGCCACGGTTTTGATCGACAAAATCGGGGCGAGGTACTCGGTTGACCAATCTTCTTCAGTGGCATCGACCAATTTAGAAAAGCCAGCGGCTTCTAAGGTCGCCCGAGTGCTTGTATCCACTCGCAATTCCACGCCTTTGTTTTGATAAATTGTACACAAAGCAGGCAAAATGGCTGCGGCAACATCGGCATTGACCAATAAGGTTTCCATTGTGTTGCACGGTGCGTAACGTTGGGTTTTTGCATTGTCACACACTTTAATCGCTTTGTTGGCATCCGCCGCCACATCAATATAAGTGTGACAAATGCCGTCAAGGTGCTTGATCATTGGCACGCGCGCATCGCTCATGAGGCGTTCAATCAAGGATTTACCACCGCGAGGAACAATGACATCAACATAGGCCGTCATGGTGATGAGTTCACCAACCGCTGCACGATCAGGGGTGTTGACCACTTGCACGGCTTCAGCAGGCAGGCCCGCACTGGCTAAACCCGCTTGCACGATGGCGGCAAGTGCTTGATTCGAATTCAACGCTTCCGAACCACCACGCAAAATGGTTGCATTTCCTGATTTGATGCACAGCGCTGCAGCATCAATGGTGACGTTGGGGCGTGATTCATAAATGATGCCAATCACACCCAGAGGCACGCGCATTTGACCGACGTTGATGCCCGATGGCAGGGGTTTGAAATTCATCATTTGCCCAATCGGATCGGCCAATTCGGCGATTTGACGCAAGCCTGCGACCATCGTGTGGATGGCTTTATCAGACAAAGTCAGGCGATCGATGAATGCCGCATCCAAACCTTTGGCTGTGGCATTGGCGATGTCTTTTGAATTTTCGGCCTTGAGCTGATCGGCTTGAGCCTCAATCAATTCCGCCATTTTGAGCAAAGCAGCATTTTTCGTGGCTGTGCTGGCGCGTGCCATGGCACGAGACGCTGTGCGTGCCGTTTCGCCCAAAGTGAGCATGTAGTTTTTTACGTCGGTCATGTGGTGTGGTGCGATGTTAGATTAAGCAGCTGTTGCCATGCGATAGAGTTCGTCTTTGAGGTGAGCGCGCTGTTGCTTCAATGCATGCAAAGCGTCGTCACTGATGGCCTTGACACCCATTTCATCTTGGGTGATTTGTTTGTCCAGCGCATCGTGTTCATCCAGTAATTTAACAAAATGAGCGCTGCTTTCTTTGAGGGACTTCACTTTTTCAGCCAATTCTGGGAATTCAGTGGTCAAAGCATGAGAGAGGAGGGTGCTGTGCATAATACTTCCTTTGCGAGTAGGGTTAATAAATGGTTTTTTAATTATGACATAAAAAAGTGGATTGTGTCAGGGGCTGCTGGTGTAAAACCACATTTAAAATCAGCGTTGTTAAGTCATCGTTTGTGTTGAATTCGCAACGCCACTTGGCTGGCCAGCTGCAAAGTGGCATCCCATACATCGCCTTTACTTAGGCCTTTGGCCAGACGATCGAGTTCGTGTGTGCGTTGTAGGGCATTTTTTAAGAAAGGCAATGTGAGCGCGTTGAGCGCCATGGGCATGAGTTTTTCACGTGGTCCCCACACGCGTTTTTCACGCATGGCACTGGCGAGGTGGGCACCATTTTGCACTTCGGCTTTTAATGCGGTCAGTGCGCGGATGTCTTCAGTCAGTGCCCATAAGACCAGAACAATCGATTCACCTTCGGCTTTGAGGCCCTCAATCATGCGGCACACTCGAGCGACATCACCTGCGAGCAGGCCTTCTGATAAACCAAAGACGTCGTAGCGGGCAACGTTGAACACGCTGTGTTGAACCTGTTCATCGGTCAGCGCACCTGTTGGAAAGAGCAGGGCAAGTTTTTGAATTTCTTGATGGGCGGCAATTAGATTGCCTTCAAATTGCTGGCTCATCAGTTGTAAGGCAGCGGGGCTGGCTGATTGACCGTTGACTTTCATGCGCTCTGAAATCCAACGTGGCAAGTGCGTGAGGGCAATGTTATGAATTTCGATCAATTCGCCTGCGGTGGAGATGGCTTTAAACCACACGCTGTTTTTACTGGTTTTGTCGAGTTTGGGCAGGGTGATGATGAGGAGCACATCATCCGACAATTGGTTGGCGAGTTGTTTGAGTGCGTCACCACCATCTTTGCCCGGTTTGCCTGAGGGGATGCGCAATTCAATGATTTTTCGATCACCAAAAAGCGACAGGCTTTGTAGCGATTCGGTCAGTTGTCCCCAATCGAATCGGCCTTCAACGGTGAGCACCTCACGCTCGCTGTAACCTTCTGCACGGGCGGCGGCACGCAAGGCATCGACGGATTCTTGAATCAGTAAAATCTCATCGCCGCTGATGACATACAGCGGTTTAAGGGGTGAGCGGAATGTTGGGTTCATGCTGAGGTTGACGTCATGTGTTTATGGTGCACCGTTTAATTTAATCGCACGCAGACGGTATTGCATCTGATTGGCCAGCTCGATGTCGATGTCATTGTACAAACGCGATTCTTCTAAGTCCAATCCCGTGTCATAACCATCGCCCGCAGATAAAGTGCGGCTGATCGATAAGCGCACGGGAGCGATCAATTGCTTTTTGTTCGCATCATAGGCTTGCATGGTGGCAAAAGTGGATAAACGGTATTCAATCGCCCGACCCGCAGCATTTTTGCTTGACACCGCTTTGGTGTGAACAATGTCGCCAATTTCAGCCGTCACTTGTGCGGGTGCAGGGGGCGTGACTTGAATCACTTGCCCGCGCATCACATCGGCCAGCTGGTTGGGTAAATTGCTTTTTGAATCGCCAATGATCGACAGTGTTTTGTAGGTCATCGCTGTTGCGCCTGTGCTGCCGCGCAGGTGAAAGCCGCAGGCAGAGAGGCTGAGTGCGGCGATAACGATGCTGCTTGTGATGGCGATTTTTTTCAGTGCAAACATGTCGATCCTTGGCAATGCGTGTGGATTACACCACGATGTTAATCAGTTTGTTGGGGACAACGATGAATTTCTTCACGGGGTTGCCTTCCACAAATTTTTGCACATTGGGCAAAGCCAAAGCCAGTGCGTGCAAAGCATCTTTGTCCGCCGTTTTAGCCGCAGTCAATTGATCGCGCAGCTTACCATTGACTTGAACCATATAGGTCACGTCGCTGCGTTCAAGTGCGCTGGCATCGAATTCTGCCCAAGCCACATCGAGCAAGTCCCCACAGCTGTCGGCATAGCCGAGTTCGTTCCACAGTGCATAAGTCACATGAGGCACAATTGGGTACAGCGTGCGCAGTAAAATCGAAATCGCTTCGGGCAAGGCTTTGCCCAATGCCGTGACATCGTTTTTGCAGGCGGCTTCGAGTTCATTGAGCAACTTCATCGCACCTGAGGCGACGGTGTTGTACTGCAAGCGGTCGTAGTCAAAATTGATTTGCTTGAGCAGCGTGTGCACAGTGAAACGCAAGTCCTTGGCGGCAGCAGAAGGGGGCAGTTCTGCTGATTTCAAAACCGCTATGTTGTCTTTTTGTGATTGGCAGAAATTCCACACGCGACGTAAAAAGCGGTGTGAGCCTTCGACGCCGCTGTCAGACCATTCTAAGGTTTGTTCTGGTGGTGAGGCGAACATGGTGAACAGGCGGGCGGTGTCCGCGCCGTATTGTTCGATCAAGGCTTGTGGATCAATGCCGTTGTTTTTCGATTTTGCCATTTTTTCGGTGCCGCCAATGTGCACCATTTCGCCATCGGCGATCAGTTTGGCCGCAATCGGGCGACCTTTGTCGTCGTGTTCGACTTCGACGTCGGCGGGGTTGAACCATTCTTTTTGGCCGTTGGCTTTTTCACGATAATAGGTTTCGTTGAGCACCATGCCTTGCGTGAGGAGGTTTTTAAACGGTTCATTGAATGACACCAAGCCCATGTCACGCATGACTTTTGTCCAAAAACGGGCGTACAGCAAGTGCAAAATCGCGTGTTCGATACCGCCGATGTACTGATCCATCTGCATCCAGTAATCATTGCGCGCATCGACCATCGTGTCCGCGCCTGGGCAGGTGTAACGCATGTAATACCACGACGAATCGACGAACGTGTCCATCGTGTCGGTTTCACGTCGCGCCGCTTGGCCGCAGCAGGGACAATCGACGTTCAAGAAGTCTTCGCGTTTGTTCAGTGGGTTGCCTGAGCCATCGGGGATGCAGTCTTCTGGCAACACGACGGGTAAATCTTTTTCGGGTACGGGCACCACGCCGCATTTGTCACAATGAATCAATGGAATGGGCGTGCCCCAGTAACGCTGGCGGCTGATGCCCCAGTCGCGCAAGCGGTAGGTGGTTTTGAGTTCGCCGAGGTTCAGTTCTTCAAGTTGTCTGGCAACTTCTTGAATTGCCAATCTTTGATTTAAACCGTTTAATTCTAAAATATCAGTGTTTGAGTTAAAACAGTAACCATTATCAGCATGTTCTGTAAGCCATTGGGTATCATCAAAATTCCAGTTGTTTGGCTTAGATCCGATAATGTTGTCGTTATCGTATCGATGTTCGGCCATTTCGTTACCTGAAACAAAGCTAGAACTTTGTTGAGCTTTAGTGGCATGTTTAAATGGAACAATAACTGGTTTGATATTGAGTTTATATTTCAATGCAAACGCAAAATCGCGTTCATCATGCGCAGGCACGCCCATGACCGCGCCGTCGCCGTAACTCATCAGCACGTAATTACCGACCCAGACGTCAACCATCTCGCCAGTCAGCGGGTGTTTGACCTGTAGACCCGTGTTCATGCCTTCTTTTTCCATGGTCGCCATGTCGGCTTCCATCACACTACCCATTTTGCATTTGTCGATGAAAGCTTGCAGTTCTGGGTTGTTGGCGGCGGCATGAGTCGCCAAGGGGTGCTCGGCAGCCACGGCGCAGAAAGTCACGCCCATGATGGTGTCGGCGCGGGTGGTGAAGACGTACATTTTGCCGTCTTGAATCAATTCGTCCGCTGCATCTTTAATGTCGTGAGTGAAAGCGAAACGCACGCCGACGCTCTTGCCAATCCAGTTTTTTTGCATCAATTTGACGCGTTCAGGCCAGCCGAGTTCGTCCAAATCGTTGAGCAATTCTTCTGCGTATTTTTCATTGGCGATGTTCAGGTAGTAACCAGGGATTTCGCGTTTTTCGACCAACGCGCCTGAGCGCCAGCCGCGCCCGTCAATCACTTGCTCGTTGGCGAGTACGGTTTGGTCAATTGGATCCCAGTTGACTACTTGGGTTTTGCGGTAGGCGATGCCTTTTTCGAGCATTTTTAGGAAAAACCATTGGTTCCAGCGATAATACTCAGGCTGTCAGGTGGCGAATTCGCGCGACCAGTCAATCGCCAAACC
>CALMCL010000223.1 GCA_937862905.1 uncultured Burkholderiaceae bacterium | reverse complement strand
CTCACTTGGCCTTTTTCAATCTACGAAAATTGCTATTCGTACTTTAATTAACGATATTTTTTCATCGCACATCAACACATGGTTGTACAAAAAACAGGATCCGCATGAATACCCAACTACAGATGAATGTACAGAAGAACATCGCCCTCGTTGCCCACGACCACAAGAAACAAGATCTGATTGGATGGTGCGAGAAACACCACGAGGCACTCAAGCCCCATCGTTTTTTCGGTACGGGGACAACTGGACAACTCATCGAAAATGCACTGGGATTCAGTGTCCACCGTTTTCAAAGTGGTCCTTTGGGTGGGGATCAACAAATTGGTGCAAAAATCGTTGAGAACGAAATTGATGTGCTCATCTTTTTTTGGGATCCGTTGGAGCCGATGTCGCATGATCCAGACATCAAAGCGTTGTTACGCCTTGCTGTGCTGTGGAACATTCCCACGGCAAGCAACATCACCACGGCTGATTTTTTGATTACCAGTCCTCTGTTTATCAGTGAATATGTACGTGTTTTACCTGACTTTACCAATTATCGCAATCGTTTGGCCGCTTCGTCTGATGTGGAGATTGCTTCAAAATAAGCTTTAAAAAATAGGGGGGTGATGGGGTACTTAACGCACAAAGCAGTCTGTGCGTGCCTCGATCCCTTGTTGTTTTCACCGCAGGATTTTTTGTGCGGAATGCATATATGTTTCATTTTATTTGAAACAATTTAAAATTGTGTTACACTGCCAACCATGCAACTGACTAAATTTACCGATCTGGGTTTACGGGTGTTGATGTATTTGTCTCAAAATCGCAGCCCACAAACGATCATGATGAGCGAAATATCCGAAGCCCTGAATGTGAAGCACAGCCATTTAATCAAAGTGGTGACGTTTCTCAATAAGCAAGCGTGGATACAAACCGTACGTGGGCCGGGCGGTGGCATGCGCCTTGTGGTTGAGCCCAGCCAATTGTTGATGGGTGATGTGTTGCGTGTTTTAGAAGGCAGCAGCACATTGGTCGATTGCATCAAACCCACATGCCCTTTGTCTGGATTGTGTGGGCTGAAAAGTGTGTTGGATGAGGGGTTGGAAGCTTTTTATCAGCACATGAACACACACACATTACAAGATGTTTTATTGCCGCAGACGGTTCAGGCGATATCGGTTTTACACCATCGATACGCGAAAGCGGTGTGATGCTTTGCATCCTTTTTTTTGATTAAATTGTTTCATTTAAAATGAATCAATTTAATCAGCCTTTTACTTTTTTAAGCCTAGGAGCAACAATGATTTCCAATCAAGCACGACCTTATATTGAAGCCAGTGTCCCTGTGTTACAAGCGCATGGCTTGGCCATTACCCAAGTTTTTTACAATAACATGCTGTCGGCTCACCCCAATTTGCGTCATTTATTCAATGCGGGCAATCAAGCGAGTGGTGTCCAACAGCAGGCGTTGGCAGCGGCGGTGTTTGCGTATGCGGCCAACATTGACAATCCCGATGCACTGGCACCCGTGGTCAGTCGCATTGTGCATAAGCACGCTTCGTTGGGCATCACCAAAGCGCATTACCCAATTGTGGGGGAGCATTTGATTGGCGCGATAGCGGAGGTGCTGGGTGAGGCGGCTACCCCTGAGTTATTGGCGGCATGGGTTGAGGCTTATGGTGCGTTGGCGAATGTGTTGATTCAAGAGGAGGATCGTTTGTATGCTGAGAAGCAAATTTTTGCCGGTGACATGATGCGTGTTGTGGTTGCCAAACGCGTACAAGAGAGCGAAGAGGTGGTTTCTTTTTACTTGGAAAAAGAAGGAGGCGGTTCACCAGGTGGGTTTTTACCTGGGCAGTACATCAGTGTCAAAGTATTTTTGATGGAAATGGGTTTGTCTCAAATGCGTCAATACAGTTTGTCCGATTCTCCTGAAAAGGATTATTGGCGAATCAGTGTGAAGGGTGAGCGCGGTGACTCGATCAGCCCAGATGGTATGGTGTCGAATTGGTTGCACAACCACCTTGAGTCTGGCGACATTTTAGACATCAGCCCTGCTTATGGGGACTTTACACCTGATTGTGCATCGAATGAAGCGATTGTGTTGTTGTCAGCGGGGGTGGGCATCACACCGATGTTGAGTGCTTTGCATTCGATCGCACACATTCATCCAGAACGTCGGGTGATTTTTGCACACGCAGCATTGCATGTTGATCGACATGTGCATGAACATGAGGTGAATGAATTGGTGAAGGGCATGCCGAATACGCAGGTGCATTATTTTTACGATGAGTTTGATGCCGACGGTGATTCTTTATATGCGGTACAAGGTCCCATGACTGTGGCATCCATTTGGGATTTGTCATTGGCTGAGGCTCAGGTGTACATGTGTGGTCCAAAAGGATTCATGCTGATGATGCGCAATCAATTGATGGACATGGATGTGCCTTTGACCTCAATACACCGTGAAATCTTTGGCCCCGATTTATTGGAAGATTTGATGTGATTAAATGCACCGTGTTGTACGGTACTCAAGTGGGCTGCGCACCATAAGCGGTGCGCAAGACCGCACTGAGGCAACGCAAACCCTCCTGATGGCACAGGAGGGTTTTCTTTGTCTTTTCCCATCAAATACTTTACATCAACAACGCGTTATAATGCGGTATCTTTACCTTTATCTTTATATTCAGAGAAACGCATTGTCATGACCTTATCGAACCCTTTACTTGATTTAACTGATTTGCCACGTTGGCACGACATCACACCTGCGCATGTCAATGAGGCTGTAACCGATGTTCTAAACGATGCCCGCGCCACATTGGCTCAAGTGGAAAGCATCAAGCCTTCAGACGCCACATGGGACAATTGCATGATGCCTTTGAATGATGTGATGGAACGCTTGTCGCGGGTGTGGGGTGTGGTCAGCCATTGTCATCATGTCATCGACACGCCAGAATGGCGCGAGGCTTACAATGCCCAGCTTGAGGCGGTGACTGAGTTTGGCACGGTGCTCGGTCAAAGTGATAAATTGCTGGCGCAACAGCAAGCATTCACCCAAAGTCCACGTTGGGAGGCCTTGACGCCAACACGCCAACACATTGTGACCAATGCCCTGCGCGATTTTAAATTGTCAGGTGCGTTGTTGAACGATGTGGATAAGGCAGAGTTTGCACAACTGCGTGCGCAAGAAGCGGCATTGCAAGCAAAATTCTCAGAAAACTTACTGGATGCAACCAATGCATACGCTTACTTTGCCAATGACGTTGAAGTCATGGGCATCCCCGCTGAAGCACAAGCTGCGATGAAAGCAGCGGCACAAAAAGATGGCAAAGAGGGTTATAAAATCACCTTGCAATTCCCATCGTATTTCCCTGTGATGCAATACGCAGAAGACCGTGCGCTGCGCGAGAAAATTTACCGTGCGAATGTGACGCGAGCAAGCGAGTTGGGTGATGCGACTTTGGATAACAGCCAAATCATGGCTGACATTTTGAGCACCCGTCAGCGCATGGCGGCTTTATTGGGCTATGCGCATTATGCTGAAGTCTCTTTGGCGACCAAAATGGCCGAGTCGGTTCGCCAAGTGACTGATTTTCTATATGATTTGGCATACAAAGCACAAGCTTCGGCAAAGATTGACATGGCGGCTTTACGCCTGTTTGCTGCGGAACATCTCGCTCTCAGCGAGCTGGAGGCTTGGGACATCACCTATGCCAGTGAGAAATTGCGTGAAGCACGTTATGCTTTTTCTGAGCAAGAGGTGAAAGATTATTTCCCTTTAACTAAAGTGTTGAGCGGCTTGTTTTATGTGGTTGAGCAATTGTTTGGCGTGCGTTTTGTGAAGAAAAATGTGCAAGTGTGGCATGCCGATGTGCAATTTTTTGAGCTTAAAAATCAGGCCGATCACGTCATTGGCGGGGTTTATTTAGATCCATTTGCCCGTGAAGGCAAGAATGCGGGTGCTTGGATGGATGAAGTGCGTGCCCGTCGTGTGCAGGCTCAGCAGGGACATGCCGTGCAGACCCCAATTGCACACATGGTGACCAATTTCACACCACCATTTGAAGGGCAAAACTCAACGTTGACGCATGATGACATCATCACCTTATTCCACGAAACGGGGCATGCCTTGCACCACTTGTTGACACAAGTGGATGATCTGGAGGTGGCCGGCATTCGTGGGGTGGAATGGGATGCGGTTGAGTTACCGAGTCAGTTCATGGAAAACTTCTGCTGGGATTTCGATGTGTTGAGTCGGATGAGTGCGCACATCGATACGGGCGCAAGTTTACCGCATGACTTATTCGATAAAATGCTCGCTGCAAAAAACTTCCAATCGGGATTGCAAATGCTGCGCCAAGTGGAGTTTTCATTGTATGACATGAAACTGCATGAGCAATTCACTGCTGATGCCCAGCAGTTGATCAATGGTTTGATGGACAGCATTCGTGAAGAGATTGCCGTGGTCAAGCCGCCTGAATTCAATCGCTTTCAGCACAGTTTCAGCCACATTTTTGCGGGTGGCTACAGTGCGGGGTATTACAGTTACAAATGGGCTGAGGTGTTGTCTGCCGATGTGTTTTCAGCATTTGAAGCCGCTCAAGCTGAGGATGCGCCGCTGCTCAACAGCGCTTTGGGTCAAACGTATTGGCAGAACATCCTCGCTGTGGGGGGCTCTCGACCTGCGATGGCCTCATTTAAAGCTTTTATGGCGCGCGAGCCCAATGTGGATGCATTGTTGCGTCACAGTGGTTTGAGCACTTCAGCTTGATTTTTTATGGTTCATCGCACAGTAAAGCTCAACTCGCAATGAAGCCCAACTGTACGCTTGTTCAAAACAAAAACGCTTTTGTTTTTGTTTGAGCGGAAGCCGTATAAAATTTAGAAAAATTCAAAATAAGCCCAAAAAACATTGGGCTGTTCGAAAACTTAACCTCAACGCAATAAGAAATAGGAATCCATATGAATGTAGACATGTTATACGCCAAAATTCACCGCGCCACGGTCACGGGTGCGGAGTTGAATTATGAAGGCTCCATTTCAATTTCCCCCACTTTACTGGCTGCAACTGAGCTTTTGGTCAATCAGAAAGTTGACATTTACAATTGCAACAATGGTGCGCGTTTTTCGACGTACGTCATTGAAGGCAAAGAGCAGGAAATTTGTTTAAATGGTGCTGCTGCACGCCATGTGCAGGCAGGAGATAAAGTCATCATCGTGTCATATGCCAGCATGGATTTGGATGCCGCGAAAACACACCAACCAAAAGTGGTGTTCGTTCATGACGACAACAGCATCAAAGACTTGCATGTCGAAAAACATTCGACTGTGGCATGATGTTGATTGAATGATTTTGAGATTAACGATTTTGAAATTGAAATATTTTGATCGACTCGACATAAAGAAACCCCAGCGATGTGCTGGGGTTTCTTTATGAGGATGTGGGACTGAAGGATCACATGCCCAGTGGTGCATTTGAGCCGAAAGCATTCGCTCGGCTGCTTGGTGCGCTCACACGACGAGCGCCATTAAAGCGTGCGCTCCAATAAGAGTTGTTCATGCTGTCAAAGCGCACTGATGAGCCAGATCGAGGTGAATGAATGAATGTGCCATTGCCCACATAAATGCCCACATGGGAGGCGGCAAAACCACGGGTGTTGAAAAACACCAGATCGCCTGGACGCATGTCCGACTGGCTGGCCACACGTTCACCCACTTGGCTTTGAGCCGCAGCCACACGTGGCAACGTCACACCCACTGCATTTTGAAACACGTACTGCACATAACCACTGCAATCCAAACCTGTGGTTGGAGAAGTGCCACCAAATCGATATTTAACCCCAACCAAATCCATGGCACGGCCAATCAATCGTTCAGAAAAAGAATCATTTGCAAAAGCAGCCACGCTGCCAAAAGTCAATGATGCACCTGTGGCCAATGTCATGATGGCGCGTAGGGTGCGTTTTAATTTTAATTTAAAAAACATTTAAATCCTATTTAATTCAAACAGTTACTTCATTTGTGAACCGTCTCAAGTTCGTGAATCACTGTGTTGGGCATTAGGAAAAGGGTCGTTATTAGTATAGGTAACCTTTATGCACGTTTTTAAAACCAATGGGCATTGTACCTGTGGCTTGAAGTGGTGTCAAATAAGGGCTTGATTTATAAGGAAGTTGAAGCTGCATAAACAAACGGATGCCATCGGCATCCGTTGTACAAGTGAGGCTGGGCTTAGGCTGTTGGAACATAACCCGATGCGGCATCGGCACCATCGCCGAAGAAAAATGCTTCTGCTTGTTTCAACAGGTATTGGCGTGCGCGTGGGTCAAGCATGGAAAGGCGGTTTTCGTTGATGAGCATGGTTTGATGGTTGAGCCATTGAGACCAACCTTCCTTGGATACATTTTCAAAAATGCGCTGACCGAGTGCACCAGGGATGGGGGCGAAATCTAAACCTTCAGCTTCTTTGCCGAGGCGAATGCATTGAACTGTGCGTGACATAGGTGTTCCTGTTTAAAATATAAGGGGTGGTTTGTGCGTTAAAAAGTTAATGATGGGTTGGTGGGCTGATTGTTCAGCGGTGATCAACAGACCTCACCCAAAATTTTATCCAATTTTCTTAATGAAAATTTGAGATTTACGTTGCCAATTGTACATGCGTTTTTTATCTGAAGGCAAATCGTCCACATTGCCCGCCACAAAGCCATGCTTCAAAAACCAGTGTGAAGCGCGTGTGGTGAGCACAAACAGTTGAGTGACACCTTGTTTGCGGGCACGTTTTTCCATGTGTGCCAAAATGCGCTCGCCCAAACCCATGCCTTTCATTTCTGGGTCGATCGAAAAACAGGCCATTTCAGCCATTTTTTCTTCAGGGAATGGATATAAGGCCGCGCAGCCGAGAATCATGTTGTCGTGTTCGACCACGCTGAAGAACGGCAATTCAGATTCCAGTTTTTCACGGCCGCGGGCGACGAGGGTGCCGTCTTGTTCCAACGGTGTGATCAATTGTAAAATCCCACCAAGGTCGTCAAATGCCGCCTCTCGTAAGGTTTCCAGTAGGTTTTTGGTGATCATTGTGCCCACACCATCGTGTTGGAACAGCTCCAGCAAGAGTGCACCATCGGTGTCAACTGGGACGATGTGTGCACGGGGAACGCCGCTTTGCACTGCAACCCAAGAGGCCGTGAGGCACAGGCGTAAAAATTGACCCAGAGGCATCTGTTCAGCCATCGCGCGGGCTTGTTCAACGTCAATTTCAGCGATTGCAGTGTTGTCTTCATCGACTAGGTTTTCATGTGACAAAAGAATCAATTTGTCTGCATGCAATTGGCTGGCCACGGCAGCGGCAACTTCAGGGGTGGACAGATTGAATACTTCACCCGTGGGAGAGAAGCCCAAAGGCGATAAGAGCACCACTTGCCCTTGTGCCAATTGATTGTGAATGGCGTCGCGATTGACTTTGCGTACCACACCTGCATGCAGATAATCCACGCCGTTGAGCACACCAACGGGTTTGGCAGTCAGGAAATTGCCAGACACCACATTGATCGATGAGCCTGACATGGGTGTATTGGGCAAGCCTTGGCTGAACACCGCTTCAATTGACAGGCGCAATGCGCCACAAGCCTCTTTGACGGCTTCGAGGGTCTCCACATTGGTGATTCGCACCCCATTGATGAACTCGCTTGGGATGCCGCGCAAACTGAGTTGCTTTTCGATTTGAGGACGCGCACCGTGAATCAGTACAATTCGCATGCCCATGGCCTTGAGCAAACTGACGTCGAATACCAAGTCCTCAAGGCGGCCTTGTTCGATCAGCTCACCACCAAATGCGATGACAAAAGTCTTGTCACGAAACGCATGGACGTAGGGCGCTACGTCCCGTAACCATTGGACAAACAAAGCTGGATTGTCAATCAAAGACGGCGTGGTTTCTGTGGTCATGGGCGTCAATAAAATATAGGGTTAAAGAACGCGAATTGTACCGCAAAAAAACAATGGGGGCTGTTTCGAATGTGGTGGCGACTGACGCTGGTGCGAGATTGGGGGATTTGGATGGTTGATGTGAGACAGTGTTGCATCACAATATTGGTTTAATATTGGCTCAAATGGTGTGTTAATGATGTATTTCAATGTATTGTTTGTGTAGTGTTTGGTGCAGTGAATGGAGAAGGGCGGCGGTGTTTGTCAAAGCCCCTTCGTCCCATTCGCTCTCTTTCTACGGTGTGGCTCTTTTTGAGCAATCAATTAATATGACAATGGAAGTGCGTATGAATACAGTAAATGCGGTGTCCAGCGATTACAGGGTGCGAGATGGCACGCGTTTGAGGTTGACACATTTTGTTCCAAATGACGCAGCTTTGGAGGTTGAGGGTAAAACTGAACACGGTGCTGTGCTGCCACCACTGTTGTTGGTGCACGGCTATGGTGAGCACATGGGGCGATATACGGAGTGTGTGGCAGTTTTACAACAAATTGGTTGTGATGTGTGGGGGTATGACGCACGTGGGCATGGGTTGTCGGATGGTGATCGGGGTGTGATGCACCGAGATGATGCGTTCGTGGATGATTTTATCGAGCTGTTTGAGTGGGTCAAACAGCTCACGGGGCAAACGCCTGTTGTCATTGGTCACAGCATGGGCGGTTTGGTCGTCGCATTGGCGGTGGCGCAGAAGCATATCAAGCCGGCGGCATTGGTGCTGTCATCGCCCGCCTTGCGCGTGCACATGGGTTTTTTTCAAAAAGTATTGTTGGGTGTGGGGTTGTGCTTGTTTCCAGATCGAGCCTTGACACCACCGGCGGTCGATCCCATGTATTTGTCACATGACGCAAGGGTGGTGTCACAGTATCAGACCGACCCGTTGGTGCATCGAAAACTAAGCCCTCGTATGGCCAATTTTATTTGCACGAGAGGCGAGCAGGTGCAGGCGCATGTGGAGGCGTTTGACATGCCCATTTTGTTGATGTACGCAGGCAATGACCATGTGGTGGATGCGTCTGGTAGCGATGCATGGGCTGCACTTTTGGAAACTCGTCAGTTAAACAGAGGCATGCAAATCGATGCCCATGCACTCACGATTCATTGTTATCGCAGTGCATACCATGAAATTTTTAATGAAAGCGAACCTGAACGCACACGAATATTGGCGGATTTAACAGAATGGTTGACGGATTTGGTTAAAAAAACGTGAATTTATGATTGAATTCGCGTAAAATGGTTGGGAAAAGCACGGGCTGGTTGGAATCCAATTGAATGCCCGCACAACACGCCTTTTCAAGGCGTGTTTTTTATTGCTTCAAGACAACGTGATTGTGTTCGAACAACCGAATTGATCGGCTTGTATGCGATGAATCGCGGTCATTTTGAGGCGTGCAGCCAAGCCCATTGTTCAGTGGGTGTTCCGTTTGCAATGAAAGATTTTGATGAAAAAAAACGCTTGGGTTTTGCCCGATCAAGTCGCTGACGTGTTGCCGCGCCAGGCGCGCACACTTGAAGTTTTACGTCGCGGATTGTTGGATGTGTATCGCCGTCATGGTTATGAGCTGGTGATGCCACCATTGGTCGAGTACACCGATGCCCTGCTGGACGATGCCGACGATGATTTGGATTTGCGCACAGTGAAGTGGGCCGATGCGGCGACAGGAAAAACATTGGCGATTCGTGCGGACATGACTCCGCAAGTGGCTCGGATTGACGCCCATCTGTTGAATCGTTCTGGTGTGACGCGCTTGTGTTATTTTGGCAGCGTGTTTCATGCCCGCGCGTCTGGGTTGTTGACTTCTCGTGAGCCGATGCACATTGGCGCTGAGCTGTATGGGCATCAAGGTTTAGAGGCCGATGCTGAAATTCAATCGTTGCTGTTGGCTTCTTTGCGTTTTTGCCAGTTGCCTGGTTTGCGTTTGGATGTGTCTCATGCACAGATTGTTCGGGCGTTGTTGGCGCGTGCACCGCATTTGCTGGAGAACCAAGAGGCCGTTTATGTGGCTTTACAGGCCAAAGACACCGCAGCTTTGAAAGAACTGACCCATGGCTGCGATGATGAAATTTGCATGGCTTTATTGGCCTTGGTCGATTTGTACGGTGGGGTTGAGGTGCTGGAACGCGCGCGCGCCACTTTGCCGAGTTACCCTGAAATCACCACCGCGTTGAATGAGCTGCAAGCGTTGTCGACGTTGGATAACAGTGAATCAGTGCAGTTTGATTTGGCTGATTTGACGGGTTATGATTACCACACGGGTGTGATGTTCACCGCTTATTGCACGGGCATGCCGAATGCGATTGCGCGTGGTGGGCGTTACGATCACATTGGTCAGCGCTTTGGTCGCGCTCGCCCTGCAACGGGTTTTTCTTTGGATTTGCGGGAAATCACTGAGTTGCTGCCTTGTGCGCCTGCCGGTCAGGCGATCAGTGCGCCATGGACGATGGATGTGGCTTTGCGTGTGGCTGTGGCTGAGCTGCGTGCGGCTGGCGAAGTGGTGATCCAAGTGAGTGAACATCAGGCGCATGAAGAGGATGCCTTTGTCTGTGACCGTGAGTTGGTGCTGGATGCAGGACAGTGGGTGGTTCGGGTGCGGTAAGGTAAGAGTCATAAGAGGCATTAAGTTGGGTGAGTGTCCATTGCATCATGCATGGATGGTTAGAATGATTTTTTTGGTTGTATGCAAATTTTTTGAGGCTTTGCCGCATCAAGTTTCTAATCAAACCAAAAAAAGTGGAGTGTACTTTTTTTAAGGTTTTTCATTATGTTAGCAGCGCAACAGCAGGGCAATGTCGTCGTCATCGGTACCCAGTGGGGTGATGAAGGCAAAGGCAAGATCATCGATTGGTTGAGTGAAACCACACAAGGCGTGGTGCGCTTCCAAGGGGGGCACAATGCAGGTCATACTTTGATCATCAATGGTCAAAAAACAGTGCTGCGTTTGATTCCATCAGGCATCATGCACGATGGTTTGCCTTGCTTTATCGGCAATGGCGTGGTGTTGTCACCCGAGGCTTTATTTAAAGAAATCGATGAACTTGAAGCCGCAGGCGTGAATGTGTGCAACCGTTTGTTTATTTCGGATGCGTGTACATTGATTTTGCCGTATCACATTGCCTTGGATCAGGCCCGTGAAGCCAAAAAAGGCGATGCGAAAATTGGCACTACAGGTCGTGGCATTGGCCCTGCTTATGAGGATAAAGTGGCTCGTCGTGCGTTGCGCGTACAAGACCTGTTTAATCCAACGGTCTTTGCAGCCAAGCTCAAAGAAACGTTGGAATATCATAACTTTGTGTTGACTCAATTTTTGGGCGCAGAGGCGGTTGATTTTCAAAAAACTTTGGATGATGCATTGGCTTTCGCCGATCGCCTGAAACCGATGGTGAGGGATGTGTCTGCTGAATTGTTTGACATTCAACAGGCTGGTGGTCGTTTGTTGTTTGAAGGTGCGCAAGGCACTTTGCTCGATGTCGATCATGGCACCTATCCTTTTGTGACCAGCAGCAACTGCGTTGCAGGCGCGGCAGCCGCTGGTGCAGGTGTGGGGCCAAGTAAATTGTCGTATGTGTTGGGCATCACCAAGGCTTACTGTACTCGTGTGGGCTCTGGTCCTTTTCCAACGGAATTGTACAATGCCGAAGGCATGAACGATGCCAGTGGCAAACACATGGCCGAAGTCGGCAAAGAGTTTGGTTCAGTGACGGGTCGTGCCCGCCGTTGTGGTTGGTTTGATGCCGCCGCATTGCGCCGCTCAATTCAAATCAATGGTGTGTCTGGCGTGGCCATGATGAAATTGGACGTGCTTGATGGTTTGAAAGAAGTGAAGTTGTGTGTTGGCTATTCGATCGATGGTGTGAAATACGATTTATTGCCACGTGGTGCAGATGATGTGGCGCGTTGCGAACCCATTTATGAAACATTTGAAGGCTGGACAGAATCTACTTTTGGCGTGACCACGTGGGATGGTTTACCGCGCAATGCGCAAAAATATTTGCGTCGCATCGAAGAAGTGTGTGGCGTACGCATTGACATCGTGTCAACGGGGCCTGATCGCGTTCACACCATCATGATGTGATGCCGCTTGGTGCGCTTTGAGAGGTGCCAATATCAAATCAAAAACCCCAACTGTGTGTTGGGGTTTTTTAGTAAAATAATGTTTTTTTACAACCATAGGGAAAATTTATAAATCATCCAATGGGTGGTTTGTGGATTTATTTTATTTTTCTTGGGTTTTGTACGGGGTTGGCTTTGGCCGCTTTGCTTCACTTGTAAGCAAGTGAAACTGTATGCAAAACAGTGCTGTATTTTTTTATCGAAACATATGAAGCATATGAAATGTATCGACATTGCACTGATTGTTTCCGTTCAAAACCTCTAATTTTAATGATCGCAAAGCAGGACTTGCTTTGCGATGACCTTATAGAGGGCAACATGCAAAAAACAACTGAAACGGACTTGTACGTTGATTGGCAAGGTTATCACCGCATGATTGAGCGCTTGGCTTTGCAAGTTTATGAATCAAAATGGGACTTTGATGTTGTCTTGTGTTTGGCACGTGGTGGCTTGGTGGCAGGTAATGTCCTGTGCCGTATTTTTGATAAACCGTTGGCGGTGTTATCCACCAGTTCATACCGTGAGTCGGTTGGCATGAAGCAGGGTGCATTGGATATTTCCAAGAACATCACCATGACCCAAGGTGAGTTGGCTGGGCGTGTGCTGTTGGTGGATGATTTGATCGATACTGGGGTCACACTGGCCGAGGTGAAAGAGCATTTGAGCACCCATTATCCAGCCATCACAGGCGTGCGTTCGGCTGTCCTGTGGCGTAAAGGTTGGGCGAAACAAGAACCTGATTATTGCGTGGATTTACTTGATAACAGCCCATGGATTCATCAACCCTTTGAAGCGTACGATGCTTTACAGCCCCACATGCTCAGCGCGTGGCTGAAAAAAGATGCGGCTCAATCAGAAAAATAAATAAGGACAAGTCATGACTGAAGCGCAGTTTTCAGAATGGGGATTTTATGTCGGCGTTGGTGGTTTGTGCGCTTTGATGGTTTTTATTGTGTTTAAATTGGCACGTGACAGCAAAGCGGGTCGATTTGGCACCATTATTCTGTTATTGGGTTTGGTGCTGGGGGTGTTGGGCTTCTTATTGAAAGGCATTCTGTCCCTAATCATTGACAAATAAAGACATAAAATCGAAATAAAATAGGCCGTGCATCATGCACGGCTTTATTTTTGCACCAAAATCGTGCGTTTTAAGCTTTACTTGTGCGGAATGCATCGTGCATAATGGATTAATAGTATTTCTTATGAATGGAATGCTTTTGTGTTGATGCTCAGCACCTAGAATCACCTTTTTTATTATAACAAAGGATGCCCATGACGATGCCCAACCACTTTTACGATGAAATGAATGCCGATGCGGGTGTCCGCGAGCACTATCAGGCGATGGAGGCTTGGCTCAAAGCACAAACTCCTGAGCATTTGGCCGATAAACGCAAGCAGGCCGATTTGATGTTTCATAAGCTTGGCATCACGTTTGCAGTGTATGGCGAGGAGTCAGGCGCTGAACGTTTGATTCCATTTGACATCATCCCGCGTATTTTTCCAAAAACGGAATGGCAGCAGCTTGAGCAAGGTCTGCGTCAACGCGTGTTGGCATTGAATATGTTTTTACAAGATGTGTATCACGATCAACGCATTTTGAAAGAGGGCTTGATTCCAGCGGAGCGAATTTTGGGTAATGCGCAGTACCGTCCCGAAATGCAAGGTGTGGATGTGGCGCGGCAGATTTATTCGCATATTTCTGGCGTGGACATCGTGCGCGCAGGCGAGGGCGAATTTTACGTGCTCGAAGACAATTTGCGCGTGCCTTCAGGCGTGTCGTACATGCTCGAAGACCGCAAAATGATGATGCGTCTGTTCCCTGAATTGTTCTCCAAATACAAAGTCGCGCCAGTCGCACATTACCCCGACTTGCTGCTCGACACCTTGCGCAGCGTCGCACCGAACGGCATTGACGACCCGACCGTGGTGGTCATGACCCCCGGTGCGTACAACAGCGCGTATTTTGAACACGCGTTTTTGGCGCAGCAAATGGGCGTGGAATTGGTTGAGGGCAAAGACATGTTTGTTGATGACTTGCACGTTTACATGCGCACCACGCGCGGGCCGAAACGGGTGGATGTGATTTACCGTCGCATTGATGATGACTTCCTCGATCCCTTGGCCTTCCGTCATGACTCGGCTTTGGGCGTTCCTGGTCTGCTCAACTGCTACCGCGCAGGCCATGTGACCTTGACCAATGCGATTGGCACGGGCGTGGCCGATGACAAATCGATTTATCCGTTTGTGCCCGACATGATTAAGTTTTACCTGTCGGAAGAACCGATTTTAAACAATGTGCCGACCTATCAATGCCGCAAACCTGATGAACTGAGTTATGTCTTGGCAAATATGGACAAATTGGTGGTGAAGTTGACTCATGGTGCGGGTGGTTACGGCATGTTGGTCGGCCCCGCTTCGACCAAAGCCGAAGTGGATGAGTTCCGTGAAGTGGTTAAAGCCAAACCCGATCAATACATCGCCCAACCGACCTTGGCATTGTCGACCTGCCCGACGTTTGTCGACAGTGGCATTGCACCGCGCCACATTGATTTACGTCCATTTGTGTTGTCGGGTAAAGAGGTGCAACTCGCACCCGGTGGCTTGACCCGTGTGGCTTTGAAAGAAGGCTCGCTGGTGGTCAACAGCTCACAAGGTGGTGGGACTAAAGACACTTGGGTATTGGAGTAATCGAAAAAAGTGTAAGTCTACTTTTTCGGTTTATCAAAAATGAATAAAAATATTTCCAAAGAAGCGAGAACATCTCCTTCATGGAAAAGCATAATGTGAGGTCAAAATGTTACTCAGCCGAACCGCCGATCACCTGTACTGGCACGCTCGCTACATTGAGCGCGCAGAAAACACCGCGCGCATGTTGGGCGTGAATTATGAAACTTTGCTCATGCCACATGCGCCGCAGCAGGCGATTGAGTTGTGGAGTGCCATGCTCGGTTTGTCTGAGCTGGAGCCGTTGTTTAAAGAATTGTACGGTGAAATCACCACGCCGAATGTCATGCGCTTTCTCATCACGGATCAACGCAATCCTGCATCCATCATCTCTTGCCTTTGGGCTGCGCGTGAAAATGCACGTGCTGTGCGCGGGACGTTGACTTCTGAAATGTGGGAGACGGTCAACACCATGTGGTTGGAAACACGTGAATGGATTTCAACCGATAAAGCCTACACAGAAGCACCTGAATATTTGGAATGGGTGAAAAATCAGTCGCATTTGATTCGTGGTGTGGCGGTTGGTACGATGTTGAAAGATGAATCTTTCAATTTCATGCGCATGGGCACTTTCATTGAGCGTGCGGATAACACGGCACGTTTGCTTGACCTGAAATTTTTTGAGCGCTCGGAGCGCAATGCAGATGAATTGGGCATGGATCAAACCGATGACTTTTATCATTGGGCATCGTTGTTGCGCTCCGTGTCGGCGTTTGAGGTCTATCGCAAAACCTATCACGATGTGATCACGCCTGAGCGTGTGGCAGAGTTGTTGATTTTCCGTAAAGAAATGCCCCGTTCTTTGGCCGCGTGCATCCATGAATTGGTTAAAAATTTGAAGTATGTGCGCAATGATTACTCGGCAGAAACAGAACGCCTTGCAGGGAAAATGCTTGCTGACCTCGAATATGGGCGCATTCAAGATGTGCTTTCGGGTGGAATTCACGCCTATTTGACCGAGTTTTTAGAAAAAGCTTACAATCTAGGTAATCAAATCAGTCATGAGTTTTTGGTGCCTTTGAATTCGACGCGTGCGGCTTAATGGTGAATCAATGTGGTTGCTTTGATTGATGATAAACAAGCTGACTTTTTGAATGGACCTTATGCGCTTCGAAATTATTCACCGCACCCGCTACGATTACGATGATCCTGTGTCGTATTTAATTCAATTGTTGCGGGTCACCCCGCGCAGTGGGGCTGGGCAAAATGTGGTGAACTGGAGCATTTCTGCGCCAACGCGTTTACAACAGCAGATTGATGCTTTCGGTAACCGCACCCACATCATGACGATCACACAGCCCATCCAACATTTAGAGGTGTCGGTACAAGGCGTGGTTGAAATTGCCGAAGATGCCAGCAGTCACCGATTTAAGGCCGATGGTTTGTCGCCATTGGTGTACACCCAAGCCACCCGTTACACGCAGGCCGATGCGGCATTGACTGAGTTGGCGAACGAGTTGTTGAATTTTGGCAAACCGACCGAAAACGATTTATTTAATTTGATGAATGGGATTTACAGCGGCATCCGATACGTCACGGGCTCGACCAATGTGTCGACCACCGCATCTGAATCCTTTGCACAGGGCATGGGTGTGTGTCAGGATCATGCACATGCTTTCATTGCGTGCTGTCATGCGGTGGGTGTGCCTGCGCGTTATGTGAGCGGTTATTTAAACACAGGCGATGTCGGGCATGTTGCCAGCCATGCTTGGGTGGATGTCTACACGCCCAATCACGATTGGTTGAGTTTGGATGTCACCCATCAATGCGTCACGGATGGTCGCCATTGCCGTTTGGCCATTGGCCGCGATTATGATTCTGCTGCGCCCGTGCGGGGCAGTCGTTTTGGTGGCGGTGTGGAGCGTTTGGATGCGCATGTGTTTGTCTCGGCGCAGTATGATGCACAGCAATAATATGGTTGAAGGTAAAGTCAATTTATCTTTATGAATGTAAAAACCCCCAGCGTTTGCTGGGGGTTTTGCTTGTGGAGGATGTATTTAATCGTCCGCCGTGGCACTGATTTTGTGAATGCTCAAATCAGCACCCACAAATTCATCCTCTGCATCCAATCGGATGCCGATGGTGCGTTTCAATACATAATACACCAACGTGCTGCCCGCCACGGCAATGGCGATGCCCATCAATGTGCCGATCAGTTGTGCCCAAAAGCTCACACCGCCGAGACCACCGAGTGCTGTTTGTCCAAAAATACCCGCTGCAATGCCACCCCATGCACCGCACAAGCCATGCAGTGGCCACACGCCCAACACATCGTCAATCTTCCAACGGTTTTGCGTGATGATGAACATGTGAACAAACAATGCACCAGCAATCGCACCAACCAACAATGCAGCAATTGGATGCATCAGATTAGAACCAGCACACACAGCAACCAAGCCTGCCAACGGGCCATTATGGATGAAACCGGGGTCGTTTTTGCCGATGATTAAAGCGGCCAATGTGCCACCCACCATGGCCATCAATGAGTTCACGGCCACCAAACCAGAGATGCCTGCGATGCTTTGGGCACTCATGACGTTGAAGCCAAACCAGCCGACTGTGAGCACCCAAGCGCCCAACGCGAGGAAAGGAATGTTCGATGGCGGATGTGCGGCCATACGGCCATCTTTGGTGTAACGACCACGGCGTGCCCCGAGAAACAGCACGGCCACCAGTCCCATCCAACCACCGACCGCATGCACCACCACTGAGCCTGCGAAGTCTTTGAATTCTTCGCCAAACATGGCTTTGAACCATGCTTGCACGCCCAAGTTGCCATGCCAGACAATGCCTTCAAAAATTGGATAAATCAAACCGACCAATAATGCCGTGGCCATCAGCTGTGGCGCGAAGCGTGCACGTTCGGCGATGCCGCCTGAGATGATGGCAGGAATGGCCGCAGCGAATGTGAGCAAGAAGAAAAATTTAACCAGTTCGACACCATTGTTTTGGGTCAATGATTCGGCATTGCCAAAGAAATGAATGCCATACGATACGCCATAACCGACAAAAAAATAGGCGAGGGTGGACACTGAGAAATCCACCAAAATTTTGACCAGTGCATTGACTTGGTTTTTTTTACGCACAGTGCCTAATTCTAAAAAGGCAAAACCAGCATGCATTGCCAGCACCATGACTGCGCCCAGCAACAGAAACAGCACATCCATGCTGGTTTGTAACTGTAAAAACTGACTGACGCTTGCAGCACCATCTTGTTTATTCACGTTTATTCTCCACATGTTGAATGGCCAAGCACGTTGATTGTGGCCATGCTTCTTTTGAGTGCAAAAAAATGAATGGTACTACCGATTTTGGTGCGGTTATTTGTCCAAATTGGTTCAAATATTGATTTTTTTGGTGCGATTGATTGAAAATGGTGCAAATTAAGCTGAAACCTTTTGTTTTTGCACCAAAAGGTTAATTTAAATCAGGGTGTGCATCAATTTGATGCGTCCCCTATACAGGATTCATGCCTGTCTGGCTGTGAGGGGTGTCGTTTAACGATCGTTCAAATTGTTTTTGATGGGGGTTTCGGGTTCGGCATCCACAAATTTGACCGCTTCATAACCTGCAATGCCATCGGTCAATGTGGAAGCGGGGTTGTCATTTTGCAATGAGCCCAAGCCTTTGAGTTCCAACTGAAAGTAGATTGAGTTGTTGGCGGTGTTGGTGCTGTTTGAAATGGTGCGTTCACCCACCAAGCGAAACACCCAGCAGTCTTTGGCGTACTCGATGCCAATCAAAGCATCAGACACGCGGGTGTTTTTGAGGTCATAATTGATGCGTGCCACGCCGTACAGTGATTTTGAGATTTTTGTCAAAGGCCATTGGGTTGACACATACACGCTACGGGTCGGGGTGGTCAAGACACTGTTTTTATGAAAACCGACATTGATGACCTTTTTGGGTGCGGGTTGCCAGCGCACGGTTAAATCTGTTTTTAATAATTTGCTGCTGTCAAAATTATACTGCGCAAAAGAATCCAGCCAAAAATGGGGTGCAATTTGGCCTGATGCTGAAAGCAAAAGATCAGATTTGCGTTTGGTGTCCACTGTGCCACCCGGTAAGGTAACGTGCTGCTCGCTGAAATAGTGTCGTTGCGCGGCGGTGATTTGGAACAGCTGCTCACCTGTGTCTTGAGCCAACCATCGGCTGGTCACGCCCAATGTGGCTTGATTGGCTTGGGAAATGCGGTCACGGCCCGTAAACAGATTTTCGCCATAAATGTGTGACAAGTCAAAGTCAGCCAACGCGGAATCAAAATTCCAAATGCGGCTTTGGTCTTTATAAGGCGTGTACAAGTAATACAAGCGTGGTTCGAGCGTTTGAATGGCAGGGCGACCCAGCCATGAGCTGTTGCTGCGTTCAAACACCAAACCTGAGTCCACACTGGCGATGGGTAGAACGCGTGTTGCACTTGCATCGTAGCCGCTGGCGACGCGTGATAAGTCATATTTTGTGGCATACACACCTATTTTGGGAGTGATGAAACCCGCTGCACGTCGGTATTCATAACGCACGCTGGGATAGGCCACATGACGCCAACCTTCAGCGTAGTTGGTGTTTGGATGTGTAAAGTGAGTGCTTTCAATGTCTGCGTTGGCAATCCAGTTGCCCCAGCGTTTACTCCCCGTGACGGTGATTTGTGGTTCAAAGTCATAAGGCACTGTGACGCTGTTTGTGCTGTCTTGTAAGGTTTGGTTGGTCTTTTCACGGATGCGTGCGGTCCAATTGTCCTTGCTGTATTGAACTGCATATTCGCTCGTCAAGATGCGATTGGAGGCATTGGTGTTTTTGGTTGGGATGTCGTCGAGGTACGAATTATCCGACGCACGTTGTGCATCCATCCAAGCCGACCACACACCACCTCCCAAGTCACCCGATACGAGGTGTTGTGCACGCCAGTAAAAACGACTGCGGTCGGCGACGCTGTCATAAGGCAAGTAATTGCCTGACAGCATCCCCGTGCCGTATTTGCGGGTCATATAACGGTACTCGCCGCCCAGCTTGACGCCGCGTTTGGTGGTCACGCCTGGATACACCGTTAAATCATAATTGGGGGCGAGGTTGAAATAGTAGGGGATGGTCAAATCCATGCCCGATGTACTGGAAATGCCCATCGTTGGCGACAAAAAGCCAGAACGTCGGCGATTGCCCAAAGGGAATTGCATGTAAGGTGTGGCCAAAATGGGTAAATTTTTAAACACCAACACAGCACTCGTTCCTTGTCCCAAGTCGTTGTCTTGGTCAATCATCAACGTTTTGCTTTTCAAATACCAGTCAGGGTCTTCGGCACGGCAAGTCGTGTAGTAAGCCTCTTGCATCAACGCACGGCGGCTGGACAGCAGAGACAATGATTCTGCTTTACCACGACCCTCTGTGGCACTGATGGCGTAAGTGGCTTGTGTGGCTTCGGCTTTTTGCGTGGATAAATTGTAATGAATGACACTGCCTGTGACCTCATCACCCGCCGTGTTGCGCAACACCGCATGGCCTGTCGAGGTGACTTGCTCGCTCGGGTAATCGTAATTCACCACATCCCCTTGCATGCGCATGTCGTTGCGTGCAATGCAGGCCTTGCCTTTCAAGATGATGTTGTCATTGACTTGACCCGTTAATGTGTTGGCATCGGCGATGGTGTTGTCTTTTGGGTATTGTTTAACTGTGGCGGTGCTGAGCTCATCGCAATACGGCAAGGGATTGCTTGGGCTGTGTGGCAAAATCACTTTGGCTTTGGCATCTTTGCTGGGGCTGTCACTGAGGGCAACCGCACGCGCAGTGCCGATGGCCGAAGGCACAGGGTCTTGTTTCGCTGTTTCGATGCTGACCTGCGCGTGCGCATTGATTGAAGCCGCCGTGAGCAACGCCATGGCCATGCGCACGTGTTGGGTCAAAGGCTTCATCAATAACGACGGGTGGGGTTTTTTCAACATAACGGTCATCAGCAATAATCATCAATGGTCAGTCATCGCCTGCAAAAGCGGACGGTCGGTCAGGACGTGACAGTAAGTGTAAGAACGAATGCATTGGCTGCATGGAATCAGGTAAAATGCAGCGATTTGATGGCGCAAGGCGAACCGATCGAATGTGCAAAACAGTTGCAATTGTACCCGATAAAATTTGCTGAGGCGGCGTAACTGTACAATGGATGTGTGATTGCCCATCGATGACTGCATCATCCTGTGTCCATTTTATTTATCCATTTATTTATTTTTTTCTACAGAATCGAACGTGAGCCCAACATGAGCACTACTTTACCCAACGATGATCGCACCGCAGCCCTCGCCCAGTGGTTGACCACGCTACCCGCTGAACTGGGCATCCTCCACACCAGCTTGTCTGTGGCCTCTGCCGATGCCAGCTTTCGCCGCTATTTTCGAGTTGAAAGCAGCAACGCCGCACATCCCACACTCATCATCATGGACGCGCCACCCTCACATGAAGACTGCAAACCGTTCATCCACGTGGCCGAGTTGTTCGGGCGCAGTGGCGTGCATGTGACGAAGATCTTGGAACAAAATTTAGAATTGGGCTTTTTGCTGCTCACCGATTTGGGCAATCACACCTATTTGTCGGTGTTGGAGCGTGACCTGAACCAAGCCGATGCGCTGTACCGCGATGCCCTGACTGCTTTGATCAAATTGCAAATCGCCAGCACGCCCGATGAATTGCCTGTGTACGACCGCGAACGCCTGCTCAATGAAATGATGCTGTTCCCGCAGTGGTACCTTGGTGTGCACAAAAATTTTACTTTAACAGACGCACAAACCGCTCAGCTCACACACGTGTTCAGTACACTGCTTGACAACAACCTTGCGCAAACACAAGTGTGGGTGCACCGCGATTACCACAGTCGCAATTTGATGTTGATTGACGACAACAACCCCGGCATTTTGGATTTTCAAGATGCGGTGTACGGCCCGATCACCTATGACCCCGTGTCTTTGCTGAGAGACGCGTACATTGAATGGCCTGAAGCACAGCAAATCGACTGGCTCGTGCGCTACTGGGAGCAAGCGCGTAAAGCAGGGCTGAATGTGCCTGCAGCATTCGATGAGTTTTACAAAGACTTCGAATACATGGGGCTGCAACGCCACCTCAAAGTGCTCGGTATTTTCGCTCGCTTGTTTCACCGCGATGGCAAATCAGGTTACTTGAAAGATTTGCCTTTGGTCTTGAAATACACCCGTCAAGTGGCTGCGCGCTACCGTGATTTCGCACCCTTACTGCACATTTTGGATGCCGTTGCTGAAGAATCAGCGGATACGACTCAAGTCGGCTATACATTCTAAAAGGTAAAAAATGATTCAAGTCGCCATGATTTTTGCCGCAGGGCGCGGCGAACGGATGCGTCCGTTGACCGATGTCAAACCCAAACCATTGCTCGAAGTCGCGGGCAAACCGTTGATCGTCTGGCAAATTGAAGCCATCGCCAAAGCAGGCATCGCCGACATCATCATCAACCATGCATGGCTCGGCGAACAAATCCCCGCTGCGTTGGGTGACGGTTCGCAGTTTGGTGTGCGCTTGCATTACTCCGCCGAAGGCAACGCACTTGAAACCGCAGGCGGCATTGCCAAAGCCATGCCGCAGCTTAAAGCGCACAGCGACAGCCCCATATTTCTCGCCGTCAGCGGTGACATTTACACCGATTACAACTACGCCAGCCTGCACGCCAAAGCCGCTGAACTTGCCCGAGCCGAGCAACCGCACATGCACCTCGTCATGGTCGACAATCCCGCTTTTCATGCCAAAGGCGATTTTGTATTGAATGGCGGACGGTTGTTTGGATTGGAGGCCGAACAAGGCCAAACCCTGACGTTTGGCAACATTGGCTTGTACGACATGCGCCAGTTTGACCAACTGCCTGTTGGTGAAAAAATTCCGATGAGTCCGTACTACCGCCAGTCCATCGCCGACGGCGTTGCCAGTGGTGAGTATTTTTGTGGGGTTTGGGAGAATGTGGGGACTGCGGCGCAGTTGGAAGCGCTCAATCTAAGTTTTGCTTGAATGCATCTTTCGTTTTGACAAGGTGACCTCTAAAAATGGATTTCAGCCTAAACCATTCGCTAAAATAACCCGTACCGTCATTCCCGCATGGGGGTTGGCGGGAATCCAGCCAAACGCGAAGCGTTTGCTTTAGCTTTTTAATCAAAGGCTTAAGGTGCGCGTTGCGCCCCACTGGATTCCCGCCAAACCCCATGCGGGAATGACGGAGCGGGTTGTAAAGTCGCTACTGCCTATTCAAAAATCAATTTTTAGAGGCTCCCACAAGTAAAATTTTCAAGAGTCATCATTTATGCAAACACTCAACATCATCGGCGCTGGACGCGTGGGGCAAACCTTGGCGCGGCTTTGGCATGCGCGCGCTGTGTTTCAAATCGGCGCAGTTTGTAATCGCAGTATCGGCAGTGCACAAGCAGCGGTCACATTTATTGACGCAGGCAAAGCTTATGATGTGAACAGCTTTTCACGTTTGCCTGCTGCGGATGTGTGGTTGTTGGCGTGCCCTGATGACCAATTACAGACGTGTTGCGTTGATTTAAGCAAGGTTGGCGCGTTTAATCAAGGTTCAATCGTCTTTCATTGCAGCGGTGCATTGACTGCGCATGAGGTGCTGCAATCTGCTCAAGCGTGTGGTGCGCAAATCGCCAGTCTTCATCCGATTAAGAGCTTCGCCAGCCCTGAGGCAGCGGCGCAGGGTTTTGAAGGCACTTTTTGCGGTACGGAAGGCGATGCGGCGGCATTGGCTGTTTTAGAGTCGGCTTTTGCTGCGATTGGTGGGCAATGCTTTGCGATCAAATCTGAATCAAAAACCCTGTATCACGCGGCCAGTGTGATGGCGTGCAATTACCTTGTGGCGTTGCAGGAGACGAGCATTCAAACATTTGCGCAAGCAGGCGTGGCGCGTGAACAAGCCATGGCAATTTTGCAGCCGATTGTCAGCGATACGGTGCACAATATTTTCAGCATGGGCACGCAAGCCGCATTGACGGGGCCGATTGCCCGTGGCGATGCGCTTGTGGTGAAGAAGCAAGTGGCCGCATTGAGTGCATGGCGCACGGATTATGCGCACACATATCAACAACTTGGGCGCGTAGCTTTAACGCTGGCAGAGCAACGGGGCATCAGTGAGCAAGCTGCATACACCTTGGCGCAAATATTGGGGCGTGAAAGTTAGCATTGTGGGGGCTTCTCTACACATCTCTGCAAGTTAATTTCAAAATAATTTCAACATAAAAGCGCCGCTTGAGTCGAATGTGCCGCCATGCCCGCATGGGGTTGGTGGGAATCCAGTCAAGAGGCTCGGCTCGCTTCTTACGGGCGACCCATCCGTTGTTCCTCGAAGCGCCGTTTCGCTTGCTCCTCAGCTAAGCCATGCGGGAATGACGATGTGAGATGATTGGTGCGCGTGAGCGCCGTTGGAGTCCATGAATAGTGATTTCAACAGAAGCCTTTTGCATGTGAATGGTCATTGCCGAGTCAATTAAACCGTTTGATCAAATATTGAGCCTGTGCGGCTTGATTGATGGAATGGCGATATAATGAAAGCCGACGAACCAAAAAGTAATCTCTCAGCCCAACGCCCATCGTCCATGGGCGTTTTTCAATGAAGTGTCACCTATGAGCACCAACCCAAGCTATTCCACCCATCAACGAAAAACCGCGCTCATGTGGGCGATTTTAGGCGCCTTGTTTTTTTCAACCAAAGCCATTTTGGCAAAACTCATGTACCGCGAAGGTGCGGATGGCGTGGACGTGTTGACGCTGCGGATGATTTTCGCCTTACCCTTTTTCATCATGATTGGCCTGTGGGCACGTCGCTCACAGCCGTACCAAATGACGCGCAATGATTATGTGCAGGTGTGTGTGGTGGGTTTTTTTGGTTATTACATTGCCAGCCTGTTTGATTTTTTGGGCTTGCAGTACATCACGGTCGGCTTGGAACGTTTGATTTTGTTCCTCACGCCCTCCATGGTGTTGATTATTTCCAAATTCTTTTTAAAGAAAAACATTGATGTTAAACAATGGCTTGCCATGATTTTGGCTTACGCTGGGATTGTCTTGGTCTTTTGGCATGAACTGGAAGTGGGTGATTCAAACATTGCGCTTGGCTCTGCGTTGGTATTCGGCAGTGCGTTGTCGTACGCCACCTACTTATTGATGACGGGGGAGCTGGTTAAACGTTTGGGGGCAACGCGCTTGGTCGCTTACGCAATGGCCGTCTCAACGGTGCTGTGCCTCCTGCATTATGTTGTGCTGCGTGATTGGCATGGTTTATTGAGCAAAAATGTTGTTGTTTATGGTTATTCATTGCTCAACGCATTGCTGTGCACCGTTGCGCCCGTCGTGTTGACCATGCTCGCTGTTGCACGGCTCGGTTCGCCGATTGTTTCACAAGTCGGCATGGTCGGCCCCGTTGCCACGGTCGGCATGGGCTACTTCTTCCTCGGAGAGCCCATCACCACGACCCAATTGATGGGTACGGCACTGGTGATTGTCGGGATTTTTTTGGTGGGAAAAGTGGCGGGGCAAAATAAATCTATTCAAGCAAAGTAAGCAAATAAATGAATTGATTTTTATGATGAGAAGGGTTGAAAGATGGTCAAAAGGGCAAATGACATCGCCGCATTGAGGCTGGGCATAGAATTGCTTAAACGAATCCCTCGCCATCGAAAGATAACCAGTAAGGAATTGTATCAACAACTCAATGGCACGCCTTATGAAAGAAGTAAACGCACCATTGAACGATATTTGATTGCTTTGAGTGAGCATTTTGATATTGAGTGTGATGACAGTTCAAAGCCATATGGTTTTCGTTGGAAAGATCAGGCTGGTGGTTTTAGTTTATTGCAAATGAATGAGTCTGAAGCTTTATTCATGGAGCTGGCAAGGCGACATTTGAGTGCCTTGCTGCCTGCATCTTTACAAAACCACATGCATGGTTTTTTTGAAAATGCACAATCCAGACTACGCCATCATTCAAGCGATACAGCAAATAGCGATTGGCTGAAAAAAGTCATGGTTGTTAATACCTTGCAGCCATTGCTTGTGCCGATGGTGGATGAGAGGGTATTTAAAGCGGTGAGTGACGCGCTTTATCACAACCATTGGTTGAAAGTGACGTTTAACAACGCAAAAGGCGACATTAAAACCAAGCAAGTCAAACCTTTGGGTTTGGCGCAAAAGGACGATGGTCGGCTGTATTTGGTCGTGCGATTTGAAGGACATGAAGGCGCAACACAAAACCGCCAACTTGTGCTAAACCGCATTCAAACAGCACAAGACACAGGCCGCACGTTTACCCCACCTGATGATTTTGATTTACGCAGTTACGACGCACAAGGCGGTTTTGGTTTTGGCCGTGGAACTCGCATTCATCTTGAATTCATCATCAAACAACACGCAGGGCAGCATTTATATGAAAGCCGTTTGTCCGAAGATCAAACCGTTCAAGCAGATGGTGATGACCTCAAAATACAAGCCACTGTTGTTGACAGCATGCGCTTAGACAAGTGGCTATTTAGTTTTGGTGCTGATGTTTGGGGTGTACAGAAGCGAGTCGTTTAGTTTTCACATGTTTATTTCTGTGCGACACAAAATGTCGCAAAATTTGTTTTAATCATGGCTTGAACCACTTAGAAGGATGGCCATGTTCTCTGTCACCACAACGCAGCATCGAGGTAAACAACAGCGCGGGCAACAAGATGCCTTGTTTGATGGCACGCGCACAATCCAATCGCTCAATTATCCCGTCAGATGTAACGTCCATCACGCCAGTGAATTGTTAATTGCAGTGGCTGATGGCGTCTCCGTCAGCCCGTATCCCAATTTAGCCAGTCGATATTGGATGGACATGCTGGCTCCAACTCAGCACGGCCATTCTTTTGACGCGCGTTTGCTTCGTCAAATTCACTCACAAATGTGCAAAAAAATGGCGAGGGGCAATACCTACGGCTCATCCACCACATTGGTTGCGGCGAGCATCAAAAGCAATTTGTGTACCATTCTCAACGTTGGCGACAGCCGCGCCTATCACATCAATACCAAAGGCGACTGGCAGCAGCTCAGTCATGACCACACCGTGCTCAATGAATTCATCGCTTCAGGTCAAGCGCAATCGGGCGAAGATTATGCCGACATTTACAGCGGTTTAGCACATTGTCTGGTGGCGGACGAAGAAGCATTTGATTTTGCCATTGCACGAGCTGAAAAAACGCTGGCTGTCGGCGACTGCATCTTGCTGTGCTCCGATGGCGTGCACGATGTGCTGAGTGCCGAGTTTTTGCAGCAAAGCTTTACAGCGCACTCACCAAGAGAATGCGTAGCGCATTGGCGCAAGCATATCTTGCACATGGGGGCACCTGATAATTTCAGTATTGTGCTGGCTCAACTTAACTCTTTGGCGTAATTAAATCAATGCATTTCAAAATACAGCAAAAGCTAAAAAGGAAAATGATGAGTTGGATAGACGAGTTGACCGAACTGTATGTGAGCATTCGACTGCAAAAAAATAATGAAACAGATGAAGGCAATCAACCCACCCTTGAAATTGCTGTTGTTGAAGTCAAACACGGCATGACAACTGGGTGGTGTTTTTGCTGTGCCATTAAACATACTCATGCCGTTGAGCAATGGACGCACATCGAACGCGCTCAATCTCAACAGCAACTCACCGAGCTTTTAACACGGATAAATGACGCGGTGCTGTACACCTATTGCGGACTAATAGACTGCCTGCCATTGGAACGACTGCTTAAACAATTGAATCTGCCCAAGCTGAATACCAACGCTTTCTTTGGTGATGCCATACAAGAACGTGCACGCCGTCGGTTTGTGCATCATTCTTGTGACTTGCTTTGGGTGGCTCAGCAATTGGGTATTTCGCATGACGATAATCGAATGACGGCCTTACAAGAAGCGCAGTTACTCGCACAGATTGCACCGCAATTACTGCTGATGGACAGAGCGAAAGTGATCGACTGGAGCATGTTTGAGCGCATAGAATTGCAGTGTCTGAGTCAAATACGCGAGACGTACGACATTCATGGATACGTCATCTTTCAAACCAATGCCGATGCCAATGGCTTGGTTGAAAGGGAAAACAATCCTTGTCTAGTGACATCCATCAATTACCGCTGGGTTTGGCAGCACAACGCAATGTCAGACGGTCAAGTTCAAGTCATGAATGCGGTTCAAATGCGTATTGATGCATTGATTGATGCGCGTATCATGGCGAGAAATAACGCAACAGTTGAATCAAAAAGCCGATTCGATGCAAATGGAGTGATTTATTTTGATGTGCAAGGTATCCGCCTTGTTTGGTTGTCTGATGATGAAATGTTTAACTTAATGAAGGAGGGAGATGTCGATGAATGATGACTTAAAAGCAATGACAGACTTATTTGAAAAGCTGTCAATCTATCATTTGGCACAGCAAGAAATGGAAAAAGCGCAGGTCAATGGTTTCAATATATTCACCATTCTGCGCAAGCCAGGGGAGGAAGTGGCATTGCACTCGCGATTTTTAGCTGAGCTGCTCAGCCCCAAAGGAAGCCATGGCAAAGGTGATGTGTTTCAAAAGTTGTTTATCGAGCAGGTCATCAATAACGCAATCGGAACGGAAGAAGACGATTGGCAACGTTCGCCGATAAGCACAGATTCAAATTTTAGCTGTTACTACGAAAATAGCGAGGATGTTGATGGGCGAATTGACCTTGTTTTGCGCCGTAATGATTGTGCGGTTGTCATTGAAAATAAAATTTATGCTTCGGACCAAGAACGTCAGTTGAAAAGGTACTTTGATGCTGCTAAAACATGGGTCGGCGATGAAGCCAAGGTTTATGTGGTTTACCTTAATCTATATGGTGAGGATGTAAGCGATTGGGGGCGTGGTGGACTGGCCAATAAAGATTACGGCATCATTACTTATGAAACAGACATCAAAAACTGGCTTGAGCTGTGTGCGAAAGAGGCATTTGATGTGCCGCACCTGCGTGAAACCATTGTGCAGTACAAACGGCTTGTTGAACGATTAACGGGACAAACATTATCAGCGGAGCATAAAATGGACATTAAAAAACTATTGGAACAAGGCAATAATTTCAAGTTAGCGGTTGAAGTCAGTAGAACCCTTGAAAGCATTCAGTTGGATACGCAAATGGCGATTTGGCGAGAGCTGAAAGAGTCATTGAAGAATAGGGGCTTTACTTTTAACTATGTGGGTAGCACGTTTGAAGAAAATAAACAAAATTCTGCGGAGTTTTTTGAAAAAGAATTCGTAAAAAAATACTATGATTTGAGATATGCCACCAGACATTATGGGCTTGAATGTCATTTGGGCGATTTTCAAAATGAGTTCGGCATTCATTTTTATATTCAGTTAGGTCATCGTCTTTATTTTGGATTTGCAATGTCTAAAGACGAGATTCGTGGAGCGTATGCAATTGATGGGGAAAATGAAGAACTGGTGAATTTAAATAAAATAGTCAATGTTTTGGTCGGAGGAGAGCCCGCAGGTAAGCCTTCTGTGTGGCTGGGCGGGAACATCCAAATACCCAATCGCATGATTGACATGAAAACAATCGATAGGAAAGATTCACATTTTACGGATTTGATTAACCCTGACAAACGCAAAGAATGGATTGAAGAAACAAGCGATCAAATCGTCACATTGATTAAAGACTTCAACAGAAATTGCGGTTCATTGTTAAGTAAATCTAATTTTGAATTTTTTTCTTCAAATGATTCAAACGCGTTACTGAGTAAAACACAACAATAGTTGTGAGCCTTAATCAGCGGGCTGTTATACAATGTTGGTTTGTGCGGTTTGTATCGCGCAGCCCATTTTTTATGGGCAAAACACACATAGAGAATGCCATGACTGACTTAAATTCCCCTAAAATCGGTTTCGTTTCACTCGGTTGCCCGAAGGCGCTGGTTGATTCCGAAGATATTTTGACCAAACTGCGCACAGAAGGCTACGCGATTTCGCCGTCGTATGAAGATGCGGATTTGGTTGTGGTCAATACCTGCGGTTTCATCGATAGCGCGGTGCAAGAGTCGCTGGATGCGATTGGCGAGGCTTTGCATGAGAATGGCAAGGTTGTGGTGACGGGTTGTTTGGGTGCGCGTACGGATGCGAATGGTGAGAACATGGTGCGCGCGATGCATCCTAAAGTGTTGGCAGTGACGGGGCCGCATGCGAGCAATGAGGTGCTGGATGCGGTGCATTTGCATTTGCCGCGCCCGCACGAGCCGTTCATTGATTTGTTACCACCGCAGGGCATTAAATTGACGCCGAAGCATTACGCGTATTTGAAAATTTCTGAAGGCTGTAATCACCGTTGCACATTTTGCATCATTCCATCATTGCGTGGTGATTTGGTGTCGCGTCCGATTGGTGAGGTGCTGAAAGAAGCTGAGAAACTGGTGCAATCAGGCGTGAAAGAGTTGCTTGTGGTGTCGCAGGATACGAGCGCGTATGGCGTCGATGTGAAGTTCCGCACGGGTTTCATCAACGGTCGTCCCGTCAAAACCCACATGCAGGAGTTGGTCGGTGAATTGGCGCAGTTGGGTGCGTGGGTGCGTTTGCATTATGTGTATCCGTATCCGCACGTGGACAATGTGATTGAGTTGATGAATCAAGCCGCGGTCAATGGTCATGGTCGCGTGTTGCCTTACCTTGATGTGCCTTTTCAACATGCCCATCCGCGCGTGTTGAAGGCGATGAAACGCCCTGCAAATGGTGAAAAAGTGCTTGAACGCATCAATGCGTGGCGCAATGCGTGCCCTGATTTGACAATTCGTTCGACGTTTATTGCAGGCTTTCCGAGCGAGACCGAAGAAGAGTTTGAATATTTGTTGGATTTCTTGGATGAAGCACAATTGGATCGCGTCGGTTGTTTCGCTTATTCGCCTGTGGATGGCGCGGTGGCCAATCAAATCGAGGGTGCGTTGCCTGACGAAGTGCGCGAGGAGCGCACAGCGCGATTCATGGAAAAACAGCAAGGCATCAGTACGGCGCGTTTGGCAAAAAAAGTCGGCACGACGCAAACTGTGTTGATCGATGAGGTGGATGAAGATGGGGCCATCGCCCGTTCAATGGCAGATGCGCCAGAGATCGATGGTGTGGTGTACATTGATTACACCGAAACGCCGTTGGAGGTGGGGCAGTTTGTTGATGTGAAGATCCATGCCAGCGATGAATATGATTTGTGGGGTGAGTTGGTTTAAACCCATGGTCGAAAAGCCGTTTTGCACAGTGCAAGCGGCTTTTTTATTGGAGAAAACATTGGAAAAAATGATGGGGTGTGATGTGCGCTTATTCAGTATGGGTTCAAAGTTTGTGTTGTCATCGTTGTTGTCTTTGTGGATGGGTTCGGCTTTTGCTAAGAATCCATACCCAAATGCAGGCGTGTGCGATGGTTTGCCCAAAGTGAATGTAAACACCATTTCAGGCACGTGTCTGGGGGTGGTCGCATCGGATTTGAAAATGCCGCGTGGCGTGTTGCCATTGTCGGATGCTGAAATCTGGGTGACAGAAATGGGTTCATGGGAGAAAAACCATGGTCGCTTGAGCCGCTTGTCTTTGCAGGGCAATGGTCATTTTGTGCGCAGCACGTTGTTGGATGGCCTTGATCGACCGCATGCGATTGTGCAGAGCCGCGATGGTTGGGTGTATGTGGCGGAGGCGGGGCGAATTGTGCGCTTGAATCCAAAAGCGAGCACGGTTGTTGCAGAAACTGTATTAACGGGTTTGCCTGATGATGGCCATCATCCGCTCAAACAAATGTTGTTTGATGCGAATGGTGATGTGTACCTGAGCATGGGGGCGAAAACCGATCATTGTGAAGGCAAAGACAATGCCGCTGTGGGTTTCCCATGTCAAGAAACACGGGGTGAGCGTGCGACGGCAAGCATCTGGAAAATCACGTCGCTCTTGAATCAGCCACGCATCAGTGTGTATGCACGTGGGCTGCGTAACGCGATGGGCATGGCATGGGGCCCAAAGGGGGCGTTGGTCGTCACTGACAATGGTCGGGACAACATCAATCAAGCGGATAAAAAATTGAGTGATGCCATGCTGCCGCACGATGAGTTGAATGTGGTGAAGCCAGGGCGTGATTATGGCTGGCCGTATTGCTATGACAATAACCGTTTGAGCCCAGAATACCGCATGCGGTCAAAGGCTTGTGCGGGTAAGGCCAAGCCTGTTCAACTTTTGCCTGCACACAGCGCACCGTTGGGCATCATGTTGTATCCAAACGATGGCGACATCACGGCGTTGCGAGGTCAATTGTTGATTGCTTTGCATGGTTACCGTGACACAGGGCATCGGGTGATCGCTGTGAATGCAGAAACGATGGCTTCATCACATGAGGTTGTGGGGGCTTGGGCTGCGACGGACAATCAGCCGATGGGTGCACCCGTTGAGCTGCGTGCATCGCCATCGGGTGCGTTGTACATCACGGACGATCGCAATGGGGCTTTGTTGCGTTTGACACGTACGCCACGCTGATGAGGGCTTAAGGTTGATTGGTGCTTCGTCGGTTGAGGCGGGTTCGCATTTGAGTTGGCATTTGGTTACGCCTCGGTCACAACAACCCGCATTAACAGCAACATTAACAGCAACAGGGCATTTCAATGCCCTGTTTATCGTTAAATGCAAGGTAAAACCCTGCTTTGAGTTTGTTACACGTTAAAAATATTGACGTAGGTGCTCAGCGGTCACCACTTGGGCTCGGATCTCGTGCAGGTAATTGATCAGTCCAACAAATTTATCGTATGACCAATAAATGCTTGATGGTTCTGTGTTGTCGATTCGGTGCAACAAAAAAATCAACAAACCACCGTAATTGTGGCAATCATATACAAGTTTTTTGGCCTTGTCTAAGCTCACACCAGGCAGTAAATTAATGATTTTTAATTGTGTTTTGTCGCCTGTTTTTGACTGCAAGCCTTCAATGACCGTTCGACCCATGGCAAAGTAATTTGTGATGATGTTTTGTGTGTCTTGATTGTAACCACCATTGGCATACGCCACAATGTCTGCCGAACCACCCATGCCTTGATTTTCCAATTCCAATTTACAGCTGTTCAGCTCTTTCAGTTGATCTTGATACGATAAAGTTTTCAGGTTGATGTGGTTGTAAGTGTGATTGACCATCACGACGCCGTTGCCATGCATTTCTTTAAGCTGCGTCCATGTACAATAGTCAGCCTTACCGACACGGCTGGGGGCGATGGCGAGGGTGAACTTATACCCGTAACGGCGAAGTTTTGGGTAAATGACGTTGTATTGATCGTTCCAGGCATCGTCCGCCCAAATTAAAATTTTCCCTTGTGATGAATCCATTGTGTCAAACGAATAAAATTGAACGTTCGCAGCCCCCAAAGTGTTGGTGTCGACCCGCACTTGGTAGCTGACGATGGGCATGTCAGTGAAGTTTGCTTTGGTTGCACCTGTTGAAAACACAAAATCTTTCCAGCCCAATAAAAACTCATTGCGCCCTTTGATGAAGCTGCCCGCAGGAATTTTAAAATAGCCATACTGCGTGTTGTCTGCTTTTAGAGAGAAATACACAGTGATGGCATTGATGTTTTCTGGGACGTCAATGTTGAGACTTAACATATAACGTTCACTGATGTTTAAAAAGAAATGGGCGGAGTCGAAAGTCCCCGCAACCCTCCGCGCTGTGACGAAAGTGTTCACCGGCACACGAAGTTGCAAGTAATTGTTTGCATCCACACCGACGGAACCCGTGGTGTTGATATTTGAGAACAGGTTGATGCCTTGAAAGTTGATGAGCTGACTCATGTGAACGCCTCTGGGTATGCGGATTTGGATGAAAATGGGTGGTTTGGTATTGCGATCAAATGAAATACTTGTATTTCATTGGTTTTTTATGTTCCCATACTTCAATTTGGAATGGCTGTATTGGTATACAGTATTGGTTGTATGTTATATTTGTTGTGCTGATGTGTCAAATAAAAAAGCCAACCTTTTGGTTGGCTTCTGTCGATGTGAGTTCTGATGGTTGCGCTGTTGATTTTGGATGTAAGTAATTCGATAGATCTAATCAAAAGCAATCAAGTGGGCCAAAGAAATGTTGAAGGGCGATCCTATTTTTTTGAATTTTGTGAAGGTTGTCTATTTAATGGTCTGCGTGACCTTTATCGCAAATATAGTAAATGCCGTACTAATCCGCTGGTGTGTTTTTTTGTTAATCTTGTGTGTGCTGGATTTTGTGGAACTCAGCTCAAAATCCCCATGTGTTCAAACGCAAAGTAGGGTTTTACTTTGCGTTAACCATCCACACGATAGGTTCATACACCGTGCTGTTTTAACCAGTTGATGCAACGCAACCAACCGTCTTTGGCATCGTCTGTTTGATAGCTGGGGCGGTAATCTGCATGAAAAGCATGTGATGAATTGGGATAAATAACGAATTCGGATTTGCTCGTGCCTTGGCTCAAGGCCTGTTTCATGCGTTCAACGGCCTCAAGGGAAATGCCCGTGTCTTGACCTGCATACAATCCAAGCACGGGCGTTTTTAATATTGAGGCCACTTGGATGGGGTGTGTCGGGTTCATCGGCGACACGTCACCTTCCAGTCGTCCGTACCAAGCCACGCCTGCTTTGACTTGTGGGTTGTGCGCGGAATACAGCCATGTGATGCGTCCACCCCAGCAAAAACCATTGAGACCGAGCCGATTTAAGTCGCCGCCATGTTGTCCCGCCCATTTGACGACGTGATCCAAATCATTCATGACTTCAGCATCTGGGGTTTTGCGAATGATGTGGGTCATCAAATCTGCCATGACGGGGTAGGCGCGTGGATTGCCTTGACGAACGAATAATTCAGGGGCAAGTGCCATATAACCCAATTGTGCAAAACGTCGCGCAACATCGGCGATGTGTTCGTGCACGCCAAAAATCTCAGAAATGACCAGCACGATGGGCAGATTTTGACCATCCAATGGTTGTGCACGGTACATCGGAACGGCCGTGCCATTGATGTTTAATGTGACGGTTTCAGTCAACAAACCATCGCTGGGCGTACTGATGCTCTGGGCGGATACAGGTAAAACTGCTGCGGCAAAGCCCACACCCACCGCGGTTTGAATGAAGTCTCGTCGTGTCACGCCATCGGGGTGTGTGCTGGGCGGGATGAGGCTTTTTACATCATTGAGGGCATCTGACATGTGATTATCCTTGCATGGTGTGCGAATCGCAGATTTAAAATCAACTTTGCACTGATGTGAATGTGGAAATTTGAATGTATATTTTTTAAATGTTTTGAGCGTGGATTCACATCACAATCCATGATCCCCGTGCTCAACCAAAATATTCGATGATTGGACGGATGGTCAATGGGTGCCGTGTGTATGAATGCCGCTGCATAAAAACAGGCCGCGGGTGAGCGGCCTGTTTGAGGTGTTTTTAAAAGTGCTCGTGTCAATTGTAGCATGCGGTTGTTTTTTATTGTATGTGCATGTTTTGAAGCTTAATTTTTGAAGTTCAATGCTTGAAATTCAATGCTTTTTTCAATCGATTGAAGTGAACTTCAATCGGATTTAGGCCTGAATGTAGCGCTTTAAATCAAATTGGTGCAGCCCATCGATCACGGTGTCGGCCAAAGTCAGTACGGCTGGATCGCCAATGCCGATGGCGTACATGCCCGCATCTTTGATGGACTGTAAACCCGCCACGGCATCTTCGACACCGATGCATTCGGTGACGCTGAGGTCGAGTTGCGCCGCACCTTTGAGGAAAATCTCAGGGTCTGGTTTGCCATTGATCACGAATCGCGCATCCACTATGGTGTCGAATAAATCGCTGATGCCCAGCCGTGCCAAAATCGCGGGCGCATTTTTACTGGCGGAGGCCAGACCTGTTTTTAAACCCGCCGCACGAATGGCTTCGAGGGCTTCACGCGCGCCAGGAAGGAGGTCGCTGGCATTCATGTCGGCGATGAGTTCAACATACTCGTCATTTTTGCGTGCGGCTTCGCTTTCTTTTTCAGCTTCGGTGAGCGAAATGCCGCCGTGTTGCAAAATCAAATTGAGTGAATCCATGCGGCCGACGCCTTTGAGTTTCTCGTTGAATTCGTGGTCAATGTCAAATCCCAGTCGCTGCGCGAGTTTTTGCCAAGCGATGAAGTGAAATTTAGCCGTGTCGGTGATGACACCGTCGAGGTCGAAGATGAGGGCTTTAATCATGGTGTCTCTCTTTTTTATTTAAAAATGAAATATTGAATGAAATGATGGGTGGTGCCATCCTCATTCGCGAAGTCTCCAGCACTGTCCTCAATCAAAAGCCAACAGCAAGACAGCAATCATCGGGCTGAACCTTAAAACAATGCATATGGCACACAGGGCTTCAGCCGTGGTTGATGAAAGTGATGTGGTGCGGTTGTTTCCTGTTATGGTTGGGGCATGATGCAGCTTTGCTCAGCCACCACTTCAATCTCCGTGCCCTTGTGCGTGATTTTCAATGAATCGCCTTCAAGCAAGGTGTACACGGTGCGTTCTACCTCAACGCGCACTTGCAACAGCCGCTTTTTGATGCGAACGACGAATTGATAATGGGTCCATTGTGTGGGTAAAAAAGGCGAAAACTTGGCGTGACCGCCAAAACTGCGCATGCCTGCGAAGCCGTACACCACCGACATCCACGAGCCGGCCAACGCCGCGGCATGCACGCCGTGTTGGGTGTTGTGGTGCAAATTGTCCAAGTCCAAACGTGCCGTTTGCATGAAGTAATCGTAGGCTTTTTCGGTGTAACCAACATCGGCGGCCATGATGCTGAAGATGCACGATGACAGTGATGAGTCGTGCGTGGTAATTGCTTCGTAGTAATCGTAATCGCGTTGTTTGTCATCAACAGTAAATTCATGGCTGAGCAGTAACAGGGCAAGCACCACATCGGGCTGCTTGCACACCTGATGGCGATAAATCACCAGCGGGTGGTAATGCAGCAGAAGCGGGTATTTGTCTTTTGGCGCGTTGGCGAAGTCCCAAACAGGCTTGTCAAAAAACGAATCGTCCTGCGCATGTAATCCGCGTTCAGCATCGTATGGCAGCTTCATGTGGGCAGCGGCGTCTTGCCAAATCGCAATCTCTTCACTGGTCAGGCCGATTTTTTCACGAAGGGTTTCCAGTGCCGCGGGGTGGTCTTTTGACAGCCATGCGACGATGTTGACCGCAAATTGCATGTGGTGGCGTGCCATGGCATTGGTAAACAGGTTGTTGTTGACAAGTGCAGTGTACTCGTCAGGCCCTGTGACCGTGTAAATGCCAAATTGGCCATTCGCATCAAATTGACCCAGCGCAGGCCAAATGCGTGCCGTTTCAAAGACCACTTCTGCGCCTTGCTCAAGCAGGAAAGTGAAATCGCCTGTGACATCGGTGTATTGGCGAATCGCATAGGCGATGTCTGCATTGATGTGGTATTGCGCTGTGCCCGCAGGGAAGTACGATGAACATTCTGGGCCTGTGATGGTGCGCCATGGGTAGAGTGCGCCCTTGTCGTGTGCCATTTCTCGGGCGCGGGTGCGGGCAGCATCCAGCGTGCTGGCACGGTATTCGAGCAGTTTGCGGGCAATTTCAGGGCGGGTGTGTAAGAAAAAAGGCAGCACATAAATTTCCGTGTCCCAGAAATAATGGCCATCGTAACCCGCGCCTGTCACGCCTTTGGCAGCGATGTTGGTTTTGCCATCGCGACCCGCCGATTGGAGCAGGTGAAACTCAGAGAAGCGCATGCCTTGTTGTAACGACACATCGCCACCAATTTCAACGTTTGCATTGCGCCAGAAATCGGCTAAATACGTGGTTTGCTCCGCCACCAAACCATCAAAACCAATGGCATGGGCTGCACTCAGAGCGGAGTGTGCGGCATCAACCATCTGTTCTTTTGCCACCGATTGGCTGCTGATGTAAGCGGCAAACTTGACGATGGAGATGGTTTGACCGACTTCGGCAATTTTGTCAAAGACAAAGCGTGCTTGTTGTTCATCGTGGCTGGTCGATGCGGGCGCTGTGGCATGCATGGCGCTGCTGACCACTTCCAAATCGCTGTGGTGGGTGCGGTGTGTAAAGGCTGAAAAATTGTCGATGGATTTAAAGGCAACATGGTTCAAAAGTCCGCCCAAAGAGGCACCGACACGCGGATCATCGCCTGCCTTAACCGTGCGTGGAAGGTTGCTGATGGTGGAAATCAAGGTGATTTCACCCGTGAAATTTAAGGGCGTCACAGCATACCGCACCGCAATGACCGCCATGTGTGAGAAACTCACCAAACGTTCACTGCGCACCCGTACTTGTTGACCGCTTTCGGCCGTCCACACGAACTCACGCGTCAACACCCCTGTTTGGAAATCCATGCGGCGGCTGTATTCGGTGATGTCGCCCTTGTTTGGATTGAATGCCACACCGTCGATTTTAAATGTGATGCCTGTTGCATTTGGAACTCGAACAATGAACTGATTGACCTTAGCGAAGCCATATGCTGATTCGGGGTAAACGATGGGTTCACTCTCGTAAAAGCCATTCATGAACACATCGTTCTGCGCGGTGCCTGCCCATGCATCGCCTTCATCATGTGCACCACGCACGCCAATTTGTCCATTGCCCAGCGTGAACAATGTTTCATGTAAAGCCGCTTGTGAGGGATTGAATTCGGGTTCACTGATGGCCCAAGGCTCGATGGTGATGTGTGGGGCGGATGTGTTGTGTTCAGTTTGATTCATGCTTGCCTTTGGGTTTATATCTCTATTTTTATATGAAAACAATTTATTTTACAATAATGGTGAATTAAACTACGAAAGGCAATTTTCAAAAAGATTCGAGCTAAGCGCTT
>CALMCL010000222.1 GCA_937862905.1 uncultured Burkholderiaceae bacterium | reverse complement strand
AGTGCTGGGCGTAACTGCTTGACCCACTCTTGTACGGATGGACGCAACCACTGGCGACGTGCATATTCAGCCAAGCGCGGCGGCACAGAGTCACCATTCAGTAACAAACGATTGAGCATGATGGTCAAATCCAAATCGACCAATGTCCAGTCGGAAAAAATATGCTCACCCCCATGTGCCAACAGGCTTTCAGCAACATCAAACAATTTCTGCGCTGCGGCTTGCGCTTCAGTAGAAAGTGGCATTGAACTGGGCTCGTAAAAAACAACGGTCGTCGACCGCTCTTGGCGCAACACCAATAAATCACTGCGTATCCAAGATTGAATCTGCCGCGCCCGCGCACGTGCTTCGGTGTCTCTGGGGTATAACGCAGGCTTTGGAAACACGGTTTCTAAGTATTCGGTGATGGCCGTTGACTCCGTCAGGGAAAAATGACCATGCACCAATGTTGGTACGCGATGGGTGAGCGATGGCATGTCGCGTTGCTCACCCTTGTCCAAATCCACGGTTACCAGTTTAAAAGGCAAAGCTTTTTCTTTCAAAGCCACAAACACCGACATGGCCCACGGGCTGGCAAATTGTGAATCAACATAAAGCGTTAAATCAGACATATTCATTCCTTAAATATCAGCTAAATTAAAACGTTAATTAAAGGTTAATTAAAGCGTTAAACCACACATACACACACTGCGGGTGTGTGTTGAGCCCTATGCGACCAACCGCGCACCAAAGAAACCAGTGCTGGCGTTTGAGTCGGCTCACTCACGGTCACCCATGCATTGCCAGCTTTCGTTGAGTCGATCAACACTTTACCTGCGTTGACCGTCAAATGCGCCCCTGCTTGTAAGACGTAATCTTGATTGCTGTGTCCGTGTGTCAACCACACTTGACCACAATCAACGGTTAACTTTGTGTGGTCAGCCACATTTAAAACCGTCAATCGATCAGGACGAACGTTTAGCTGAATCGATGTGAATTTATTTTTCATCATGTTTCTCCTTGTGGAATGTTAAATAACATCACGAACACCCATGGCTTTCATCCAAAACACCGATGACCCATTGATTCAGGCATGTATTCACGTCACCGTCATGTCGCCTTCAAGCCATGATTGACATCATAAATACTTTCATTTATTAAACCAATCGATATATTTTCACTTATCATGTGAATTATTTTCACATCAAAGCAAGCCCCATGTTTAAACTGCCCCCCTTACCAGCCCTTCGTGCCTTTGAATCGGTCGCCCGTCTGGGCAGCGTGACGCGTGCAGCAGATGAATTGAACGTGACCCACAGCGCCATCAGCCATCAAGTCCGCGTGTTGGAAGAATATCTCGGCATTGCGCTGATTGACCGCAGCGCAAGACGCATGCACCTCACCCATGATGGGCGAACTTACGCGTATCAGATTCGCCAATCCCTACAACAAATTGGCGGCATGACCGAACGCATCACCCAACGCGCACAGTCTGAGTATTTAACCATTGGTGTTTTGCCCTCATTTGCAACCCATTGGCTGATTCCACGGTTGCCTTTATTTCGAAAAGAGTACCCCGATTGGCGCATTGAGTTGGTGGCGGGGTTGGACATGGTGGATTTTGATCAGTCTCCTGTCGATTGTGCGATCCGTTTTGGGAACGTCTCGATGCACGGCTTGCGCAGTGAATCCCTTATGAGCGACTGGCAGTTGTTGATCGCGGAAGCCAATGACAGCCGTTACCACAGCGAGCAAAGTGCACACGAAGCGTTGACCATTGGCCCCTCATTATTTGCCAATGAAGACATTGCCAATTGGGCACTTGAAGCGGGCATTGACACACCGACATTGCATGAACCCATCATCGTCAATGACTCCAACCTAGCTTTAGAAGCCATTCGAACAGGATTGATTGGGTGCGCCCTGATGCGCTGGAGCATTGCCGCCCACTGGATCAGTCAAGGCCACCTAAAGAAAGTCACCCCCCACATGTCCAAACACGTTTCGGGTTATCACCTTGTTTGGCCAAATCGCAATCACGACTCCAGTAAACTCAGTGTGTTTAGGGCTTGGCTTAAACAGCAATGCAACGAATTTGAACAACAAACACTGAACGGCGACCTCTTTAATCACATCGATCAAAGCCAAGATTTTAGCTTTCTGAAAACAAGCACATTGAACCTTCCGCTCACAGCAGAATAAGACTGAATGAAATCACAATAAAAACCGCAAAAAGCCAGACTAAACGCAAGCAAAGCTTAAGGTTTTATCCTATTGAAAATCAACAAATCACCTCACGCCTTGAGGTTTCATCCTTCATACATGGTAATGAGGTTTATTTAGTCCCCTCCTCGCAGTGATCAATGCGATCAAAAATGCAGCAAAACAACAACATTCATGCCATGCCTTGTCACAAATGGGTTAATAACATACCAATTTAAAACAGAACGACCATCCACTTCTACGAATAATCACTTTATTCATCATCAGGTAAGATAAAGAATTACAATTATTTCAAATCATTATCAGTTCACTGGTATTTACTTAGTAAATTGTCACATTGCATTAAAAGGCCCCCATGTACGCCAAAGACGAGTTGCTCACACACAACTCATACTACGCCGCAACTTGCCCCCCATTTCCCATCCAACCCAGCTTAAAAGGTGAACATACTTTTGATGTCTGCATCGTAGGTGCTGGCTTGGCTGGTCTATCAGCGGCTCTAGAACTGTCAGCGGCAGGCTACAGCGTTGCTATCGTTGAAGGCAAACGCATCGGCTGGGGTGCCTCAGGTCGAAATGGTGGTCAGGCCATTGCGGGTTACGCCTGCGATCAAGAACCTTTTGAAAAGCAACTGGGACTGGGTCATGCAAAAACCGCATTCAACCTCACCCTTGAAGGGCTTGACCTGATGCGTCAGCGCATCGCCAAGCACAGCATCCATTGCGACTGGGTTGATGGTTACATGACCGCCAGCGTTAAACCCAAATCCACCCCCCGTTTAT
>CALMCL010000221.1 GCA_937862905.1 uncultured Burkholderiaceae bacterium | reverse complement strand
CTCACTTGGCCTTTTTCAATCTACGAAAATTGCTATTCGTACTTTAATTAACGTATGTAAATTGATTTCGGGTGTGGACACGCCTTGCGGCAAACCATTCAATAACGCACTCAAATCATCATTCAAGGCGTTATCGTGATTGATCGACGCACATCGGGATAAAATTTCAAGCAAACGTGCACCTGCATACAGGCCATCATCAAACCCCGCCCAGCGGTCATTGAAGTAAAAATGCCCGCTCATTTCGCCCGCAAACATCGCATCATGGCCCAGCTCACGCAGTTTGGCTTTCATCAAAGAATGACCCGTTTTCCACATCACAGGCCGCCCGCCACTCGCCGCAACCCACGGTGGCAAATGTGCACTGCATTTGGCATCAAAAACCACTTGCGCACCGTGATGATTGTTCAATATGTCTTGCGCAAACAGCATGATCAAACGATCGGCATAAATGATCTGCCCATCTTTGGTCACCACCCCCAAACGATCCGCATCGCCATCAAACGCCAAACCCACTTCAGCATCACCGTCATGCAAAATGCGTTGTAAATCAATTAAATTATGCGGATCGGCTGGATCGGGATGGTGATTGGGGAACGTGCCATCGACTTCACAAAACAACAGTGTGACCTCACACCCCAAACGGGTGAACAGCTCCATTGCCACCACGCCCCCCACACCATTGCCACAATCGATGGCGATTTTCATGGGACGTGCCAATTGAATGTCGTTTTGAATTGCATTCACGTACGTTGGCAACACATTCGTTTGCGTGATCCGCCCTTTTTGTGCAGCGGTGTACAGCGTTTCAGCAACGATGCGGTCATATAAACCCACAATGCGTTCACCGTACAAGGTCTCGCCCGCAAGCATCATTTTCAAGCCATTGTGCTGCGGTGGATTGTGACTGCCTGTGACCGCGATCCCCGAACCCGTTCCCAGATGGCGGGTGGCGAAATACACCACGGGTGTGGGCACCATGCCCACGTCAATCACATCAACACCCGCTCGAATGATGCCTTGTGCCAAAGCGTTCAACAATCGTTCGCCCGACACCCGCCCATCACGCCCAACCACAAGCGCATCAAGGCCGCGCTCTCGAGCCTCCGTGCCCAGCGCATGACCAATGCGATGAACGGCCGATTCAGTCAAGGCTTCATCGACCACACCCCGCACATCGTAAGCCTTAAAAATGCTCCTTGCAATCGCCCCTTGACCCATCGCCTCTCCCATTGCAACTCCCTGTTGACCTAAGTTTGAATGGCAACATTTTATAGTGATTCTGAACAGTGAGCCCCTGCTTTTCGACATTCAGATTGGCGGTTTCACAACCTCAAGCTGCAACAACCTCACAGACACTGGAAACACAAACACAGCCCAATCATGGACTTGCTTTCATTGAGTGGCCACGACTCATTGAGTCGACCATGCTTTTTCATCATGTGATTTTGTTATTTTGCTACAATGGTGCAAATGAGCGAACCATTGAAGTTCGCCATTTTCACATCATTATAAAAGCATCAGAGACATCATTCGCCACCCCCGACACTTCGGACAGCACGCTGATTCTGGCCTTTTATCATGACAAGTCAAACCACAACCGAGGGCATCCATCATGAGTACACAACCAACACAACAACCCGCTTGGGCCGCACTGACAGCATACCGCACCCATCATGCAACACCTTCCTTACCTGCGCTTTTGGCCGCAGACAGCACCCGCCCTGAACGTTATACCGCACAGGCGGCAGGCATTGCACTCGACTACTCTCGCCAATTGATCAACGACGACATTCTCTCTTCTCTTGAACAACTGCTCGAACAGCAAGACATGAAAGGTTGGCAAGCAAAAATGTTTGGCGGCGAAGCCATCAACACCTCTGAAAATCGTGCGGTGCTGCATGTTGCCTTGCGCGGTTCATACAACGGCCCTGATGCCAACATCCCCCTCGAAGTCAGCGAAAATCAAAACAAATATTTCAACTTTGCCGAAGCGGTGCGCAGCGGCGAGATCAAAAGCCACAGCGGCGAAGCCTTCACCGACGTGGTGAATCTAGGCATCGGTGGCTCAGATCTGGGACCTCGATTGATTTGCCACGCGCTCGCAAACAAGGCCGCCACACCTCGCGTGCATTTTGTGGCCAATTTGGATCCCACAGAAATGCAACGTGTGTTGATGGATTTAAACCCTGCCACCACGATGTTCATTCTGTCATCAAAAAGCTACTCCACGATGGAAACGCAAGCCAACGCCGAAGCCGCCAATGCGTGGCTCAGCGCCCATTTCAAAGCCGATGCGGCCGCCACTGCTTCAATTAAAGCCGCACACTTCTGTGCCGTGTCAAACAATGTCAAAGCCGTCAGCGCTTGGGGCATTTCGTTGGATCGTTGCTTCAGCTTACCCGAGTGGGTTGGTGGCCGCTTCTCACTGTGGTCAGCTGTTGGTCTATCGATCGTCATTGCCATTGGTGAAAAAGGTTTCCGCGAACTGCTCGCTGGCGCACATGAAATGGATCAACATTTCCTCAATGCCCCTGTGCGTGAAAATTTACCCGCATTGCTCGCCATTCTCGGCATATGGAACACCGATTTTCTCGGCGCACAAACCCACGGGGTCATCAGTTATTCAGAACGCTTGCGTTACCTGCCAGACTACTTGCAACAACTCGAAATGGAATCCAATGGGAAATGTGTGGACCGCGATGGCAACGCCGTCACTTACGCCACATCACCCGCCTTATTTGGCGGTTTGGGCACAACGACACAACACAGTTTCTTCCAAATGCTGCACCAAGGCACGCATCTGGTGCCACTTGACATCATCAGCATTTCTGCCGAAGACAACATCAAATCATACGATGGCGACACCCGTGCAGAAGACCTGCTCCTGTTTGCCAAAGCCCAATCCGACGCACTCGCTTATGGCATTGAAGCACTGCCTGCCAGCCTGCGTGAGGCATGGCAAGCAAAACCAAGCTACAGTCATTTCCCCGCCAGCCGCCCAAACACCCGCATTCACCTTGAGCACCTCACCCCACACACCTTGGGTGCACTGATTGCCATGTATGAACACAAAACCTTTTTACAAGGCGTGGTGTGGTATGTCAACAGCTTTGACCAGTGGGGCGTTGAGTTGGGCAAAGTCATGTTTGGTGCCATGAAATAAACACGCCAGCGGCTCAACCAGCGGGTGCATCAGCAGATCACCCGCATTTATTTTTTTAGGGTACACGTCTCAACATGAGTTATTTTTTTATTGCACTGATTTGCTCGTTTTTCACCACCTTATGGCTGGTGCATTACCATCACGTGCATGCCCACATCTCGCATGACCATGAGTTGGACGGCCCGCAAAAATTCCATGAAACACCGGTCCCACGCATCGGCGGCATTGGCATTGCCGTCGGTTTGTTGGGGTTTTTTGGTCTCGCCCTTTTTAAAGAACACCAGAGGATGGATGACATCTCTTTCCTCTTGCTTGCCAGCAGTCTGGCCTTTGGTGCGGGCATCGCCGAGGATGTAACCAAACGCGTGTCCCCCTTGATCCGGTTAATTTTTACAGCACTGGCCGCCATCGCATCCGGCCTCTTACTCGCAGGTGCCACCATCAACCGCTTGGACATCATTGGCCTGGATTACCTGATTGGTTTCACCACCATCAGCTTCTTGTTCACCGCATTTTCTGTCGCAGGCATTGCCAACTCAATCAACATCATTGACGGCTTTAACGGTCTGTCTTCTGTGGTGGTGTGCACCATGCTCGCTTCATTGGTGTATGTCGCATTCATGGTCAACGATACGTTTGTCCTGTCTTTCTCACTGGCATTGCTGGGCGCCATCATTGGCTTCTTTGTCTGGAATTACCCATCGGGACATATTTTCCTGGGTGATGGCGGTGCATACCTCATCGGCTTTTTGGTTGCCGACCTTGCCGTGGTCTTGGTCGGTCGGCATTTATCGGTGTCTCCGTGGTACCCCGTTTTGCTCTTCATGTACCCCCTGATTGAGACTTTATTCTCAATTTACCGTCGACGCCTCAAGCGCAAACCTGCCAGCGTCCCTGATGGTGTGCACCTGCACAGCCTCATTTACCGCCGCATGATCCGCTGGGCACTGGGCTACCAACACATTTCTCTAGAACGTCGAAACGCCATGACCAGCCCGTACTTGTGGTTGTTGTCTTCAATGGCGGTGATTCCCGCCACCTTGTTTTTTAAAACCACATGGATCCTCATGCTCTTTTGTGTGCTGTTCATCATCAGCTACATCTGGATTTATCGACGCTTGGTTCGATTCAAAGCCCCATCTTGGTTGGACTGGTTGCACCTTGGCAACCACAAAACACCAGAACCTTAATCGTTACCTTCATTATTTTTTAATAAATTTAAAAAAACGCTTGCCAAACACTAAACCATTTGGCATAATGTCGTTCTCGTTGCCGGGGTGGTGGAATTGGTAGACGCGCCGGACTCAAAATCCGGTTCCGAAAGGAGTGGGGGTTCGATTCCCCCCCCCGGCACCAACGAATTGAAAATCTCAGTCTTTTGACTGAGATTTTTTTATGCCCATCTCGCAGCGCACCATCAAACAAATACAAACAAGCGTGCGCATGAGCCCTCACAATAAAACACGTTTCGCTTTCATTTACCCCTTGCAGCGCACATAAAAAACGTTTACATTTTGATGTGTATACAACGCGCGCAGCGCAGGGACATGCATCCCACACAGATCACAACGAAAACACATCCGCTCCACAGGACAGTCACATGCAACTCATCATCGGAAATAAAAATTATTCGTCATGGTCTCTACGCTCTTGGTGGTTACTCAAGTCCATCGGCGCTCACTTCAATGAGGTGATTGTGCCGCTGGGGCAACCTGAGACACAAAGTGCCTTATTGCAATACACCCCATCAGGTAAAGTCCCCGTGCTTCTCAACCAAGAAGTTTCATTGTGGGACACTGCGGCCATCACCGAATACATGAACGAAAGCAACATTGGCGTTTGGCCATCCGATCACATCATGCGAGCATATGCACGGGCCGTATCCGCTGAAATGCACAGCGGTTTTACAGCATTGCGCACAGAAATGCCCATGAATTGCTCCGTGCGCGTGAAATTAACCCCATCAACGGCATGCGCTGCAGACATTGCGCGCATCTGCGCAATATGGCGAGACTGCCGCCTTAACTACGGTCACCTAGGTCCTTGGTTATTTGGCAAATGGAGTGCGGCCGATGCTTTTTTTGCCCCAGTGGTCATGCGCTTTAATTCATACGGCATAGAATTGGATGATGTCTGCTCCGCCTATCTGCACACCGTATGGTTTGATCCGTACATCCGCGAATGGGTGGCGGATGCCGCTGCTGAAACATGGACATACCCCACCACCGATGCCATTGCGCACGCTGCACGAGCATCGACCTAAACCACAATTTCCACAGTCAATTTAAGCGACCTGAACTGTGGGTAAAACCACCTGCACATGCCCACCTTGTGCAGCAGGCATGATGGCCACACTGCCACCATGGTGCTGCACAATTTTATACACCAGCGACAAACCCAAGCCCACGCCTTTGCTGTTGCTGCTCGCCTGACCACGGTAAAAAGGCTCAAAAATCCGCTCGCTGTCCACGCCTGAAAAACCATCGCCTGCATCCATCACGTCCAAATACACCTTACTGTCTTTAAAGGCCACATGCGCATGCACGGGTGCACGGCCATGGCGCAGGGCATTCTCCACCAAGTTACGCACCAAACGGCGCAACAAGTGGGCATCGCCTTGCATTGCCCCCACATCCCCTTCAACGCTCACCCCATCGTAATGGGCGCACTCTTCCGCCACCAAGCCGAGCATGTCCACAGCCTCCACATGCATCAACCGCTCTTGCGCATCCAAGCGACTGCCAAGCAAAATACTGTCAATCATTTGGTCAAACTCGTCAATTTCTTTGACGATGGCCTGTTTTCGTTTGCGCTGCTTTTCATCGCCCTCATCAATGTGCAACAACTCCAATTGCATGCGCATCCGAGCCAGTGGCGTGCGCAACTCATGAGAGGCATTGGCAAGCAGCAGGTGATTGGTTTGAATCAACTGTTCAATTCGACCTGCGGCTTGATTAAAACTGCTCGCAAGCATGCTCACCTCATCGTGACCCGCCACATGCGCACGCGCCGATAAATCACCTTTGCCCCATTGCGTCACGCTGCCGTGCAACGCCTCCAAACGACGCGTCAAGCGGCGTGACAGTGGCCACGCCACCAAGCCCACAACCAACAGCAGTCCCAACAAGCCAATCGCGAATGCCCACCATTTGGTCCAACCGTCATCCTCTGGTGGCAACAAGCGCACCGTCACCACACGCCCGTCGTTCAATCGCATGCGCGTGATCGGTGCGGCGGATCGATTGTTTTTCCCATGTCGATTTGAAAACTCATCAGGCTCATTGGGATGAAATGGCGGCAAACGCCCACCCACACGTGCAATGCGCTCACCTTGCGCATCATCAATGGCAATGTTCACATTCAAATCATGTGTAATGCGCTCCAAAGCCGCTTGCTGATCCGCCACCGAACTGCTCGCACTGGGCAACGTGTTTTGAATCAATTGTGCCGCCACCTCTTGCTGACGGCCAAGGTATTCATCGTCACGCTGTGCGCGCAACTCCCCCCACAACACCGCCGATGCCGCAGCAAAGATCAGCAAACTGAGCAACACCGCCAAATAAATTTTGAAAAACAATTGCCGCATCTGTTGCCCCCTAAAGTTGCTGCCGGGCAAACACATAACCCGCACCACGGACGGTTAAGATGCGCTTTGGCTGCTTCACATCATCCTCAATCGCCGCACGCACACGTGAAATGTGCACATCGATTGAACGATCAAATGCCTCTAAGCTCTGCTGCTTCAATGCCTCCATAAGCACTTCGCGTGACAGCACACGCCCCGCCCGCTCCGCCAACACCACCAACAGATCAAATTGATAACTGGTCAATTCTTTGGCTTGACCATCCAGCAGCACTTGACGTGCATCCAAATCAATCAGCAAACGCCCAAACTGCATCACGTGAGCGGGCACAGCAGAAACAATCGGCGCACCGCGCCGCAAAATCGCCCGCAAACGCGCCAACAGCTCACGCGGCTCAAATGGTTTGGGCACATAATCGTCCGCCCCCATCTCCAACCCAACCACTCGATCCATCGCATCGCCTCGCGCTGTGAGCATAAGAATCGGCACCGCAGAGCGTGCGCGCAATTGACGACACACATCCAAACCATCCATATCAGGCAGCATCAAATCCAGCACCACCACATCGGGTGTTGGCACTGTTTGCACCCTCGCCAGACCTTGCGCACCCGTCAAGGCATGCTGCACAGAAAAGCCCGCCTCGCTCAAATATTCCACCAACAATTCACCCAAGCGCACATCATCTTCAATTAAAAGCACCGTATTGCTCATCATTTCACCCCATTAACATCCATGTCTACACGATAACACATCTATTTGTGGTAAAAAATCCCTTCACATCCGCCTTTACAAAACTTTACACAACCGACAAAAAGGCTTTACTTTTAATGGATATAGTGTGAACCATGCAGTCAAGGGTAAACACAACACCCCGCACTGTTGAGAAAATACGGGGAAAACCAAATCATGATTTCTCTGCGTTTTTTAAGTCAGATTTTTTATTCAACACAAGGAGCTTTAAATGAACAAATTAAGTAAAACATTGATGTTGGGCGCAGTGGCATTGGCCGTCACAGGCACGGTATTTGCCAAAGGCTTCATGGGCGGCAACGACCGCACACCTCCCACTGCAGCAGAAATGCAACAGCACATGGACGACCGCATGGATCGACTGTTCAAACTGGTGGATGCAACCGACACGCAAAAAGCACAAATCAAATCCATCATGACCGCCAACCAAGGCGCACATGAAGCCCAGTTTAAACAAATGCAAGAATTGCACACACAAGCCCAAGCCTTGCGCGATGCCAAAACCCCAATGGACAGTGCAGAAGCCAAAGCCTTGCGCCTCAAAATGTTTGAACAACGCGAACAAGCCATCACCGAACGCGCAGCCATCGAACGCCAAGTGAATGCGGTTTTAACCCCTGAGCAAGTGGCCAAATTGGATGCAGAAAAAGCCAAACACCAAGACGGCGGTAAAGGTGGTAAAGGTGATCATGGCGGCCATGGTGGTCGCGGCATGGGTGGCCATGATGGCCTGATGTAACCCTTTTCATCAACAACCATCAACCGTTCACAGGCATCACGCCTTTGAACGGTTTTTTTGCATTTCAACCATCGCCTTTGAAAAGCAAAGGCTGGCCGAGCAATTGACGATATAATGGTGCCTTTCGTGCGCAAGCACGTTGTATTTATTTTTTGATTGTTATTTTTTGTTATTTTTGGACTCACCATGACTTTAAAATGCGGCATCGTTGGCCTGCCCAACGTCGGTAAATCGACCCTATTCAATGCTTTAACTAAAGCAGGCATCGCAGCGGAAAACTACCCATTCTGCACCATCGAGCCCAATGTGGGCATGGTTGAAGTCCCAGACCCACGCATGGATGCTCTGGCCGCAATCGTCAATCCACAGCGCATGCAACCCGCCACCGTCGAATTCGTCGACATTGCGGGTTTGGTCGCAGGCGCCTCGAAAGGCGAAGGCTTGGGCAATCAATTCCTCGCCAACATCCGCGAGACCGACGCCATTGCACACGTTGTGCGCTGTTTTGATGATGACAATGTGATTCACGTTGCGGGCAAAATCGACCCCATCTCCGACATCGAAGTCATCAACACCGAATTGGCACTTGCTGATTTGGGCACGGCCGAAAAAGCCTTGCACCGCCAACAAAAACTGGGGCGTTCAGGCGACAAAGATGCCGCCAAGTTGGTGGCCGTTCTTGAAAAAATCCTGCCCATTTTGAACGAGGCCAAAGCCATTCGCAACGCCAACCTCGACAAAGAAGAACTCGCGCTGCTCAAACCATATTGTTTCATCACCGCCAAGCCCACCATGTACGTGGCCAACGTGCTTGAATCCGGTTTTGAAAACAACCCGCACCTTGATGCCGTGCGTGCTTATGCCGATGCCGAAAAATCACCCGTGGTCGCCGTGTGCGCTGCGATTGAAGCAGAAATTGGTGGCCTTGATGATGACGAGAAACAAATGTTTCTCGCCGACATGGGCATGGATGAACCGGGCTTGAACCGTGTGATTCGCTCGGGTTACAGCCTGCTCGGTTTGCAAACCTACTTCACCGCTGGCGTGAAAGAAGTGCGCGCATGGACAATTCATGTGGGCGACACGGCACCACAAGCCGCAGGTGTGATTCACACCGATTTTGAACGCGGCTTCATCCGCGCCCAAACCATTGCCTTTGAAGATTTCATCGCCTTCAAAGGTGAAGCCGGGGCCAAAGAAGCGGGCAAAATGCGAGCAGAGGGCAAAGAATATGTGGTTAAAGATGGGGATGTGTTGAATTTCTTATTCAATGTTTAATCCAAACATGTGATCCGCCTCTGTTTAATCCGCCGCTGTTCTTTTGACCTCCAGCGGACAAACGAAAAAAATGAGCCAAACCATTGGCTCATTTTTTTTGCCATCGAAACCTTCACCCAAATCCTTCACCCGCCCCAACGCTACAAAGTCGTACAAAATAAAACGAACGCGCATACACATTGTGTAAAAAAATACGATATGATTGACTCGTTTAATCAAACCAAACGCAGATTCAGCGCAATGCAAACAACAGCAATTGATGGATATACAAACATCAATAGAGGTGAATGCAAGCAAGCGCAGATGCCATCGTCCCATGACAATCGGGCACAACATCCATGCAACGGCCAGATCAAACACCCTCTTAATTTTTGAAAAGGGCATCACTATGTCTATCAACTTACTCGACATCGCCAAATCAACACTGGCACCCGTACTGATTTCCAAAGCGGAATCGTTGTTCGGCATGAACGACTCATTGGCAGGCAAAGCCATCGCCGCAATTCTCCCCACCCTGCTCTCAGGCGTATTGAGCAAAGCCTCCACCGCCTCTGGTGCACACAGCTTATTCAACGCGATCAATGACCACAGCATTGATGCCAATGTCGGCCAGAACTTTGCCAACATGTTGAGCACACCAGCCAGTGTCTCGTCTCTGGGCGAACAAGGCGGCAAGCTCTTGGGCATGTTGTTTGGCGACAAAGCATCAGGTCTGGGCGAACAAGTGGCCAACATTGCTGAATTGCCAGGCCAAGCCAAAGGTGTGGGCGGCTTATTGGCATTGGCGGCACCCGCAATCTTTGGCTTATTGAAAAACCAGATCATTGGCGGCAAGTTATCTCAACAAGGCTTCTCATCACTTCTGGCGAGCCAAGCCCCCATCCTCGAAAAATCTTTGCCTGCTAAAATCGCAGAATGGCTTGGCTGGGGCTCTTTGGCTTCGTTTTTTGGTGGCATTGGCAACAAGTTGACCAGCGGCACAGCCGAAGTCGCCAAACAAGTGGTGACCTCTGGCAGCCCAACGCCAAACAACAACAAGTCAGGTGGCTTTTGGAAATGGCTTCTGCCTTTGTTGGCCATCGGCTTGGGCGCATTTTTGATTAAATCATGTGGTAAAAGCGATGACATGCCAAAACCACCGCCACCACCTCCAGCCCCTGTTGCTGCGGCACCCGCCCCAGCGCCCGCGGCACCTGCACCTGCTGAGAAATTTGACCCAGTGGCTGCGGCCACAGATGCCAAAGGCAAATACGAAGCGGCCTTGAAAGCCCTCGAAGGTGGAAAATGTGATGCAGATGCCTTGTCAAAAGCACTCGGTTTGTACGTCATCAACTTTGCCAGCGCATCCGCAGCCATTCCATCGGCTGACATTGGCGAACTGAAAAAAGCCGTACCTGCGCTTAAAGCATGCACCAGCACTGGTGTCAAAATCGAAGTTGCGGGTCACACCGACAACCAAGGCAATCCTGCAGCAAACCAAAAATTGTCTGAAGCGCGTGCCAATGCAGTTAAAACCTTGTTTGCAGGCTCAGGCATTCCCGCTGCGGCCCTGCAAACCAAAGGTTTTGGTGACACCCAACCTGTGGGTGACAACAAAACAGATGCGGGTCGTTTCCAAAATCGCCGCATCACTTACAGCAGCGCAAAATGATGCTGTCCACTGTTGCATCAAAAAGCCGCCCATGCATTGGGCGGCTTTTTTGAGCTCAAGCCAGCTGCACCCACATTTTCAACGTCATGCAGGCTGTTAAAAAGACTATAATTCAACCCTTTACATAAAACAAGAAGATTCAAATGACTCACAAAGAAAACCATCAACTGCAACGCAAAATGACGTCACGGCATTTATTCATGCTGTCGTTGGGCGGCGTCATTGGCACAGGCTTATTTCTCAGCACAGGTTTCACCATCGGCCAAGCAGGCGGCTTTGGCACTTTACTGTCTTTTATGGTTGGCGCGGTTGTGGTGTATTTAATCATGCTGTGTTTGGGTGAACTGGCCGTCCACATGCCCGTCACAGGCTCATTTCACACCTACGCCACGCGCTACATTGGGCCGGGGACTGGGTTCACCATGGCTTGGTTGTATTGGCTCACATGGACAGTGGCCTTGGGCTCCGAATTTACGGGGGCTGGGTTGGTCGCTCAACATTGGTTTCCCGATGTTCCTGTTTGGGCATTCAGTGTGGTCTTCATTGCTTTGGTGTTTGGATTAAATGCGTTGTCTGTGCGCTTTTTTGCCGAAACTGAGTTTTGGCTGTCCAGCATCAAAGTCTTCGCCATCCTGCTGTTCATCACCATTGGCGGCGCAGCCATTTTTGGATTGCTGCCCATGAAAGACCACAGCCCAGCACCTTACTTAAGTCATTTGACTGAAGGCGGCTTGCTGCCCCATGGGATTTTGCCTTTGCTGCTGGTGATGCTGGCCGTGAATTTTTCTTTTTCGGGCACAGAATTAATTGGTGTGGCTGCTGGTGAGAGCATAGACCCACACACCACCATCCCACGCGCCATCAAGAACACGGTGCTGCGTTTGGGGATTTTCTTTATCGGCACAGTGTTTGTCTTGGCCTGCTTATTGCCTGCCCACGAAGCAAGTGTGAATGAAAGTCCTTTTGTCACGGTGTTTGAAAAAGTGGGCATACCGTATGCCGCGGACTTGATGAACTTTGTCATCTTAACCGCGATTTTATCCGCAGCCAACTCGGGGCTGTATGCCTCTTCTCGCATGTTGTGGTCACTGGCAAATGAACGCATGGCTCATCCTGTTTTTGCTAAAATCAATGCCCACGGTGTGCCTTTCAATGCCCTACTGGTGAGCATGTTGGGGGGGATTTTGGCTTTGCTGTCCAGCGTCTTGGCGGCCGATCAGGTGTATGTGATTTTGGTGTCTATTTCAGGTTTTGCCGTCGTGGCGGTGTGGATGGGTATTGCGGCGTCACAGTATTTTTTTCGCAAACAATACATTGCCGAAGGCCATGATGTGGCCAATCTGCATTTCCAAACACCGCTGTACCCCATCGTACCGATTGCCGCTTTTATCCTATGCGGTTTGTCATTGATCGGCATCGGCTTTGACCCGACGCAACGGATTGCCCTGTATTGTGGGCTGCCGTTCATTGCCTTCACCTATACGGCATATTACGCCCTTTATCACAAAAGAAACGAGAAGCACTCAACATGAACCCCATCCAAAACCTCCTCTCACATCAACCCGTCATCGTCATCGATGGCGCATTGGGCACAGAACTTGAGCGCAAAGGCTGTGATTTGAATGATGCCTTGTGGTCGTCCAAAGTCCTCATCGACAGCCCAAACATCATCAAAGACATCCACCTGTCATACCTAGAAGCGGGTGCAGACTGCATCACCACATCCAGTTACCAGTCCTCCATTGAAGGTTTCGTGGCACATGGTTTTGATGCCCAAACCGCCTATGCACTGATTCGCAAATCATCGGAAATTGCTGTTGAGGCACGTGATGCATTCTGGTCGCAGCTCACCGAAGATGAACGCAGTCACCGACAAAAACCAATTGTGATCGCCAGTCTCGGCCCTTATGGTGCCTATTTGGCCAATGGTTCTGAATTCCGTGGCGACTATCCGCTGGACAAGCAAACGATGTTTAATTTTTATCGCCCGCGCATTCAAGCATTGATTGAAGGCGGCGCAGAGATGTTGGGCTGTGAAACATTGCCTTCATCAGAAGAAGCCTTGTTGGTGATTGAATTGCTGAACACCGAGTTTCCGCATGTTCATGCATGGTTCTCATTCAGTGCCAAAGACCGTGAGCACATCAGCAATGGTGAAACGATTGAATCGGTCGTTCAAGCCGTGGCCTCACATGATGCAGTGGTCGCCATTGGCATCAATTGCACAGCCCCACAATACATTGATACCCTTATTCAACGCATGGCCACTCAAACAAACAAGCCCATCATTGTCTACCCCAATTCAGGCGAAACCTATGATGCCGAACACAAAACATGGCATGATCACTCAACGCATGGTGAATTTGCCACGCAAGCGCAAACGTGGTTTGAACATGGGGCACGCTTAATCGGGGGTTGCTGCCGCACATCGCCGCGAGAAATCAAAGATGTGGCCATGCGCTTAAAACCTCAATTGAGTTAAACCGATTGACAAAGGCGAATAAACAATGGAAAATAGTTCAATAATTGAATCAATTGCCATGAAAAACGAAGCAGCCGATCAGCTGACCCGTTACCTCAATGCATTGATTGACCTGTTTGACTCACCTCAGCCAAACAGCGATGATCCCATTCAAGAAACCGCCGAAGAGTCCACCCAAGCGGCTCTGAAAGCGGCTTTGAGTAAACGAGATTGCCGCGTCATCATGGTGGTGGGAGAAGCACGATCGATCAAGATGCGGGACTTGGCCAGCCATGCAAAACTGAGTGTCAGCAACACCACAGGGGTGATTGAGCGCTTGGTTCAACAAGGCTTTGTCGCACGTGAGCGCTCCAATGAGGATCGCCGCGTGGTGAATATTATTTTAACCACACAAGG
>CALMCL010000220.1 GCA_937862905.1 uncultured Burkholderiaceae bacterium | reverse complement strand
CAAGCGCTTAGCTCGAATCTTTTTGAAAATTGCCTTTCGTAGTTTAATTCACCTGATGTTTACAAACCTACTGCTATCAACACAACAGGACTTTTTTGACGCTTTCAACCAAAGAATATCATTCCTATTTAAATCTAAAACACGGCATGACATATTTAATCTTTTGATTGAATGCTTACACCATCACAATACATGATGAGTATTGCTTCATCAACACATATTTATACTTTTTGATTGGGTTGTTTCTGTTCCATTCAGAGCTCTAAAATCACGATGACTTTCAGCGGCGCAGTTGTATCCACTGCCTTATTTTGATAGGATGGGTGCAAATCATTTCTCGCTTCGCTTAATCCATTTTTAGCCATTATTTCTAAGGTCACATGACAATCCACCCTTCTATCGCTCTTTTTTCCGACGCGCCCGCGCCTGTTTCGCTTTCACCTGTTGACCATTATGCGGGTAATGAGCGGTTTATTCACAAGGCGATTGTCAAGCAGATTGAGCTTCATGGTGCATTTGACATTGCACTTGATCTTGAGGATGGCGCGAGTGTTGGGCAGGAGGCGGCGCAGGCGAGGTTGATGGGTGAGGTGTTGGCCTCTGAGTTGAATCAATTTAATCGTCTGGGGGTGCGGATTCACGATGCGCAGCATGGTCACAGTTTGGATGATGTGCGTTTGGTGCTGGCGACGGCACGGCGTGCGCCTGCGTATTGGATGATTCCAAAGGTCGGTACGCTGGGCGAAACGCAGGCGCAAATCGCTGCGATTAGGCGTTTACACGATGATGCAGGTGTAGCGTTGCCGCCGTTGCATATTTTGATTGAAACGCATGCGGCGTTGCATGATGTGCATGCGATTGCGGCGTTGCCGCAGGTGGAGAGTTTATCATTTGGCTTGATGGATTTTGTCTCGGCGCATCACGGTACGATTCCTGCGAGCGCGATGACGTCGCCAGGTCAGTTTGAGCATCCGATGGTGGCGCATTGTAAGTTGGCGATTGCGCGGGCGTGTGCGGCGTTTGGTAAAGTGGCGTCGCACAATGTGACGACGGATTATGCGACGCCCAATGCTGCGTTTAACGATGCGCGCCGTGCGCGAGATGAGTTTGGTTATTTGCGCATGTGGAG
>CALMCL010000219.1 GCA_937862905.1 uncultured Burkholderiaceae bacterium | reverse complement strand
CGATCAAATAAACGCCATGCCCAAACATGGTGTTTATTTGATACAAATAGTTCATTATTTGAATAATTTTATTTATGAATAGAAAAGGAATGCCATATGAAACACCCCATGAACACAACCCAATCCAAGCCGTTTAACGCATCACACACCGCGCTCATCACAGGCGCCTCATCGGGCATCGGCCACGCATTTGCCCATGCCCTTGCAGAACAAGGCCTGCAGCTGATTTTAGTGGCTCGCCGAGCCGATAAACTAAAGTCCCTTGCAGCAGAGCTGCAAGAACGTCATCACAGCACATGCACCATTCTGCCCATGGATTTGACCACAATTGATGCGGCTCGCACCCTGAGCCTACAGATTGAAGCTGCGGGCCTGTCTGTGGATGTCTTGATCAACAATGCTGGATTCAGTACTTACGGCCACTTTGGTGACATTCCTCTCGCGAAGGAGCAGCAATTGCTGCATTTGAATGTGCTCGCCCTGACGGAGCTGTGCCACACATTTATGCCCAGCATGGCGCATCGTGGCTTTGGCTCAGTGATCAACCTGTGCTCCACAACCAGTTTTTTCCCCTTGCCATTACAAGCCACTTACGCTGCCAGCAAAGCATACGTTTTGTCTTTGTCTGAAGCCCTTTGGTATGAATACCGCCCCAAAGGTGTGCGAGTGATTGGGATTTGCCCAGGCGCAACGGACACTGAGTTTTTTGATGTGTTAGGTCAGGATTTTAAAGGCACAAAGGCCTCCCCTCAGGAGGTGGTGCGCACAGCGTTGCGAGGCTTGGCCAACAACAAACCTTCTGTTGTACATGGTTGGTCAAATGCAATCCAAGCGCATCTGCTGCCTCGTGCATTGACGCGAAAAAGTTTGGTGCGCCTCGTGGGAAAGCTCAGTGGAAGTGTGTACCGTTAAACGGTACGAGGGGAAGTCAGCAGATTGCGAGCATGCACAATAAGGCCGCTTTAATATAGCTAAATACGGTTAACACGGCTTGTGGTGGTCATTGCAGCATGACGGCCACTGCAAGCCTCTGAATCAAATCATGGGTTTGAAAAATGCCCGCTGGCCTTTAATGCTTGATATTTAACCTCGAGCTGATCTGGGCTCTCGACATGGCTTGGATCATGAGGAATGCATTCAACAGGACAGACAATCTGACATTGTGGTTCGCCATAATGTCCAACACACTCGGTGCACAAGTCGGGATTGATTTCGTAAATCTCTTGTCCCATGTAAATGGCTTTATTTGGGCATTCGGGTTCGCACACATCGCAATTGATGCATTCGTCGGTGATGATGAGCGCCATAACGATCTAAATCTCTAAAAAATACGGCCAAGCCGTTGAAGTCACCATTCTAACGGCTTTTGAGTATTTCCGCTGCACACTAAGCGAGGGCATTTGCGGTGTGCTTGGCCTTTACCGCCGCTTCAACCGATGGAAAGACAAACTTGCTGATGTCACCGCCCAAAGCTGCAATTTCACGAACAATAGTGCCCGAGATGAATTGGTATTGATCCGATGGTGTCATAAAAATTGTTTCAATGTCTGGCATCAAATACCGATTCATGCCCGCCAATTGAAATTCGTATTCAAAATCCGACATCGCACGTAAACCGCGTAAAATCACCCGACCATTTTGCTCACGCACAAAATCTTTGAGCAAGCCAGAGAAGCCGACCACTTTGACGTTCGCGTCATGGCCAAGCACTTCTTGCGCCAGCTTCACACGCTCTTCTAAATCAAAAAACGGTTTTTTATTTTTGGAATCGGCCACACCAACCACCACGGTATCAAACATTTTGGCACCACGACGGATCAAATCCTCATGTCCACGGGTCAATGGGTCGAATGTGCCTGGGTAAATTGCGATTTTAGACATGCTTTCCTCGATGTTGAATCACAGCGCGAACGCTTGGGAAAGGCATTATATAGCGATTCAAACAAATGAATGCTTACTTTTTCAACACCACACGTGCGCAACAAAACCACCACATATTGAATTATGGATAAACCATGTCAACCATTGACTTGTCACGCACCTGATCTGAACAAACCCATACGGCACATGGTGCGGTATCATCACCTCATGTCCCTCATGGGTAAATCACTTCGTTGACCTCATCGCACGCACCACCTCGCCATGAGATATTTGCATGAGACATTTCTCAAACGGGAAGATTTCAACAATGACACCATCGACGCGGGTGACATTGGTGCGGGCAAACGCGTGACGGTGTTATACGAATTGCTTCTGCAAGGTGAAAAAGCAGTGTCGACCCCCTGCGTTACCAAACCAACACGGGCATCCCCGTGCCTCCTGCCATTGAGGCACACTTGAATGAATTGGCTTTCTTGAAGTTGCGCTGGAAAGCCCCCAACAGCGACAGCAGCCAGCTGATCAGCGTGCCCGTGACCGCGTCATCCCCCAAACCTTTTGCCCAAGCCAGCATCGACAGCCGCTTCATGGGTGCGGTTGCAGCATTCGGTCAAAAATTACGCAACAACGCAGCTGTGGCACAACCCCCTTGGGAGCACATCGCAGCTTGGGCACGCAGCGCAAAAGGTGAAGACACCAATGGCTATCGTGCCGAGTTTGTGCAACGGGTCAAAGATGCCAAACGTTTGGCAACCCCATGATTGATCACGCATACCCCCTTTGCTTCATTTTGAGTGTTGCAGGCACGCGACTCAAATGAAGCACACAACAGGTCGAAGCTGAAAAGAGCAGGCTCATGCATGGGCTCACTCTTTTTTATATTCTGAGTTAAAATGTAGTTTTATTACACTGCACTGACATCTCCATGGAAACGCACATCACCGACATCACGCATGCCATTCAGCTCGCAGTGGCTCCAGTCTTTTTACTGACAGCCATTGCCACGCTCATCAATGTATTGAACATGCGTTTGAGTCGCAGCATTGACCGGCGGCGTCAACTCGAACAACTCATCCGCGATGCCACAGATGCAAACAGCATCAGCAAGCTCAATGAGGAGCGCTTGTTGCATGTGCATCGCCTGCGTGTGATTTATTTGGGCATATTGACCGCGGTATTGTCCGCGCTGATGATTTGCTTGGTCATCGTCGGTGCATTCGTCGGCGCACTGCTGACCATTGAAGTCTCGCGCATGCTGGCCATTTGTTTTATTTTAGCCATGATCTGCATGGTCGCATCGCTTTTGCTCTTTTTGCGAGAAGTGTTTCTGATGCTTAAATAACGCCTTTTCTTCTTTTCTTCTAAGAAGAGGCCTCTGCATTCAGTGGCGCCAACTTCTTTTGGCGAAACAAACCATATTGAACTTGCTTTGTCTTGCCCTCGCGCACGGACTCCCAACCGTGCGCTGCAAGACTTGACAGATCCCCTCCAGCCTCCACCTCCACGTACAGCCACGTTTGTTCGTGCGCCAACGCAGTCATTGCAGGCACAACCCGCTCCAGCCAACCGTTGCCAAATGGTGGATCCAACACAATCCAATCAAATCGCTTGCCCGATGCAGCGAACTCTCGACACACCAACAACACATCCATCTCGCGCACATCTGCGGCCACCCCCCAGCGAGCCAGTGTTGAACGCATCGCCGACACCGCAGGCCGATGGGTGTCAACCAACGTCACATCGCGCGCGCCACGGCTGATGCATTCCAGACCAAAAGCCCCACTGCCTGCAAAAGCATCGAAAATGGATTTACCCTCAAACACGCCACCCCATTGGTGCATCATCCAATTGAATACAGTTTCGCGCACACGATCGGACGAAGGCCGCAAACCTTCATGCGCCAACACCTCTATTTTTTGCCGCCGCCAATCGCCACCAATGATGCGCACTTGCCCCACAGATGCATGATTTGAAGGACGATGTGATGAACGTGAAGGGCTGAGTTTTTTCATTCTGTGTTGGGCTGGGGTTATAATTGTGAGAAAATGAGAGGTCAATTCACAAGAGGGCGACCAAATGCTCGCCCTGATGCTTCAAAGCATATGAAATTATAGCGCAAGCCCATTTAACCCAGCCGTTTAAAAGCCAGAAGTCACCATGTTTAATTTTTTTCGCCGTAAAAAAAATCCAGAGCCCGAAATCATCGATCACGCCGCTCAAATCAATGTTGAACCCAAGATTGAGCACGATCCAGAACCCAGCAGCCCCCACCCTGAAACACCTGTCGCCGCCCTCGAGAGCAACCCATCGCCGTCAATTGACCCAGTTCACTCACCGCTTAAAGCCCCAACTGAGTTGACCCTTGAGCAAGCCATTCAACAAGGCATAGATCAAGCCTTGGGGCGCACAACGGCCGAAGAGGAAACACAGCCCCTCCCACTCAAAGCCACACACGACGACCCAGCGAACAAGCCGATTGAATCCACATCCATCGCAACGACAGCAGCCCCCTTCAAAAACGCAGCGCAAACCCACACAACAGAGTCCACAACAGAATCCGCAACGACAGCCACAGAAATTGAAGCAGAAGCAGCAAGCGAAGCCGAGCAACAGCGTGGTTGGTTCTCTCGTTTACGCGCGGGCTTGGCCAAAACGGGCACCAGCATCAAACACGTCTTTGTCTCACACAAAGTCGACGAAGCCCTGTTTGAGCAACTTGAAGACGCCTTGCTGCTTGCCGATGTCGGTGTCCCAGCCACCTTGCGCATTCTCAACGCTGTACGTGAGCGCGTCAAAAAAGAACGCATTGACGATGCACAACGCGTCAAACAAGTGGTTAAAGATGAGCTCATCGCCATCTTAGAACCACTTGAAAAAGAATTGGACGTCAGCGCACACAAACCACTCGTTTTGATGGTGGCAGGCGTCAATGGCGCAGGAAAAACCACCAGCATCGGCAAACTGACCCACCATTTACAAGCCTCTGGTCGCAGCATCGTGCTCGCCGCAGGCGACACCTTCCGCGCCGCCGCCCGCGAGCAGCTCGCGGTTTGGGGCGAGCGCAACGGCGTCACGGTCATTGCACAAGAGTCAGGCGACCCCGCCGCCGTTGTCTTCGATGCCATAGCCTCCGCTCAAGCCAAGCACATTGATGTTGTCATCGCCGACACAGCGGGCCGATTGCCGACTCAACTGCACCTGATGGACGAGTTGAAGAAAGTCAAACGCGTCGCCAACAAAGCCCTCGATGGCGCTCCACATGAAATCATCCTTGTTCTCGATGGCAGCATGGGTCAAAACGCACTCATGCAGGTCAAGGCCTTTGATGAGGCTGTGGGATTGACGGGACTGATTGTCACCAAACTGGACGGCTCAGCCAAAGGTGGAGTGTTGGCGGCACTGGCGGTTGACCGCGTGATTCCCGTATACTTCATCGGCGTCGGCGAAGGCGTTCATGACCTACAAACTTTTGATGCGCGAGAGTTCGTGGACGCTTTGCTGGATGAGTAATTACACACATTAAATACATTAAAGACCAAAGCGCATTTGAAACAATGCGTTCACCAATATGGGGTTGCACATGCGCGACGGACACATTCTGGCCACAGTCGATTTAGGTTCAAACAGCTTTCGCATCGAAATGGCGCGGCTGGATCATGGGCAGTTGGTTCGGCTCGATTACTACAAAGAACCAGTGCGCCTTGGCGCAGGACTGGATGCCGACGGCAATCTCACGGCAGAAGCGATTGAGCGCGGTGTGGCGTGTTTGGGGCGTTTCGCTGAGCGTTTGCGAGGACTCACGCCCGATGCGGTGCGTGCAGTGGCGACGCAAAGCTTGCGCTCTGCAAAAAACCCAGAGGCCTTTTTGATTCCCGCACAAGCCGCCTTGGGCTATCCCATTGAAATCATTTCGGGCCAAGAAGAGGCACGTTTGATTTATCAAGGCGTGGCCAATGCTTTACCCAAAGATCACAAAACCCGTTTGGTTGTCGACATCGGTGGCGGCTCCACCGAGCTGATTGTGGGCATCAACACCGATGCGCATCGGATGGACTCGATGAAAATTGGTTGCGTCTCCCACACTTTGAAGTTTTTCAACAATGGCAAAATCACAGAGAAAGCCTTTGAAAAGGCAGTGATTGCAGCAGCGGCCGTGTTTGAAGAAGTGAGCGAATCATTTCACTCCGAATTTTGGCAAGTCGCATATGGCTCATCAGGCACGATTGAAACCATTTCTGAACTGTGCGGGCAGCTCAACCTCAATGGCATGGGCTCAGATAAAATCACCCGCGCAGGCATGACCGAGATTGCCCGCATCATCACCAACAGTGATCCAAAAAAATGGCCATTCCCAGAACTCAAAGCTCAACGCGCTCAGGTATTGGCGGGCGGTTTGGCGGTGTTAATGGGGCTGTTCCAAGCATTCAATGTGCAAAGCATGAGCCCATGCTACAGCGCTTTACGTCAAGGGGTGATGGTCGATTTACTGGGGCGCGACATGGGCGATGACGTGCGCGAACAAAGCATTGCCCGCCTCGCCAAACGCTGGACGGTCGATCATGCGCAAGCAATCCGCGTGCAAAGCATGGCACTCGACTTGCTGGCCAAAGTGCGTGGTACGGTCAAGGTGGTGGATGCACAGTGGCTGATTTGGGCGGCGCGCACCCATGAGGTGGGAATGGCCATTTCCCACGACGGCTTTCACCGACACGGCGATTACATTTTACGCAATGCCGAGTTGGCTGGTTTTTCACGCGCAGAGCAAGCCCACTTGGCTCAGCTTGTGTTGACCCAACGAGGGGGGTTGCGCAAATCTGTGGACTTGTTAAACAACCCAAGCATTGCCCAAGAGATACTGTGTTTGCGCGTTGCCATTTTACTCTGCCATGCCCGAACGGATGTGGGCGCGCCCAATTGCATTTTGCGCTTTGACGGCCAACACATCACTTGGCGGTGCGATGACACATGGCGAAACAAATTCCCGCTAAGCGCTTATTTATTGGATGAAGAGTGGCGGGCATGGGAAAAAATGGGAATCACCGTGGATGTGCAGTGAGCTTGATTTGATGGGCTTTTCATGAAGGTGTCACATTTTATCGTTAACATGTGAACATCATTTTTTTCGAGAGCAGCATGAACACCAAAGACAACATCATTCACATGCATGAGCACGATCCCGTCGCCATTCAAGAACTGGTGTCCAGCACCCCACTTTCCCCTCCGCAAGACCGCCATGAAGCGACCAGCTATCCATACGACACGTGGATCGACTATGCCGAATACGAAACCCGAAAAAAAGACTTACAGGTTGAACTGTTGAAACTTCAAGCATGGGTCAAAGAGAACAACGAAAAAGTAGTGATTATTTTCGAAGGCCGTGATGCAGCAGGCAAAGGTGGCACCATCAAGCGCTTCATGGAGCATTTGAACCCACGCGGCGCACGCGTGGTCGCCCTGCAAAAGCCCACAGAAACCGAGCGCGGCCAGTGGTATTTCCAACGTTACGTCGCCGAGCTGCCTACGGCGGGTGAAATCGTCATGTTTGACCGCTCATGGTACAACCGAGCAGGCGTAGAACGTGTGATGGGATTTTGCAGCACCCAAGAATACTTCACTTTCATGCAACAAGCCCCTGAATTTGAGCGCATGCTGGTCGGTGGCGGCATTCATTTGATTAAGTTCTGGTTTTCAGTCAGTCAAGACGAGCAACGTCGCCGCTTCGCCGAACGCGCCACCGACCCGCTGAAGCAATGGAAACTGTCCCCCATCGACATGGCCTCTCTTGACAAATGGGATGCATACACCGATGCAAAAGAAGCCATGTTCTCCTTCACCGATCGCCACGATGCGGCATGGACAGTGATTAAATCAAACGATAAACGCCGTGCCCGCTTGACCGCCATGCAATATGTGCTGCACAAACTGCCCTACACCAACAAAGATGAAAGCAAAATTGGCGCCATCGACAAACTGCTCATCAGCTCACCGCAAGACAGTTTATAAGCAACAATGCGCGGGCATCCGCGCATTGTTGGTTTCTACTTCGAATCAAACGACAACCCATACAGCACAAGCCACACACACAATCCGTTCGCTGAACATACAAGCAAAGCCGTCATTGTCATTATTATTGCCATTTCCATTGACCATCACTGACACATCACCCCTCAAACAACCTTTGCCAACCCGCCACACCCAGCTGCTCTAAAGTTTCAATGTTGCGCTCATAAATCACACTCGCATCTGGAAAACTGGCCACCGCACGATCAATGCTGGCCTCTCGCAGCACATGCACAATCGGATATGGTGCACGGTTGGTGTAGTTGCTCACATCATCCACATCCGTACCAGCAAATTGAAATTGAGGATGGAAACTCGCGATTTGCAGCTCCCCCTCTAAGCCCATGTCCGCCAGCAAAGCATCGGCCTCACCAATGAAGTCATTGAAATTTAAAAAATCATCGAATCGGTTCGGGATGATCAGCAAAGTCGTGTCTCGCAGTTGTGAATCCATGCTGGACAGCGCTTCAAGTTCCGCTTGCAGCTCCGACAGCAAAGCCGCCTCACTTGTCGCCTCGCTCACCACACAATGCACTTGCTGTTTGACATACACCGCTTTGGCAAAAGGGCATAAATTCAAACCAATCACGGCTTTTTCCAACCACAATCGGGTTGCAGCCAAAACCTGCTCATGTTGCTGTACTTGCTCAACCATCACACACTGCCCCACGCATAACCCTCACCCATCCACGGCACAAACACCACATTCGGCTCACCAGAAACGACCTCTAAACGCACGCATTCATGAGGCTGAATCACATCATCCATCCAAGCCACATCGGCACCAATGTGGTCCGACGGAACCGTCACAGCCTTGCGCTCGGCACCTTCCATGTGTTCCAAATACGTCACGCCATAATCCACTTTAACCTCGCCCTCTTGAAAACCATCGAGCTGCTGCCGCCAGCGGTACGATGGCCACATGTAATCCACACAGTTCGACTCTGGCAAATAAGCGGCACTGTACAGCGTGCCATAACCACGGTGAAATGACGTTTGAAACACGGGCGCGCGCATCAAAGCATTTTTCATTTGCTCAAGATTGGCATGCTAATTTAAGCAACTTTCCAATATTTCTTTGCGCTCCACACTGCGGGTCGCGCGTGCATGCGCCAACCACATCACTTCGCCTTGGTAATTGGTCACCACCTTCTCATTCACCACAGCAGGTGGGCGATCAGGTGCAAGATGAACAATCGCATGAAAACCAGTTTTATCCAAAACCGTCACACTGTAACTCATGTGACTTGGAATGCGGCACAGCATGGCAATGGCCTCTCGGCCGTTGTTGGCAAACTCCAAGACATAACGCAAAATCACAGGCACACCAAAGCCTTCACCGACCACTGTGCGTCCACCAAAGGACAAAGACACGGCCACACCCGATGCATTCATGCCATCCAACACCCCCCAAATGCAATCACTCATGGCGATCACGCGCTGGTCATGCCATTGGGTACTGAACATCGAGCCTTCCAGCAACGCGGGTGAAAAATCATAGTTGCGCAGCAAAGCACTGCCGCCACCTTCAGGATTTTGCCAGATCGCTTGCGAGCAGCCCGCGATAAACGGTGGCGGAGTCCATAAACTCAAAAACCGCGCTTGCGTGTCCTCGCCGCCCAGCATTTCGGTCAATTTTTCGTACATGGGGACAATTTCAGGCATGTGGGCACGCATCGCCCGTCGGCACGCGAGGTAACTCGGTCGACGGGTCAACCCGCCCCAGCCATACCAACGTTCGTACGCGGGCCAAAAATGTTGCGCACGAGACAGCCACTTAAAGCCAGCGGTGTCTTCTTCATAAGCGCGAAAATGTATGGTTGAAAAACTCATGGGGATACTCCGACAGGTGTTTAGCACCCTCTGCTAAAGCACGTCGAACTTTATAATAGACATGTGCGACGGATGCAATGAAGCCAGTGCAACGCGGAAGCACAATGGGTTTGAAAACGGGGAAAAACCCAAAAGCCAAATCAAAAATGAATCAACTTTCGGGTTTTTTAGCCTATCTTACAGGATTTTGAACGATCCTGGTGCGGGGGCATAGGTTTCATGTGTGGCGACAATGGGAGAGCCACCATAATATTTCGTTAATTAAAGTACGAATAGCAATTTTCGTAGATTGAAAAAGGCCAAGT
>CALMCL010000218.1 GCA_937862905.1 uncultured Burkholderiaceae bacterium | reverse complement strand
ATTGACAGTCAAGTCAGCAAAGGCATTGGCCCTGCTTAAGGTACGGTTGGTTGCTTTGCATTCACATTCAATCAGCAGTAAAAAAACGGGCAATGCCCGTTTTTTTACTGCTCCATAACTTGCCTCAAAAACATGGGCTCACTTTTCAACCTCGCCATGCATGGATGCTGTGGTTTCTTCGCACAAAGGCAACCAAACAGTGATTTGCGTCCCCTTACCCAATTCACTGGACACATCAAGCCAACCGCCATGGCGCTCCACCACCGTTCTCGCCATCACAAAACCAATACCAAGGCTTTGTGCCGCATCTGGGATGTTGCCTACATTGATCTGCCCATCCAACTGATGGGTTTCACCCGTCTGTAAGCGACCCAATTGAACATCGGTCATTCCCTGCCCTTGATCAACAAGACAACAAGCAAGCCAATTTTCAACCCGTGGCGATGAGATCGCTGGAATTGGTATTTTTTTATGCATCTCCATCAGCTCCGTGCAATGGTGATGCTCAACCACAAATTCAACCGTTGTGTCTGAAGCACTGTAACGCACCGCATTGGACAACAAGTTAATCAAGGCGCGAGTCAGCAATGCACCATCCGCTTGAATCCACGATTGCTCCGCCAACGCACGACCATATTCGTTGATGAGCAAGTGTATTCCTTTGGCCTGCGCTTGTGGCCATATTTGCTCAATGACCTCATCCACAACATTTGCGAAGTTAATTTCATTGAATCGATATTGACTTGATCGTGCCTTCGACAAGTGAACCAAATCATTGGCCCAACCCAAGGTGTGATGAACTTTATCTGAAATTCTTTCAAAAAGCTCTTGCTCGCTTAGTCGAGTGGCTTGATGCTGTTGCAGCTCCAACAATGACAAAATAGACACCTGCGGTGTGCGTAAATCATGCGATAAAAACTCAAGCAGTTCTGCACGCTGTTGCTGGGCTTGTCGTTCTGCCGATAAGTTCATAAAATTAATCAACCAAATCGTTTCATCTGAATCAGCGGCTTGCTCTTTATCTTTATCATTGTCACCAAAAACGACACTGGTCAAATGCAACTGAAAATACTGACCGTGTTGCGTCCCATTGAGTTCAAGTCCTTGCAGCAACTGCCAACAATGTGGACTGCCAATAAACTCACTCAAATCCAAATTCGAGTCGATTCTTTCTAATAAATCATCTAAATATGTTTCACTGATGCGGAACAAATCCACAGCCATCTGGTTGCTCATCAAGATTTTGCCATCGCTGCTCGCCACCACCAGCGATGTTGGTAAATGCATCAGACTATCACCTGTGAACTGATACAGTTGATTGATTTGATTCATGCCCAGTTCTAATGATCTTGGTAAAAAATGTGAACGTGCGGGGGTAGAAAAAAAATAAGGTAAAGTCCCCAAGTGATTTGGGGCATTTTTCAGCCCATTGTCCACATAAGCCAAGACAACAATTGAGCGACGCCAACTCCAAACCAAATAAGCCAAAAACAAACCAATAATGCCTGATATGGGTGGCAGCCAAAATCGCTGAACCCAGAGCATATAAGCAACAAATGACATGTACAAAGCCACACAAAAAATAAAAGTAAATAAGTAAAATCGCTCCCCAACCCATAAAAACAGCAACATCAGCACAACAAGGGGGGTAACCACATTCAGCTGCTGCAACCAAGGTTGATTCAACTCATGAATTTGTAAATGATTAAGTAACGTATCAAGGATGTTCGCATGAATTTCAATGCCGGCCACAGTGCCTTTTTCACCAGAAACTGGGGTCACACGCTGATCACCCAAACCCTGTGCCGTTGCACCAACAAGCACATATTTGTCTTGCAAAAAATTTTCAGGCACCTGATGATTTAAAATACTCCAATAAGGCAATGTGGTGTAACGGCCTTTGGGTACATTAAATGGAATACGGGATAAAGACTCAACCGGTTGCTCATTTTCCATGAGTAAACCCGCCAAAGCAGGCCATGATGTCCCATTTTTATCTTTGATGTTAAAAGCTGTTTGACGTACAACCCCATCTGGGTCTGGGTTTTGAACGATGTGTCCCAATAAAGCATTGCGGGCGACAGAGTCAATTGGCATCGTCACCTCGGTCGGCTCACCCGCATAAGAAATAAGTAACACGGGAGCCGCGATGCGATCAAATTGCCCCATCGCCTGCCCAAGACGGACGTCATCCTCTGGATTGGTCGATGGTTCAAGTGTCAGCACATCAAATAGAACCGCTTTGGGTTTATATTGTTTGAGTTGGTGCAAGAAGTCGGCATGTGTTTGCCGAGACCAAGGCCATATTCCCAACATGTGCAGGCTTGAATCATCAATACCGACAATAACAATGCGCGAATCAGCTTCTCTTTCATTGACGGTCAACAAACGATCATAGGTATAGTTGTTGGTCATGCCAACAATATCTGTTTTACTCAATGCAATTAAAACGGCGGTCAAGGACAACAAGACTATCCCCCACTCCATTAAAAAATGTTGGAGGAAGCGTTTAGAATGTGATGTATTGGCTGGCTTAACAACGCCATCGGCACGCATCATGATGAATCACCCGATAAAGACCAAGTCTGTATGCAAAGCAATGCCGTGCTTAAGGCTCGAAACGATTGGAGTTAATTTGATTATTATGCACTTTTAGGAAAAAACGGATGTCTGTTTGTCCTTCAATTCCTGTTGAATCAATTGCACTCGAACGAACATAGTAAAAACCATTGGCCAGGTTTTTATCTGGCATAGTCACTGTTGGCTCCGTATTTGAGGCCTCTTGTTTGATGTCAATGAAATCAGCATCTTTAGCAATTTGAACATGATATAACGCGGCTTGATTCACTCGAGACAAATTAAACACCACACCTTCCCCATGCTGAGCCTGATCTAGATTAAAAAATGCAGGTGCGGGCAAAAGGGAGGTCGCCCCATGGCCTGAATCCAAGCGTTCAACATTAAGTCCTTGTCCAGCTTCAAGCACCACAGGTGCTCGACACAATTGACGTGAACGAACCCACAACGTACCCTCTTCAACACTGGCCTTCGTTTGATGGGATTCGATAGAATGAGAAACTAAAAAATGAGTCCCTCGGACACCCACAATGGCATTGGGCACTTGGATTTCAAATGTATTTTTTAATGCTTTTTGATGTTTGGGCACATAGCTCTCCACCCGGCCATGAATCAAAATAAACCGTGCCACCTTGTCGCTCTGACTCAAAGCGATACGAGAATTGGAGGGCAAAACGCTAATCACCCCATCACCAAGCTCTAAACTGATAAAGCTCTGTTCAGAAGTTTCTAAAACATCCCCCAACTCAAGCGTCGAACCAACGGTTAAAGGTTGGGGCTGTACAAGCACTGCACCTTGTCGCTCCAACAAGAACACCTGTCCTTGTAATTTTAAAACAGTTGCAGGGTATAAAGACGCTTTTGCAACGACAGTGCGTGTGCTGAGTTTCGATTTCACCCCAGTCGAAGAGCGTATCTTTCGTTGTGTGATGGCATGCTTTTTAACTGATTTTAAAACCACAGAGGGTGCCACAGACACATCACAATTAAGTTCCTGAGCAAATGTGGGATTAGCAATCAAACCTGCGCACACGCAACAAACGGCAACAATTGACCGAATGGCCATCTTCTTGTGCCATACGTTTCGGGTAAGTAAAGAATGTTGTTGAAACAGTTGAGTCATTTTCTACTTCATTTTCTACTATTAATGTTAAGTGCACAGGCAAAACACTTCATCACACTTCATCAAATAGCGCGTGGACCTGCCACATCCAAGCGATAGCCAAAGCCATACACTGTTCTCAATACAAAACCATTTTCAGCCGTTAAATTCAACGAATGTCGCAAACGGTAAATATGCGTATATAAAGCCCTGCTGCTTGGGTTGTTTGTGCGTTTCCACACGGTCTCAAAAATGGCTTCACGCGATACAGGTTTACCTAAGTTTCTAAAAAACAACAAAGCCAAACTAAATTCTCGCTCAGTCAAATCAATCACTTCACCTTTGCATGTCACTGTTTGTTCAAACTGATTGAACTCATAGTCATTGATCTTGATCACCACATCTAGTGAATCTTTCTCAAGAGACAGCATTGAGTTTTTTGCATTTTTTTCTACACCCAACTCGTGGGATGTTTTATTGGCACGAATCAAACGCTGAACCCTGGCCACCAACTCACGAGGACGAAAAGGCTTGGTCACATAATCATCTGCACCTGCATTGAGTCCTGCGATCATTTCATCTTCAGAACGCAAACTGGTCAGCATAATGATTGAAGTATAAGCATGATTTTGTTTTTGGCCGTATTGACGCACCCATTGCAAAATGACATCGCCACTCATGTCTGTAACACGTCGATCTAAAATAAGGCAATCAAAGTATTCTGTTTTTAATGATTGTAGCAAAGCCAAGCCACTTGTAAAAGCACGGTATTCAACGGGTTCATCCCAAAAATTTTCTCCTCCAAACAATGCCTGCTCAGCCATTTGGAGTTGAGTTATGTCGTCTTCTAGAATAGCAATTTTCATGTGTCCACCAATATTAATTATTATTTAAGCCAAACACA
>CALMCL010000217.1 GCA_937862905.1 uncultured Burkholderiaceae bacterium | reverse complement strand
TGGCACAGTTGTATGACTCCCTTAAAGTGTGTCGATGACCCAAAAACACCACAAATCTTGAATGTTGTGGTGCAGGGGATTCAAGCTTTGATGCAACAGCACAATAAGGCTATCCTGTGGATCATGCCGAAGCCAAGCCAAAACATCGAAATAACAAAACAGATAAGGATAAATTATGCCACTTGACCCTGACATGGCCGATTTGCTGGACCGCATCAACCGTGCAAAAGCACCTGAATACCCCGAAATGGGGGTTTTGCTCGCCCGCCAATTTGTGGATGCCAATCTACCCGTGATTGATGTTGCCCCCATGTCTGTCCATTCGGTGCAAGACATCACGGTGGATGGTTGGCAAGGCGCAAACTTGGCGGCACGTTTGTATTTGCCGAGTGAGCCGATTTGGGCGAAGCCGATGCCTGTCTTGTTGTGGCTGCATGGTGGCGGGTTCACGATTGGTTCGTTGAAAAGTTATGATGCCGTGTGTCGCACCTTGTGTGCTCAAGGTGAGGTGGCGGTACTGTCGATTGACTATCGCCTTGCACCTGAGCATAAATTCCCAACGGCGGCGATGGATGCTTTATCGGCCTATCAATGGTTGCTTGCGCATGCGGCGGAATATGGCTTGGATGCCCAGCAAATCATCATCGGTGGGGACAGCGCGGGTGGGACATTGAGTGCGGCCACATGTCTTCAAGCACGTGATTTGGGTTTGCCTCAACCATTGTTGCAATTGTTGATTTACCCAGGCACATGCGGTTTTGGTGAGACACCTGCTTATCAAACTTATGCCTCTGGTTACCGCTTGACCAAGCCAATCATTGATTGGTTTTTTGGACATTATTTAAATTCTGATGTGGATCGGCGAGACATTCGTTTTGCGCCTTTGTACGCGGACAGTCATGCTGATTTAGCACCCGCATGGATTGCAATCGCTGAGTATGACCCACTGGCTGACGATGGTCGCTTGTATGCTGACAAATTAAATGCCGCAGGCACCCCTGCTGAGTTGATACAGTACGATGGCGTGATTCATGGTTTTTTAAATTTTGGTGGGGTGTTGAAACGGCCACATGAGCTGCATCGCGGCATGGTTCAGGCCATGCAGCAGGTGGTGTCATAAACCATTTTGAAACTTGAGTTTGAAGTTTGAAAATTGAGTTTTGTCATTTTTGAGCACAAGCACATTTTTTAAATTTTACAATTGAACATTGAACATTGAACATTGAACATTGAACATTGAAAAAAAGCCACTTCAAAGTGGCTTTTTTATGTGTTCATGACTCATCCGACTCATCTTCTTCAGGGGGCATTTCCTGTTGTTGAGCCGCAGATTTGCCTTCAATCACTTCTTTAATCACTTGAAACAGTTCTCTGAATGATTTGGGTGGCTTTGCTTGCTCATGCTCTTTGCGGGCGTTGCGCACCAAGGCACGGATGTGCTGGACATCTGCATTTGGATATTCATTGAAAAAACGGGTCACGGCTTCATCTTTTTCAATCAGTTGCAAACGGGTGCGCTCAATGCGATGCAGCTTTGCGGTGGCTTCGGCATTGACACCGTTGAATTGATCGAGTTTTGAACGGATGGGTGCTTCATCCTCACCGCGCATGATTTTACCAATGTATTGCATTTGGCGACGGCATGCGCCATGTGAAGTCAGGCGCTTGTATTCTTTGATGGCGTCACGCAGTTTATCTGACATGGGCACTTGGGCGAGTTGGTCTTTTGAAAGCTCAGTCAGTTCTTGACCGAGCTTTTGCAGGGCGGTCATTTCTTCTTTGCGGGCGGTTTTACTGATGTTGTCGTCGCGTTCGCGCGAGCCATCGACTTGGTAATAGGTTTCGGTCATGGTGTGTGTGGCGTTGTTTGTCTGAAAAAAAGAGTTAAAAGCGGTATCATGACGGACGCATTAATGAATCATAAAAAGCTGATGAAAGCCAGATTGGGCTTTTCGGAAAGCTTGAACATCAAAACAAAGGAATGTCATGTCGGTTAGGTTCGATTATACACGCAAGCAACTCGAAACAATGGCGCAACTGGCCTTGGACAATGCGAAAAGTGTTGGCGCCAGTGCAGCAGCCGTGGAAGTGTCAGAATCCAACGGTTTATCGGTCAGTACGCGCAATTGCGAGGTTGAAACTGTCGAGCACAACCGAGACAAGAGTTTAGGCATCACCGTTTACATGGGCAAACGCCGTGGCCATTCATCGACATCAGATTTCTCAGATGAGGCGATTGCCAGTGCTGTTCATGCTGCCTTTGACATCGCCAAATATACGGCCACAGATGATTTTGCTGGCTTGCCTGCAAAAAAGTACTTGGTGGGTAAAACAGCGGCGAAGCAAGACTTGGACTTGTTTCATCCATGGG
>CALMCL010000216.1 GCA_937862905.1 uncultured Burkholderiaceae bacterium | reverse complement strand
TTAATTTCGGCAGACACCGCCATACCTGGAGACAGCTTCACATCTGTGCCATCAATGTTTAAACTGGATTTATCCATTTTGATGCGTGACATGTAGACCAAACCGCGCTTCTCATCGTTGATGGCATCGTGTGACACCGACACCACTTTGGCATGAATCGTGCCATATTTGGTGTACTGGAAGGTTTCAACTTTGATCTCAGCCTCTTGACCTTCTTTGACAAAGCCGATGTCTTTGTTTTCAATGTAGGCTTCAACTTCCAATGGATTGTCATGCGGCACAATGATCATCACAGCTTGAGCCTCAGACACCACACCCCCAACGGTGAACACCGCCAGTTGTTGCACGGTACCGTCCACTGGTGATGTGAGGGTCATGAAACCGTTGCGCGCCTCAGTTTTCAGCACCTGTTGTTCATAGGCGGCTATTTTTTGTTGTGCTTCGGTGATGCTGTCCAAGCTGGTGCGGCGGGTTTGTGCTGTCAACTCTGCTTTTTGCGCTTGTGCTTCTCGGATCGAAGCTGCAATTTCTTTGATGTGACTGCGCTGAGCGGCAAGATCAGCCGTTTGCTCAATTTGCACCTGCTCTTGCTCCATCGTGGCGTGTTTGGAGATGAAGCCATCTTCCTGCAATTTTTTGTAGTCTTGCGCCCGTTGAGCGGCGATCGGTGCTGTTTGTTCCAATTTACGCACTTGTGCTTGTGTGGTTTGCACCTCTGCATTGCGTTGGGCAATGGTTGAATCGATCCGCGCCAATTGAGCATTGTATTCAGCAAATTGCCCAGACACCAGACTTTGCGCTTCTTGAAGTTTATCCGCAGGCACACCTTCGATCGGGCTTAACTTTGGTGAAGTCCTGCGGGCAATCGCATCCAGTAAGGCCTGACCTCGGGCATTTTGTAAGCGCGCAGCCATCAGTTCGTCTGCGGCTTGAGCATGATCGGCTTGCGTGCCTGCGGTGTCCAGTTCGATCAACACATCACCTGCTTTGACCTCTTGCCCATCTTTGACATAAATCGCTTTGACTTTTGAGGTTTCGAGGGCTTGAATGGTTTTGATGCGGTCATTGGGTACAATTTTCCCTTGTGCTGTGGCAACCACATCCACGTGACCGAAAACAGCCCACAACAGCGTGACCACCATGAACGTGATGATGAGCCACGCGACAATGCGCGGTGCAGGCGACACAGGTGTGTCTTGTAAAGACAAGGCTGCAGGTAAAAATTCAGATTCAATGCTTTTTCTTTCAGGTGTTTCCAACTCTTCGCGGTGTTCCCACGCCTGTCCAAAAGCGTCTCGATAACGTTTGATTAAATCGCCAAATGCTTGTAAACGATGCTTCATGACTGTGCTCCTTGTTGCAAGCGGTACAGGTAAGCATACGCGCCCTTCTCTTTTTGAATGAGGTCGTTGTGACTGCCCATTTCAATGATTTTCCCATGGTCCATCACCACGATGCGATTCGCATCACGCACAGCGGATAAACGGTGGGCAATGACGATGACCGTGCGGCCTTTGCAAATCGCTTTCATGTTATTTTGAATGATGCGCTCAGACTCATAATCCAATGCACTGGTTGCTTCGTCAAAAATCAAAATCCGTGGGTTGGTGATGAGCGCACGAGCAATCGCGATGCGTTGGCGTTGACCGCCAGACAGGCTGGAACCGTGCTCACCGACCATGGTGTCGTAGCCCTCGGGCAGCTCCAAGATGAATTCATGTGCACCCGCTAATTTAGCAGCCTGCATGACGACATCCAGCGGTGCGCCCGGTTGTGTTAATGCAATGTTTTCGCGGATGCTGCGGTTAAACAACATGTTTTCTTGTAAGACCACACCAATTTGACGGCGCAAACTGGATGAATCGACCAAAGCCAAATCGATCCCGTCCACCAACACACGGCCACTTTCAGGCACATATAAACGTTGAATGAGTTTGGTCAATGTGCTTTTACCCGATCCAGATCGGCCGACAATGCCCAGTACTTCGCCTGCGCCGATGTCAAGGCGTACTTTTTTCAGCACCTCTTGACCATCTGGGCGATAGCGAAACACCACATCGTCCAACGTCACGCGTCCAGAGAGACGTGGCAATGCGCTTTTATTGCCGGCAATTTCGGTGCGCGTATTGAGGATGTCGCCCAGGCGTTGAATTGAAATGCCGACTTGTTGAAAATTCGTCCACAACTGTGCCAAACGCATCACAGGCTGCGCCACTTGTCCCGCCAGCATGTTAAATGCAATCAATTGCCCCACCGTGAGCTGGTTGTCAATCACCAAACGCGCGCCCACATACATCGTGGCCACCGTCACCAATTTACTGACCAAACTCACACCGCTGTTGGCAATGGTGCTGATGTTCGCCGTTTTAAAAGTGGTGCTCACATAATGCGCAAGTTGTTTGTCCCATTTGCGCGTCCAATGCGGCTCCACTGCCATTGCTTTGACGGTGTCAATGCCTGTGATCGTTTCCACAAGAAACGCTTGATTTTCTGCACCTTGATTGAACTGATCATTCAAGCGGCGGCGCAACACTGGCGTAAATGCCATCGACAACAAAAAATAACACGGCAATGAAATCACCACAATCAAAGTCAACCAACCGCTGTAATAGAACATCACCCCCAAAAACACGACGGAGAACACCAAATCCAAAATCAACGTGACCACATTGCCCGTTAAAAATGAACGGATGTTCTCCAACTCACGCACACGCGCAACCGAATCACCGACACGGCGCGACTGAAAATACGCCATCGGCAATGCCAACAAATGCCGAAACAACTTTGCACCCAGTTCCACGTCAATCCGACTGGTGGTGTGCGAGAACACATAACTGCGCAGTCCCGTCAACACCACTTCAAAAGTCACCACCACAAACAACCCGATCGCAATCACATCCAGCGTTGTGAATCCACGATGCACGAGCACTTTGTCCATCACCACCTGAAAAAACATCGGTGTGATCAAGGCAAACAATTGCAAGACAAAGCTAATCAACAACACTTCACCCAATAATTTACGGTACTTGACCACCGCAGGAATAAACCAAGTGAAATCGAATTTCGCCATATCGCCAGCCAGCGAAGCACGCGACGTGAATAAGATCAGATCCCCATCCCAACGCGTTTGCAATTCCTCAATCGACAAAGACTCCGGCCGCCCTACACTGGGCGATTGAATCAGCACCTGATTTTTATCAAAACGCGCCAAAATAAAGAATTGCCCATCTTTGCCACGCGCCACTGCTGGCAAAGGTGTTTTCTCCAAACGGTCAAAGCTGATTTTGACCGCTTTTGCTTTCAACTCCAGTTGTTTGGCTGCAAGCAAGATGTCAGTCTGACTAAAAGTGTGATTTCTATCTTTGTATTGATGGCTGAGTTGGTCTGCATCTGCAGGTACACCATGCAATTGAGCCATGATGATCAAACACGCCAACCCCGTATCCACGCTGGGTTGCTGTGGATTTGGTGTGGCATTAACCTCATCAGAGGCCAAGGGTGGATTGTTAGACATATTAAAGTCCTATAACTTTTTATTGTAAGTCGACAATTTTAATATACTTTTATAAAAAAAACCTCTCTAGTTCCATTTAAAAATGGAAAGTCCAATCGAAAATCCAATAGAAACACAACCGAGACAAACCAGAGGCATTTAAATAAGCGGACGTTTTGCAACAATTTGCTTTGATATTTTTCATTGGAACATGCTGACGTAAAAAAAGACCACAGATGCGTGATCATTTTTATTTCAACTATTCATTCTGTCCCATTTTGATGATGGTTTTAAAATGAAGCCTGACTGGACACGGCCCGTCCTGCGGCCACGCCACTGGCCCACGCCCATTGAAAATTATAACCGCCAAGCCACCCCGTCACGTCCACCACCTCACCGATGAAGTATAAGCCCTCATGCAAGCGCGACTCCATTGTGCCTCCGTTAAGCTCCTTCACCGCCACGCCGCCCCGAGTGACTTCGGCTTTTTTATAGCCTTCTGTACCGCTTGGCATCAAGCGCCATTGATTGAGCTGCTGCGCCAACTGTTTCAATGTTTTATCAGGCACATCCGCCCACTTGTGTTTGGCTATTTTTTCAAAATCGGGTTTACTTAAAAGATGTGCCAGCAGGCGCTTGGGCAAATTGGGGACAAGTTGCGCCAATGCTGTATCCAATTGAATTTTTGCCCCCACTTTACCCAGACAAAGCGCGTCCTCAAGGTCAACATCTGGTTGCGGATCCACAGTAATCGCACCGCCCGCCTGCCAATAACTGGAAATCTGTAACACCCCAGGCCCCGTCAAGCCTTTATGGCTGATTAAAACATCCTCGTCAAAAGACATGCTTTTTTTACCCTCACCCGTGCTGATGCGCACAGGCAAAGCCAATCCTGCCAGCTCACTCCAACCTTGCTTGCCCCATTCTGAAAAAGTTAAGGGCACCAAAGCTGGCGCGGTCGGTGAAATCGTGTGATTAAATTGCTCAGCCAAACCATAACCAAATCCACTCGCACCGATCGCTGGAATGGAGTATCCACCTGTGGCAATGATTAAATTTGCGCACCGCCATGTTCCAGCCGTGCTGGTCTCCAGCTCAAATCGCATCCCAGAGGCATCATTCACAGCGCGTACAGCCGTCACAGAACACCCCGTGCGCCATTGCACTCGGCCTTTTTCACACTCTGCATAAAGCACATCAATGATGTTTTGGGCAGAGTCATCGCAAAACAACTGACCTTTGTGCTTTTCATGGTAGCGCACACGGTGATCACGCAGTAAATTCATGAAATCACGCGCTGTATATTGGCTCATCGCAGAACGCACAAAACGAGGGTTTTGGGACACAAAAAATGGAGACGCATCGCCCCCATCCAAAGCGGTGTTGGTGAAATTGCACCGCCCACCGCCAGAAATCCGAATTTTTTCACCGATTTTGGTCGCATGATCCATCAATACCACCTTGACACCGCGTTGTCCCGCCACTGCGGCAGCCATCATCCCCGCTGCTCCCGCCCCGATGATGATGGTGTGAATGTTTTGCTTCATAGTTCTCTTTGTGTTTCTCTTGGTATCTTATAAAAAAGCGGTCATCAACGCCCTTCGCTGCAATTGTAAACAGCCGTTGGGCATCGCGACCCAAACCACCTTACTTTCGCAACGGATTGGATGAATCAATCTCAACTCATGAGACTGTTGGTGGATGAGATTCATGTTTAAAGGTAAGTTCTTCTTCAGTTAATTGATCATCACGTGCGGTAACGAGGTTAAAATAAATTTGAACCGCATTTAAACTTTCCCAGTGCGATTGATCTTTCACATACAATTGCATGGATTCAGCGCCAAACCAAAATGGAAACACCTTGTCTTCTTGAATATAGGGCAAGAAATAAGGGTAAACTTGCTTCGCCACTTTAAACCCCGTTTCATAAAACATTTTTCTCATCTCATAGTGCGTGAAAAAACGGATGTGAGTCACATCCAACACCCCTGCTGGTTTGTAATGCCAAAACCCATTGGCCAGCTCATGAAAGATGTGAATGTTGGCACAATTGGGTAAACTCACAATCACCTGTGCGTGTTCGGGCAGGTGCTCACGTAAAACTTGCAATGTCGACCACGGGTTGTACATGTGCTCAAGGACATCAAGCAACAACACGGTGTCCACCGTTTTTAACAGCTCCAGTTCATCGCCATCCCACTCCTCCATCGGTGTTCGACTCACCTTGTCCAACCGGGTTTGCGCCACATCGGCAGTGATCGGATTCAGCTCACAACCCCATGCAAATGTCTCTGGAAAATCATGCTTGATCGCCCCACTGACCGCCCCCAAACCACAACCAATGTCCAAAATTCGTTTGGGCTGAAAAGCAAACATGCCTCGAATATCGGTGCGTGGATTATCAGGATATGCCTCCTCTTGTGTCCCTGAATTGGCCAACGACTCCCAAACTTTTTTCATTCCCATTTCTCCTGCTTTCGCCATAAAAACCTCATCACATTAACAATTGCATCTTATCATCAAACACCCACCGCACCCCGTGGCCTTTTGTACATTGGGTGTTTTTAATGCCTACTTCAATCAAAAGGCTTGATCAATGATTTAAAAGGTTTCAACTGTTCGCAGTTTCAGCAGACAAACGATCCTTCAAAAAATCAATGAATGCGCTGACTTTTGCCTGCGGTATTTTTCTCGGCGCGTAAACGGCATGAATGTCTGCACTTGGTCCTTCCCACGATGGAAGCACTCGAACCAAAGTGCCCGCAGCAAAGTGTTTACTGACCGCCCACTCTGAGCGCAACAAAATCCCATGACCCGCCAAAGCCCAATCAAGGGCAATCTCGCCTTGATTGGTGCTGAGTGAACCGCGAACCTTGATGGTTTCTTGACTTTTACCATCTGTGAGCTGCCAATTGCTGAAAGTAGTCGAGTTTTCTCTCGTCACAATGCAATTTAACGCTTGCAAATCACGTGGCACCTTGGGCATGCCATTTTTCTCCAAATAGGCAGGTGCCGCACACAGCACGCGTGGATTGTGAGCCAGCAACTTGGCATGCAACCGACTGTTTGGCGGTGTACTGGGGCGAATTCCAATGTCAATCCCATGCTCTGAGATTTGCATCGGTTGGTCGGAGATATGTAGAACGACACTGACTTCAGGATACAGGGTCACAAAATCGCTGATGACATTTGGTAAAAATTGTCGCCCAAAGCCATGTGTGGAATTGATGCTTAAACGCCCCTTTGGTGAGCTGTGTAGTCCCGTTAGGTCGCACTCCAAAGCAGCCAACTCCCTCAAAATCGCGCCCCCCCGCTCAACATACAGCTCACCTTCTGGTGTCAAACTCAATCGCCGTGTGGTGCGGTTGAGCAGCTTGACTTTAAGCCTTTGTTCTATCTGAGATAAACGTCGGCTGACCGCAGGTGGCGTCACATCCATTGCTTCTGCGGCTGAAGCCAGACTGACATGTTGAACAAGCAACTCAAAAAAAGCAAGGTCGGAAATGGATTTCATTCGTGTGTTTTTTGTAATGAATCGGATAATTTTACAGCCATTGATGTGTTTTTAAACAATGGTATGATTGAACCTATTTTAACCAATAGGACAACATCATGCAAGGCTCTGCATTCCTCATTCAAACGCTTGAACTATTGGGTTTAGGCGCTGGGCTTGGGTTTCTTGGCGGGTTGTTTGGCATTGGTGGTGGCATCATCGCAATACCGGTGTTGGTGATGGGGTTTGGCATGCCACAAGCCATGGCACAGGGCACCGTTCTGGTGATGATGGTGCCCAATTTAATCGTCAGCTGTTGGCAATACGCTCGGCAACATCGCATCCCCCTCAGTACAATGCTTAAAATTGGGGCTATCGCTTCAGTGAGCACATGGGTGGTTGCCCATGTGGCCACAAGGGTCAATCAGACTGCATTGCATTTGGTTTTCAATGTTTTCCTTTGGGTGCTCGGTGTGCGCCTGCTGAAAGCAAATCGAACACCAAGCATCCAAGTCACGCATCGTTCACTGGCACCGCGCTTCATGCCTTTGGTGGGTGTGATTGGCGGTGGCTGTATGGGGTTGTTGGGTGTCGGTGGTGGCTTGGTGGCGACTCCGCTGTTCACGCGTTGGTTCGGGCAAAAGCAGGTCGCCGCCCAAGGATTGTCTCTCGCCTTGGTGACGCCTAGCGCTTTGATTGCTTTACTCAGCTACAGCACGGCGCAACAAGTGGATTGGCGCATGGGCATCGCACTGGCCGCAGGTGGCGTGCTCACCGTCTCAACAGGTGTTGCCGTGGCTCACCGCTTACCAGAAGCAAAGATGCGCACCATCTTTGCGGTCATGTTACTTTTGACCGCATTGTGGTCGGTGTTTCGAGCTGCTTTTGGGGCATAGTGAGTGTAGATCCAAACATTTCTCGAAATATTCATTGAAGCATTCATCAAAACATTTCAATCATAAAGACAAACAAAATGGACATTAAAGAAGTGATCACAAGGGTTGGATTCTTAATATGCATTGCATTGGTGGGCATTTTTATAGGCAAGAAATTTAAAGTCAATCAAAAAGACATTTCGACCTTGCTGGTGTATGTGATTTCGCCTGCGGTCATGTTTGTGTCTGTGTTACAAGCCCCTAAAGGCAATTATTTGCAGTTTTCTGCCGCTGCATTTTTATTCTGCTCCTTCACTGCGCTTTTGGCTTATCAAATAGGTCGTTTCATTTGGACGGATCATACTAAAAATCTATTTGCATTTTCTGGTGGCACTGGAAATACAGGTTATTTTGGCCTACCAATTGCATTGGCGATGTTTGACACCACAGGGGCAGCGATCGCCGTGTTCATTATTTTGGGCGTTAATTTATATGAATTCACGGTGGGCTATTACATCACATCGTTGGGGCGTCACTCCATCAAGGACAGCTTAAAAAAAGTTGTCAAAATGCCCATCCTTTATTCATTTGCACTGGCATATGCGCTGAAAATCATGGGGTTGATACCCAATGATGTGATTCTCAACAGCCTAAACAACTTTAAAGGGACGTACAGCGTTTTGGGCATGATGGTGATAGGCATTACGCTGTCCAAGTTTGAGCGTTTTGAGGTTGATTTAAAATTTTTGGCGGCAACGCTGACGTGGAAATATGTTTATTGGCCTGTGGCTGTTTTATTGCTCATCCACACGCTCGGCACAGCAATGAGTGGCACCGAAAAAGCCGTGGTTTTACTCATGGCCTGCGTACCCATGGCGGGCAACACGGTGGTGATTGCCAATGAACTGGATGTCCATCCTGAAAAAGCGGCAACGGCTGTGATGCTAAGCACTTTGTTTGCCATTGTGAGTGTGCCTTTAATGATGATGTTCATCAGCTAAAGGGCAGTATTCAGTGAGCGTGAATGGCAGCCCAAGTGACAAGAAAACACGGAAAAGTGCAGGCCACTTTTCCGTGCTCACGTTGAGCTTCATTGTTGAGCTCCACCATTTCGAACTCCACGTTGAATCTCTAGTAGAGCACTTACAATCACAATAAATTCAATGGCTTACGGGTATTTTTCATATCCACCCACTCCACCCACAGACACACATCACCTACTTTAAGCTGTGTATCTGCGCACACAGCCGTGAAAAATGCAGCAACAGTTAACGCACATCCAATTTCGCAATATTCAATGCCAAGCATTTAATGCCCATTTTCGCACCAAAATTGATGTAAGCGCGCGTGTCCTCACCGCTGCCTTCGAGCTTCACAATCACACCATCGCCAAATTTAGCATGACCAACCGATTGCCCGACCCGATAGCCCAGCGTGTCTTTCTTGGTTTCTTTAAAAGTACCAAACGATGGCGTCTCCACCTCACCTGTTTGGGCAGTTGCAGCCCAAGCATCGTAGCGCACGCGAGGCGTGAGCCATTTAAGATCATCTTCGGACAATTCATCCAAAAAACGTGATTTGATGCCATAACGGGTTTGCCCATGCAGCATGCGCTGTTGCGCCAAAGTCATGTACAAGCGGGTTTGCGCACGCGTGATGGCAACATACATTAAGCGGCGTTCTTCTTCAACGCCCCCTTCATCAGACAGGCTGTTTTCATGGGGGAATAAACCTTCTTCCAAGCCCAAAACAAACACCGTATCAAACTCCAATCCCTTGGCGGCGTGTACGGTCATTAATTGCACCGCATCTTGTCCTGCCTGCGCTTGATTGTCCCCAGCTTCCAAGGCCGCATGGCTGAGAAAACCAGCCAATGGGCTCATGACCGTATTGTCTTCTTCGATTGCAGCAGCAGATGCGTCGTTGGCATGGCCTTCGATTTGAGTGAATGCAGCGGCAGCATTGACCAATTCATTCAAGTTTTCGATGCGATCCGCACCTTCTTTGTCGGCCTGATAATGTGCCATCAAGCCGCTGTGCGTGGTCACATGATCAACCAGCTCAGACAAAGGCAAGTGTTGGGTGTCAAAGCGCATGCTGTCGATCATGCGGGTAAAGGCCATTAATTTGGCAGCTCCAGCACCTGTGGCATGCTGCACCGCGCCCCACAAAGATGAATTAAGGGCTTTGGCTATGTCTTGCAATTGCTCCAAAGTGCGTGCACCGATGCCGCGCGTCGGGAAATTGACCACGCGCATGAACGATGTGTCGTCATGTGGGTTGTCAATCAAACGCAAATAGGCCAGCGCATGCTTAATTTCAGCCCGTTCAAAGAAACGCAAGCCACCATACACGCGGTACGGGATGCCTGCATTGAATAAAGCATGCTCGATGATGCGCGATTGGGCATTGGCTCGATACAGCACAGCGATGTCTTTGCGGGCTGCGCCCTCACTGATTTGAGCCTTGATTTGCTCGATGACGAAATCCGATTCGGCATAATCGCTGGCCGCCTCATAAATGCGCACAGGCTCACCATGGCCGCGATCTGTCCACAGGTTTTTACCCAAACGATTGGCATTTTGCTTAATCAAAGCATTGGCCGCGTTGAGAATATGACCGTAAGAGCGGTAGTTTTGCTCCAATTTAATCACATTGTGCTGCGCAAACTCACGTTCAAAATCACGCACGTTCTCGACTTTGGCTCCACGGAAAGCGTAAATCGATTGGTCATCATCGCCCACCGCCATCATCACGGTTTGTGGACTGGCGAGCAACTTCAGCCACGCGTATTGCAAACTGTTGGTGTCCTGAAACTCGTCAATCAAAATATGTGAAAAGCGCGCTTGATAATGTGCACGCAAAGCCGCATTGGCTTTAAGCACTTCATACGCACGCAATAACAATTCCGAAAAATCAACCACACCTTCACGTTGACATTGCTGCTCGTAAGCGGCGTAAATTTCCTGCATTCTTTTATAAAAATAGTCCTTCGTTTCGACATCGGCCGAACGCAGGCCTTCCTCTTTGGAACTGTTGATGAACTGTTGCACCTGCTTCGGGATGAATTTTTCAGTATCCACCTGTAAACCCTTGAGCAGTCGCTTGATTGCAGAAAGCTGATCAGCTGTGTCTAAAATCTGAAAAGTCTGGGGTAAATTCGCTTCACGATGATGCGCCCGCAAAAAACGATTGCACAACCCGTGGAACGTGCCCACCCACATGCCACGCGTGTTCATCGGCAACAAGCCTGACAAACGCGTCATCATTTCTTTTGCCGCCTTGTTGGTGAATGTCACAGCCAAAATCGACGGCATACGCGCTTGTCCTGTGCTGATCAACCACGCCATGCGCGTGGTCAGCACACTGGTTTTACCCGAACCCGCTCCCGCGAGAATCAGTGCGGATTGCGCAGGCAGTGTCACAGCTTGTAGCTGTGTGGGGTTGAGGACAGACATTTGTTTTTCGAGATTATTCATGCAACCTTAGTGAATCGAGAGGGAATTGGATATAAAACGCGCAATATGCGGAACAATCGACATTTTACAGTGTCACGCCTTTATAATGCCGTGTGTTTTTGAATTATTCCCTCTAAAGTCCTTCATGCCCCCACTCACCGCCCTGTCCGTCCTACAAACCACCTTTGGTTATCCTGCTTTCCGAGGTCACCAAGGTGAAATCATTCAAAGCATCATTGATGGCCATGACGCATTGGTGCTGATGCCAACAGGTGCAGGCAAATCGTTGTGCTACCAAATCCCAGCAATTGTCCGCCAAGGTGTGGGCGTGGTGGTCTCACCACTGATCGCATTGATGCAGGATCAGGTCGATGCACTCAATGAATTGGGTGTGAAAGCGGCTTTTTTAAACTCAACACAGGATTATGAAACCGCCAGCGCAGTGGAGCGGCAGTTGCGCGCGGGAGCGTTGGATTTGCTGTACGTCGCACCAGAGCGGCTGCTGATGCCCCGCACTTTGGATTTACTGCAATCGCTCGATGTTGCTTTATTCGCAATTGATGAAGCGCATTGTGTATCGCAATGGGGGCATGATTTCCGCCCAGAGTACATCAAGTTGTCGGTGCTGCATGAGCAGCTTCCCAAAGTGCCTCGAATGGCGCTGACCGCCACGGCTGATCCACAAACCCGTGCTGAAATTGCACTGCGTTTGCAACTGAATCATGCGCGTGAATTTGTTTCATCCTTTGATCGCCCCAACATCCGTTACACCATCGTTGAAAAAAACAATGGACGGGCGCAATTGCTCAATTACCTCAAAACCGAACATTCCGGCGATGCGGGGATTGTCTATTGTTTATCACGTAAAAAAGTTGAAGAAACCGCTGAGTTTTTGAGCAAAAATGGCATCCCAGCCCTGCCATACCACGCGGGACTGGACATCAACGTCCGTGCCGCCAACCAAGCACGTTTTTTGCGCGAAGACAACCTGATCATGACCGCAACCATCGCCTTTGGCATGGGCATCGACAAACCCAATGTGCGCTTTGTCGCTCACCTTGATTTGCCAAAAAGCATCGAAGGTTACTATCAAGAAACAGGTCGTGCGGGGCGTGATGGCGCACCTGCCAACGCATGGATGGCCTACGGGTTACAAGATGTGGTGCAGCAACGGCGCATGATCGCCGAATCCGAAGCGGGCGATGACTTCAAGCGGGTGCAATACGCCAAACTCGATGCCATGATCGGCCTGTGTGAAACCATTACTTGTCGTCGCGTACAGTTGCTGCACTATTTTGACCAAAGTAGCGAACCATGTGGCAATTGCGACACCTGTTTGCATCCACCGAAAGCAATGGATGGCACGGAGCACGTGCAAAAATTGCTGTCCACCGTCTATCGCGTCAAACAACGTTTCGCCACAGGTCACATCATCGACGTTCTGCGAGGCATTGACACCGAGCGCGTGCAACAATTTCGCCATGCCGAACTGTCCACCTTTGGCATTGGTGCCGATGTGTCTGAAGCCGAGTGGCGTGCCGTGATTCGTCAAACCATTGCACAAAATTTACTCACCGTGGATTTTGAAAACTACAGTTCATTGCAACTGACCGAATTGGCCCGCCCCGTGCTCAAAGGTGAGCAAAAAGTCAAATTGCGCATTTACGAGAAGCCCGTTAAAGCCAAACGCCCCAGCAGCCACAGCACAGCAAATGTCCAAGATGCCAATTTGTCCGACGTTGAAAAAGCCATCTTCGCCGCCCTGCGCAGCTGGCGTTTCGAGACCGCACGCGCCCACAATGTGCCCGCCTATGTGATTTTTCTTGATGCCACCTTGCGCGAAATCGCCATAGAAAAACCCACGCGTCTGAGCGAACTGCGTGGGTTGTCTGGTGTGGGGGAGAAAAAATTGGACAACTATGGGGCGGAAATCATTGAAGTGGTCGCAGATTTCATTTGAATGCTTGTCTGAATGCTTGTTTTAGCTGATTCATGCCTGACCAAACGGATTCATGCGTTGAGCCAATAAAAATAAATCCGAAAAACGCACACCCACAACAACTTCACTGTTTCAATTAAATCACCTGCACAGGCACTCGCAGCGCCAACGCGCACATCAACTCATAACCAATGGTTTCTGAGGCACGTGCCACATCATCAATCGCAATGTCTTTGCCCCACAATTGCACAGGGCTGCCCACTGTGGCCGTGGGAACTGAGTTCAAATCGACCATCAACATGTCCATCGACACCCGCCCAACAAGGCGCGTCCGCACACCATCAACCAATACAGGCGTACCCGTTGCCGCATGGCGTGGATAACCATCGGCATAACCACAAGCCACCACGCCAATGGTCATGTCCTCGATCGCGGTGAACTTAGAACCATAACCCACCGACTCACCGGCTTTAATGTGTTGTACGGCAATGATTTCAGAATCCAATGCCATCGCAGCTTCTAAACCACATTCAGCAGCACTTTTATCACCAAAAGGGCTGCCACCGTATGTCATGATGCCAGGTCGCACCCAATCAAAATGGGCTTCAGGATGAGCCAATGTGGCTGCAGAATTGCTACAACTGCGCTGTAGATCTGGATTTTCGAGCATTAACTCAGCCGTGGCTGCATCGAATCGACGCATGGGTTCAACAATGCCATCCTCCAAATCCGCATTGGCAAAATGCGTCATGCAAGTGATTTCCCCCACGCAGGCCAATGCACGCACTCGACGATAAATACCCACGTATGCATCGGGTGCAAAACCGACACGGTTCATACCCGAATTGACTTTCAAATACACATTGAGGCGCCGGTTTAACGCCGCTTGTTCCAACCATTCAACCTGCTCAATGCAATGGATCACCATGGTCAAGTTCAACCGTTCGGCCAACTTGTAGTCAGCCACTTCAAATCCACCTTCGAGCATGAGCACAGGTTTCTCCCAACCCAAATCACGCACCAACTGTGCTTCTGCAAAGTCAAGCATCGCCAAACCATCCGCACCTTGTAATCCGCTGAAAATGCGTTCAATGCCATGACCATAGGCATTGGCTTTGATGGTCGCCCAAACTTTGGCACCAGATGTTTGGTGAGCACGCTTGATATTGTGTGCAATTGCATCAGTAAATATCGTGGCAATTATCGGTCGTGGCATGATAAACTCCTATGGTTAAGCGAAATTATCCGATATTCTACACAATAGAATCTGATATTGCAGTAATTTTTATGGCGTGCAATAAGTTATTATTTCATGGTGTTTTTTGGAAGTTTTTAGCGAAAAAAGCCCCCATTGCTTAAAATCATGTTATAAAACGCCTGCTGACACATATTAGACGATTTTCAATAAGGAAAGAACGCTCACTTGCGCTTGCTTGAATGTTTATTTAAATGTTTTTTTGAATCTTTTTTCAACCCCATTTGATCACATTCTCACAATGCGTTTCTCAAATACACCAAATTAAGAGCGTTTCACACACATGACCCGTGCTTTTTATATCATTTTGGCGGCACAGTTTTTTTCATCACTGGCCGATAATGCTTTACTCATTGCTTCCATTGCCCTGCTGCGCGAGATGCTCGCTGATCGCAGCCAAGAGCCGTTGCTCAAAGCTTTTTTTACCGTTTCATATGTGCTTCTCGCCCCATTCGTGGGTGCTTTTGCCGACTCTCGTCCCAAAGGCAATGTGATGTTCATCACGAACACCATTAAGGTGATTGGCTGTGCCATCATGTTGTTTGGCATTCACCCCATGTTGGCTTATGCCGTGGTTGGACTGGGTGCTGCGGCTTATTCACCCGCCAAATACGGCATCATCACCGAACTGTTACCTGCTGAAAAACTGGTGGCAGCCAATGGTTGGATGGAAGCAGCAACAATTTTATCCATCATCTTTGGTACGGTTTTAGGTGGTTTCTTGTCCTCCTCTTTTACCCACAACTGGCTGATCCATACTTTGCCATTCATCACCCTGTCGCCGGCCACAACAGCCATTGCGATCATTTGTGGCGTGTATGCTTTTGCCGCCCTGCTCAACCGCATCATTCCTGACACTGGCGTTATTTATGGAAAGCAAGCGCATACGCCGTGGAAACTCATTAAAGATTTTTGGCAATGCAACCTCACTTTATGGCGCGACAAACTCGGTCAAATCTCATTGGCCATCACCACTCTGCTGTGGGGGGTGGCCGCGGTCATGCAATTCATCATTTTGGATTGGGCACAAGCCGATTTGGGCAAAACGCTTGAACAGGCATCGGCCATGCAAGCATTTGTTGGTGTTGGCAGCACCATTGGCGCATTGCTGGCCGCGCGTTTTGTTGCGATGCGTCGAGCCACTTCGGTGATTCCAGTCGGCATGTTCATTGGCATTTCATTGATTTCCTTGCTTTGGATTCGCTCAGTTTGGATGGCCTTCCCATTGATGATTGGCATTGGCGCTTTGGCAGGGTTTTTTATCGTGCCCATGAATGCAATGCTTCAGCATCGTGGTTACGTGCTGTTAAGTGCAGGGCATTCCATTGCCGTGCAAAACTTCAATGAAAACTTGAGCATTTTACTCATGCTGTCGGTGTACGCTGGGTTGAAATATTTCCACGTGCCCTTGCATTCTTCAATTGTCTTTTTTGTTGTTTTAATCACCCTGTTGATGTATTTGTTTTACCGCTGGTATCTGTATAATAAAGTCCACTACAATGCCGACAAACTGATTGAAGAAATCGCCCATCACGATCACACCTGATGCTTTGGGTTGATTTTATGAACACATAAACCACATACGAACAGAACACCACATGAGCCCTATTGATATTTTATCCTTGATTCGCCAAGTGCCCGATTACCCCAAAGAAGGCATTTTATTTTATGACATCACGACGGCACTTGAAAATCCTGAAGGCTTACGTGCCATTATGAAGGGGTTCATTGATCAATACCGTGATCAAAAAATTGATAAAGTCATTGGCACCGAAGCACGCGGTTTCATCTTTGCCCCCACATTGGCCTACGAGTTGGGCGCTGGCTTTGTCCCTGTGCGCAAACCGAACAAACTGCCATCGGTCACCATCGGTGTCAATTATGCACTTGAGTACGGCACCGATCGCCTTGAAATTCATGCTGACGCCATCAAACCAGGCGAACGCGTATTGATTGTCGATGACTTATTGGCAACAGGTGGCACAGCCCATGCTGTGACTCAACTCGTCACTCAACTCGGCGGTGAGACCATGGGTTTTGCTTTTTTACTTGAATTGGATGGTTTGGGTGGGCGTGATAAATTGGCTGGTTTCGATATTTTCTCAATGATGACCGTTCCAGCTTAAAGGCATCTCACTTCAATCTCACTTCAGTGACGTGGAAACAACCCACGTCGCTCGATCATTTCTCTTGATGACACGATGAGCACCGCACCATGAGTGCCACACCGTTAAATACCCGTAAAATCATCCACCTTGATGCCGATTGCTTTTATGCGGCAGTGGAGATGCGCGATCATCCCGCATATGCCGGGCAGGCACTGGCCGTGGGCGGGCAAGCGGATCGCCGCGGTGTAATTGCCACTTGCAATTATGAAGCCCGCGCTTTTGGTGTGCGTTCAGCCATGCCCACGCGACACGCCCTGCGTTTGTGTCCACAACTCATCGTCATCCCTCCTGATTTCACCCGTTATAAAGCAGCGTCAAAAGCCATATTTGCTATTTACCGTGATTACACCGATTTGGTTGAACCCTTGTCTCTGGATGAGGCTTTTTTAGACGTCAGCAACAGCCACCACCATCAGGGCAGTGCCACTCGAATCGCACGTGAAATTCGTGCACGCGTCAAAAAGGAGCTGAAACTCATTGTCTCTGCAGGCGTTGCACCCAATAAATTTTTGGCAAAAATTGCCAGCGATTGGGGAAAACCCGACGGCCTCTTTGTCATTCGACCACATGAAGTTGAGGCCTTTGTTGAACAACTCCCCGTTGAGTACCTGTTCGGTGTCGGTCCACGCACTGCCGCCAAAATGCATGCTTTAAATCTAAACAATTGTGCAGATTTACGCCAGCGTGAGCTGCCGTTCTTACGGGAACAGTTTGGCAAGCTCGGCATGCAATTGCATCAACTGTGCCGAGGCATAGACCATCGCAGCGTACACAACAACCATCCTCGCAAATCCATCAGCGTAGAGACCACTTATTTAAATGATTTAAATGGATTTGATGAATGTTTGCCACAACTAAAAATGTTGTACGATGAATTGTTGCAACGGGTGGAAAAAGCCAATGCATCACAGCAGATTAAAAAAGCTTTTGTGAAACTGCGTCTGGCCAGTTTTCGAGTCAAAAGTGTGGAGCGCAACACATCACAGGTTGAGTTTGAACAATTTCATGAGTTGCTTAAAACGGCATGCACCCGCCACCAGGAGCCCATACGTTTATTGGGCATTGGCATTCGACTGGGTGAATCCGACAACCCCATGCAAATGAATTGGTTGTTTGATGAATGCATGTAAGGTCTTGAAAACAAACGATGCAAAGCTTCACAAAACAAAAAAACAGCTCAATGCATTTGAGCTGTTTTTTTTTTAAGTTGTTTTCTTGTTTTAGTTGATGAGCTTAAGCGGCCACAGGTTGCGGTGCTCGGCGTTTAACAACATCCAGCAGGCCTGTCGCGGCGTCCTCTAAATAATCAACCACTTTATTAAAAGCATGTTGCTCTTCATAATAGGGATCAGGAACCTCTGCATCATCTGAATTTTGAGCATAACGCATCACCAATTCAATTTTATGACGGTGTTGCGGAGGCACCAAGTTTTGCAGTTCACGCATGTTTTGCCAGTCCATGGCCAAAATCATATCGAAATGATCAAAATCCTCGGTGGTGATTTGACGGGCAATTTGACCAATTAAGCTGTAGCCACGAAATGCAGCAGCATGTTGACTGCGCGAATCGGGTTTTTGACCCACATGGTGATCACCCGTACCCGCAGAATCGACCTCAATACAAGCAGCCAGTCCAGATTGTGTGAGTTTTTTCTCAAATACGGCTTGTGCAACAGGTGAGCGGCAAACATTACCCATGCACACAAACAAGACCCGAGTTTTCGGCAATTGATGCTCTAACATTTGAAACCCCATTTGTCACAACCTCCATATTTATATTGATGCAAAAATCGCAATCGCTGTATTCTATCATAAAAAGGTGAATTAAACTACGAAAGGCAATTTTCAAAAAGATTCGAGCTAAGC
>CALMCL010000215.1 GCA_937862905.1 uncultured Burkholderiaceae bacterium | reverse complement strand
TCGATAGAAAATAGAAAAGCCTTGGTTGAACCGCTGTTTAACCAAGGCTTTTTTTACCACTGTTTATGTGTATTTCATACAAACCTTATGTTTCCACTCAAAGTGGCGATTGAGACTTCGCTTTAATAATCTGCACACGCTCTACATAAAACATCCACCACACTTCGCCAATCACCGATCTTGGGCTGCCTCACTATTTTAGTTTTGGGATACCACAACGATTGAGTTTCTTGATTCATGTGCCGCCAATCCAGAGCTCTACTGCCCATCAAATATACAGGCTTACCAATTGCACCAGTCAAATGGGACAAATATGAATCTGTGGTCACCACACAATCCAAAGCATCGACCAGTGAAGCCGTGTCATCAAAAGTGATGTTTTCTTGCACCATATAAACATTGCGATCCAATCCAGCAGCACAAAACTCTTCACGCGCCCAACCTCGTTGCAGCACCACCCAGTACACATTCGATAAGCCAAACAAGAGCAGCAAAGCAGACAAAGGGACGTTACGTGTCCCAACTGTCGACGCATCGCTGTTCCAAGAAATACCCATGATGGATCGACCTGCTGCATTTTTGCGTATGGTTTCAATCACGCCTTGAACGGCAGCGTTAGCGGGTGGAGCCGTGAGGTAGTGATCACATGACAAGAAACCTTCTTGAGATAAAAAATGAAAGCACAAAGCATAATTTTCTGTCCAATAATCATAGTCAATGGGGCCATTTAAATCGACGACTTCCAGTCCTTCACAGGACGAAAGCAGTTGATTCATACCGCCAGCTGGCGCATAACCTAAAACACGGTCTGCTCCTAACGCTTTGATGGATCTGACATATCGACAAAACTGAAGATAATCGCCATAGCCCGACATGACGGGGCTGATGAGAATGGTTTTACCCGTTAAATCCTCACCCTGCCAATATGTATCTGGACTCCAGCCCGCCTGAATAACTTCAGGCCGACGCTGGTAGATGCTTTCTCGCGTACTCAGAAACGGGGCATTTGACAACCCCAACGCCATTTGCCCCGCCCCCATCTGCGCCACGCCCAGCGCTTGTGTCACAGACAAATCATTGTCATAAGTGATGCGAGCCTGCTCAAGCAACGACAACACCTCATCGAGCATGGCCAAGCCTGTGTATTGATTGGCAAGCCACAAGACCGTCGACAAACCATCAGCTTGTATTCTTTTTAAATAAGGGACAGCCAAGTTGGGCAAACCCAACTGAGCACAGCATGTACACAAAGCAGACAACACGTCACCGTCA
>CALMCL010000214.1 GCA_937862905.1 uncultured Burkholderiaceae bacterium | reverse complement strand
AAGCGCTTAGCTCGAATCTTTTTGAAAATTGCCTTTCGTAGTTTAATTCACCTTTATAAAAAATCATTTTTTCCTTAAAAAACGACTTGTTTACAACAATACACCACAAAAACAAATTAAAAGAAATATATACAATCCGCACAAAATACAAACAAACCAAACGATCTAAACGCATATAAAGTATAAATACCCACATAAAAAATATGTATTTAGGATAGGTGTAATTTTAATTATCAATAGATTCAATTAGATAAAAAACAAAGCTAAAGCATTTACTAGGAAATTGTTTAACGGCTTCATCTTGCTTATTTTTTAAGCACCTTAATTTTACCAACAAAAAAGCCCACTTAAAAAAGTGGGCTTTTTTCGCTCTAAAAAATTAACAGCGCATGACAAGCAAAAGAATATTTTAAATGTAAATATTACTAAGTAAATCACCAGACATAAAAGGTCAAGCTGACACAGAAATTACACTCAAGCTTTGGTTTTAATTATTTTTCCAAATCGGAACAAAGCCCTTTTCTGAGCTGCTGATATTCCGTCCCAATAAAGCAATGAGCCCATTGACTTGATTGACATCCTTCATGCTGTGATGCCAAACCTCATCTTTATCATCGATAAAAGCAGGATCATCAACTTGCTTGATGCAACGTTCAAAATACAATTGACTGTGTGAATTCGCATGAAAGTGCACCCTAACGCATGCTTGCTCTTGTTCAAGCACACCAATTTGAAAATTTTGACTCAAACCCAGCATCAGGACTGCGTCTTCTCCACCATGCTGACGATAAATTGGGGATTGCGGGAACAAGCCCAAGGCAAACAGCACTTCACGACGAATCACCAGATTACCCGCAAAAGTATTTCCCAATGTCCGACAAACCTCTGCAAAGGACTCATGCTGTCTGTACTTGTCAGGACAACCGACAAACTCACACGGCAACTTAACAGCAGACAACTGGTTGTGCTCGCTTAAAGCCGCATAAGCCACACTCAGAGCCCCCTCACGGTATTCATCATCCGCATCCAAGAAGGACATAATCGGGCATGTCCCGTACAAAACACCAAAATTGCGTGCCGCTGCAGGCCCTGAATTGACAGTCATGCGGAGCGCTTTCACTTTGGCATTGCTCGCACTTAAGCGTTCAGCCAGTTCGCGGCTGCCATCAGTGGAGCCATCATCTACAACAATGATTTCATTCACTTCAGATTGAATCAAGCAAGAGTTAACCGCCCTCTCCAGTGTTTCTACGGCATTAAAGCATGGGATAATCGTCGAGATCATGAGCCCTCCAAGCACAGCGATGCTGACAAGCGAATAGACAAAAAAACCGCTAGGCCTTACAATGTCTGCTTCGCCGCCGTAGCTCAGTGGATAGAGCATCTCCCTCCTAAGGAGAGGGTCACACGTTCGATTCGTGTCGGCGGCACCAGTTCAGTGAATTATTTAACCAGAAACTTTAGATGTTGGGATTTTGACAGCAAAGCTGGCCACAGCAGCAATCAGTGCCAGCGCAGCATCAGTCCACCACATCCACGCGTAACTGTGCGTGTATTCAACAGCCACCCCACCCAAATAAGCCCCAAGAAACGCACCAATTTGATGTGACAACATGGTCATGCCAAACAAGGTGGCCAGATTGCGAGAGCCAAATAAACGCCCCACCATACCTGCTGTCGGCGGTACTGTGGCCAGCCATGACATGCCCAAAACTGCGGCAAAAACATACCACGTCCATTCTGTTTTAGGTGCAAAGACATATGCAACAATAGCAACAGCACGCAACAAATACAACCAGCCCAACACACGGGGCATTGAACGGGTTTGACACAAGCCGCCCACCGCCAAACTGCCAATGATGTTAAATAAGCCGATCACGGCCAATGCAGTGCCTGCAACTTTTGCGGGCAAACCACACACCGAAACCTCACCAGGCAAATGTGTCACTAAAAAAGCAATATGAAAACCACATGTAAAAAAACCAAGGTGCAACAACTTATAATTGGGTGAGCACCATGCATGGCTAAAATCAACACGCTCATTGCTTTCAGTCGTCCCCACAGCACCGTGACCTGTTTTTTGACCAGAGATCCAGCCCAATAAAGGCATGGCGGATAAAGCAATCACACCTAAGCTTACGGCTGCAGTCACCCAGCCAAAAGCACCAATTAAAAACGTAGTTAAAGGTGCAAACACAAACTGCCCCATGGAGCTGCCCGCATTGATCAAGCCCGAGGCAAACCCGCGCTTCTCAATGGGCACTCGTTGAGCGGCCACACCAAATAAAAGTGAAAAACTGGCAAAACCCGCCCCAACAGCGGCGAAAATACCAAAAGTTGCCACCACCCCCACTTGACCAATTGCCGACACCCAAGGCATCGCCAGCATGCCCATGGCCAAGCAAACCAGCCCCAAACCCACCACCATGCGGGTTCCCCAGCGCTCCGCCAGCAGGCCGCCCACAGGTTGCGCTGCGCCCCACATGAATTGACCTATGGCCA
>CALMCL010000213.1 GCA_937862905.1 uncultured Burkholderiaceae bacterium | reverse complement strand
CCTCCTTCAATCTATGCCCATCGATTAAAGTATGTGTTTTTCTTAAATATGTCACGATTTTTGCGACAACTTACTAAAAAAACCATTGCACCAAAAAATTGCAGAACGATGTGCGCCCAACAAGCCATCCTCGCATTAAGCACAAATTTGGTGCAATGTGCGCTCAACCCACTTGAGATTGCACCAACACAAAACAATTATTGTTTTTTATCAATGGCTTATGCATCAAAATCCCGCATTGCAGCACTTTACAAAGTGCACCATTTAGCGCACACTCGCATCATGGTTGAGTATTTTTCAACGTATTTTTAGTGAACATCAGGAGGCAGCATGAAATTGATCACGGCAATTATCCGCCCCGAAAAGCTTGCGGATGTGAAAGCGGCGCTGTTCAAAGTCGGCGTCACAGGCATGAGCCTGACAAAAATTGCTGGGCATGGTGGGGAACATGAGGTGTTAGAGCATTACCGAGGTCAACAGGTGAAGCTTGAGTTTCAAGAAAAAATTGAACTCAAAATCGCAGTCAGTGAAACGTTTGTTGATGTGACCATTGCCACGATTTGCAACAGTGCGCAAACGGGTGAGGTTGGTGATGGCAAGATCTTTGTGCAACCCTTAGAGCGAGTGGTTCGCATCCGCACGCAAGAGCTCAACGAAGGTGCACTGACCCCGGTGGGAACAGACCCGAATGGTCCATTTTAAAGATCCGTTTTAAGGTCTGTTTTGAGTCAACAATCAACACCGTCCATGTTTCAGTTTATTTTTCCAATCCCGTTTTTTAGTCGATCCGTCGATACCTTTTATTTTTGATTTTTTAGGAGCAACTGATGAAGCGCTTTTTACTACCATTTTTACTGGCGATTGCATCTGGTGTCGCAATGGCACAAGCAGCGCCTGATGCGACCGCGGCTGTCGCCGATGCCGCACCTGCGGCTGCAGAACTGGTTTTAGACCGCGGTGACACCGCATTCATGCTGGCATCGGCCGCATTGGTTTTGTTGATGACACCGGCCTTGGCCTTTTTCTACGGTGGCTTGTCACGCAGCAAAAGTGTGCTCAACACTATGATGATGTCTGTCACAGCCATGGGCATTGTGACCTTAACCTGGGTGGTCGTTGGCTTCTCGATTGCTTTTGGCGATGAACCCATGGGGGCTTATTTTGGTAGTTTTGCCAATGTGATGTTAAATGGCATGGACAGCAGCACCTTGGCTGCAACATTTGAAGCGGGTCATGGCATTCCAAAATATGTGTTTGTGATGTTCCAAGCCACTTTTGCGATCATCTCTGCCGCCCTCATCAGTGGCGCTTTGGTTGATCGCATGAAGTTCAGTGCATATTTGACCTTCATTACATTATGGAGCATTCTGGTCTACAGCCCTGTTGCGCATTGGGTATGGGATGCTTCAGGCTGGTTGTTCACGATGGGTGCACTTGATTTTGCAGGCGGTACCGTGGTTCACATCAACGCGGGTGTATCTGCCTTGGTCGCAGCCGCAGTCTTGGGTCCACGCTTACAAACCACGCGTCACATGGCCATTCCACACAACATTCCTTTTGTGATGTTGGGTGCAGGCTTGTTGTGGTTTGGTTGGTTTGGCTTTAATGCAGGCAGTGCTTTAGGTGCAAACGGTTCAGCAGGTTTGGCAATGATGACGACGCAAATTGCGACAGCCGCCGCCATGATGACATGGTTGATTTGGGAAAAAATCACCAGCCATGCAATGAGTGCCGTTGGTGCCGCCACGGGTGCAGTGGTCGGCTTGGTCGCCATCACACCCGCTGCGGGTATTGTCAGCCCAGCATACGCCATTTTGGTGGGCGTTTTGGGCGCAACAGGTAGCTTTTGGGCTGTTCAAAAGAAACGTGTGTTTAAACTGGACGATGCCTTGGACGTTTTTGCATGCCATGGGGTTGCGGGCATCATTGGGGCGATTTGCACGGGTGCATTTGCGTTCTCTACAGGCCAAGGCAAGGACACAGGCGAACAAGTGATCATCCAATTGACCGCGATTGCTGCAACGATTGCTTACGCTGCGGTCATGAGCTATGCCATCTTGAAAATCATCGACATGACCATCGGTTTGCGCATTTCAAAATCAGAAGAATTGCAAGGCATTGATATCGTGAGCCATGAAGAAGCGGGTTATGCGCCTGAAAGCTTTGGATTTTCTTCGATGTCATCGGAAGGCTCAACAGATCTGTCGGCTCCTGTGTATATTTCTAAAAAGGCAACGGCTTAAATCAAATGAATCAATCGAAGTCAACCAGTGAGAAGAGGTTTAAGCAAGATAAAGCCACACGCAAAGCCCACTCACAGGTGAAATAAGGCGTAAGAAATCCCCGCTCATTGGGTGGGGATTTTTTACATTAGATGTTTTAAATACAAAAGCCCGCGAAACACGCGGGCTTTTGTATGGCACATGTTACAATGCGCGTCCATGCCTGCTGGGCAATCGCTGCTGCGCCTTAAAACGCAGGGGAGGAAAGTCCGGACTTCATAGAGCGCAGTAGCGGCTAACGGCCGTCCGCCGAAATCATAAGGCGAGGAACAGGGCCACAGAGACGAGCGTATTAAGTTACGGTGAAACGCGGTAACCTCTACTGGAAGCAACACCAAATAGGCACACGTTGAGGCGGCTCGCTGAGTGTGCGGGTAGGTGGCTAGAGCCTTGCGGCAACGCAAGGTCGAGAGGAATGATTGTCATGTGGGTGATTCGTCATCCAGATCACAGAATCCGGCTTACAGGCGGGCATGGATTATTCAATAAAAAAGTGAAGAGTTGCTTTTTTGTTTGCTTGGGTTGTGTGAATCGAGAGGCTGCGGAAAGTTGCGAGCAATTGGCTTGAGGACGCGCGCTTTGTGACTGTGGTTCTGGCTCAATAGCAGTGGTTAAGCAAGCGGCGGTTAAACAAGCAGCGGTTAAAGCAAGCGAAGGCTAAGCATGTGATGGCTAAAACAAGCGGTGGTCAAAAATGACCATAAAAAAGCGAGATCCGTCGATCTCGCTTTTTTTGTCCAATGGAGCAGGTGAATATCTTAAGCTGCTGCGCCCATGGCTTTGATGCTGGCGTTCAAGCGGCTTTTATGACGAGCAGCTTTGTTTTTGTGAACGATTTTTTTGTCAGCGATGGTGTCGATTACTTTCATTGCTTTAGCAAAAATTTCTTGTGCTTTGGCTTGATCGCCTGCATCAACTGCTTTACGTACGTTTTTTACAGCGGTACGGTATTGTGAACGCAATGCTGAGTTGTGTTCGTTTTGTTTTACGGCTTGACGCGCGCGTTTGCGTGCTTGTGCTGAGTTTGCCATGTCTGTTCCTTAAATTCTGTGAATTGAAAATCGATTTTCTATCGGATTCTTGTGGCCCGTCTGTGTAAAACACGCCTTGCGCAAAGCGCATTTTTAAGCCCAGCGCCCGAAAAATAATGAGCGCACCAAGAAAATAGCTGTAAAATATAACATTTTTTACGAAAAGACGCAATGTTTTTCGCGGCCGCCTCTGTTTTGAGTGACCCATATTGCGATTTTAGGGCGTCAATACTGTTTTTTGTGTCGGATTTAGGGCAAAGAACCAACTTAGAATATTATGAATTTACTCAAAACTTTGGTTTCAATCAGTGGTTTGACCTTGCTGTCTCGAATCGCAGGTTTGGTGCGTGAGACTTTGACCGCTCGTATTTTTGGCGCGGGCGCGACAACCGATGCTTTTTTTATTGCGTTCCGTATTCCCAATCTGTTGCGCCGCTTATTTGCTGAGGGGGCTTTTTCTCAGGCCTTTATACCTTTGTTGTCTCAGAGCAAGAGCCGTGATGGTGAGGATGCAACCAAGCTGTTGATTGATCGTGTGGCGACCGTGCTGTTTTGGGCGGTGAGCATGGTGACGATTTTGGGCATCGTCTTTGTGAATGGCGTTTTGGCTTTCATGGCGAGTGGCTTGGTGACGGGCTCGGCTCAATACAATGATGCGGCGGTGATGACGCAGGTGATGTTCCCTTATATTATTTTTATGGCCATGTGCGCGCTGTCGGGCGGTGTGTTGAATACGTGGAAAAACTTTTCGACGCCTGCTTTTTCACCTGTGTTGTTGAACATCGTTTTAATTGCATCGATGATGTGGTTGTCACCATATATGAATCCGCCGATTTTGGGGTTGGCTATTGGTGTCTTTGTTGGGGGTGTCGTTCAATTGGTGTGGCAGTTGCCTGCAATGAAGCGCATTGGCATGTTGCCTCGCATTTCGTTTGATGTGATGGGGGCTTTGCGTGATCAGGGTGTGCGCCGCGTGTTGAAGCAAATGGTGCCCGCGACGTTGGCGGTTTCGGTGTCACAAGTGAGTTTGATCATCAACACCAACATTGCCACACATCTGGGCGCGGGTGCGGTGTCATGGATCACATATGCGGATCGGTTGATGGAGTTTCCGTCGGCCATGCTGGGGGTGGCTTTGGGGACGATTTTATTGCCAAGTTTGTCTCGGGCGCACAGTACAGGTGATGAGCGGGAGTATAAAACCATTTTGAATTGGGGGTTGCGGTTGACCTTGTTGTTGGCTTTGCCCGCGGCGGTGGGTTTGGGGTGTATGTCAACCGCTTTGACCAGTAGTTTGTTTCATTATGGTCACTTCAGTGCAAATGATGTGATGAAAACATCTCAAGCGTTGACCGCGTACTCATTTGGTTTAATTGGTTTAATCGCAGTGAAGATTTTGGCTTCGGCGTATTATGCCAAGCAGGACATCAAGACGCCTGTGAAAATTGCGGTGTTTGTGCTGTTGATGACACAGGCCATGAATTACATTTTTGTACCAATTTGGGGTCATGCGGGGTTGTCGCTGTCGATTGGTCTGGGGGCTTGTTTGAATGCGGGCATTTTGAGTGTTTTGCTGGCGCGCCGCGGTGATTTGGGTGGCTCAGCGGGCTGGATGACTTTTTTTGCTAAGCTGTGCGTGGCTTTGCTTGTGTTGGCGGCGGTTTCGTATGGCTTGAGCCAGCAAGTGGATTGGATCGGTTTGGGACAGGCGGGTGATTTTGCACCAAAAATCCAGCGCTTGGCGTGGCTGTTTGGCATCATTGTGGTGAGTGCGGTGGCTTATTTTGCGGTGTTGTTTGCGTTGGGTTTTCGTTTCCGTGATTTCAAGCTGGTGGCCAAAGGTTGATTGGGGTGTGGTTGTGTTGGTGCCGCCAAGATTGGGAGCCCGATTTTACAGGTCACACATGCTTCCTCCCAAATGCCAATTTATGATGAGCGGTTGTGTGTTGCCCAATGCAGCATTTTTTGCAACAGTCCTTTAAATTTAAATTAGAAACGGTTTTTCTATGTCATCGGTTTCTCAGACATCTTCTCCGCTTAAGCCTAAACGCACGTTACGCAATGGTTTGTTGCTGTTATCCGCCGTAGCGTTGGTCGCGTTCATCGGTTTTCGTGTGTATCAGGCGCAGGCGCGTGCGGGTAAGGCCAAAGTGGCACCTGTGACCGTGATGCAGTTGAAAGTCGCTGAGTTGGTGACGGTTCAGCCCAGCGCATTTGAGCAAACTTTGCCTTTATCGGGTGCGCTGGATCCCTATACGCAGGCCGTTGTCAGCGCGCGTGCGAGCGGTGAAATTCAGACTGTGAATGTGCGTGAAGGTCAATCGGTCAAAAAGGGTCAGGTTTTGGCGGCTCTGGTGAGCACCACTTATCAGGCACAGTATCAGCAGGCGGTGTCGAATGTGGCTTCAGCAAAAAGTGCACTTGATTTGGCACAAAAAGACTACAACAACAATGCAGCGTTGGTCAAAGAAGGTTTTATTTCTCAGATGGCGTTGCAAAAATTGGACGTGGCTTTGGCCAATGCCAGCGCGCAATTGCGCAATGCAGAAGAGGCGCAAGTGATTGCCCGCCGTGCCTTGGGCGAGGCGACCATCATCGCACCTGTGTCGGGTGTGATTTCGGCCAGTAAGGTCAATGCGGGCGACACGGTGGCGATTGGTTCGGCGATGTTCAGCATTGTCAATACAGATCGGTTTGAATTGGTGGCGCCTATTTCTGCGGAACAGATCGGCGCATTGCACCCCGGGCAAACGGTTCAGTTGACCAGTGCCGGCGTGGCTCAGCCATTTGTTGGGCGCGTTGATCGGATCAATCCAGCGGCACAAAATGGCTCACGCAGCTATTCGGTGTATATTGCCGTCGACAACACCACTGGACAGCTCAAATCGGGCATGTTTGCTCAAGGACAGATTGTGCTGGCTGCGCGCGCCAATGCGTTGACGGTGCCTGCAACAGCGATTCACACCGTCGGTTCGCGCCGTTTTGTTTACATCCTTAAAGAAGGTAAATTGGCGGAGCAGGATGTCACTTTGGGGGCGCGTGCCAGTGATGCGATTGATGCGCCTGTTGAAATTGCATCTGGTGTGTCCCATGGTGATCAAGTGGTGCGCTTGGATTTGGGCGTGTTGAAAGTGGGTGTGGATGTGCAGGTCGTTGCTGAGAATGCGGGCGCTGCTGAGTCCACAGCCGAAGCCAAACCTTAAGCCGCTCCCAATCGACATCAAGCAGCATTGGAGCCGCAGGGACAAGTGGCATCCAGCATCCATTTGCCCTGTGATTGAAGTTGTTGACAATGGAATTGCGATAACAATGGCGCACAATCAACTGCTTGATGTGAATGGTTGTGAGCACGTTGTGGTTAAAATTGACCAGAGTTTATTAATCGAGGGCCGCCGACGGATCCCGTTTCCCCTCGATGTTGTTGTTTCAATACAATTATAAAAGGCATGCCATGTGGTTCACCCGTGTGAGTATTAAAAACCCGATTTTCGCCACCATGGTGATGCTCGCACTCATCGTGCTGGGCATCATGGGGTACAAGCGCATGGCGGTTGATCAAACGCCAGAAGTCGAATTTCCAATCATTGTGGTGCAAACCAATTACGATGGAGCGGCGCCGACCTCGGTTGAAAATGACGTGTCGCGTCCGATTGAGGAATCATTGAATACGGTGGGTGGGATCAAAACCTTGACCTCGCGTTCATATGAAGGCATCTCTGTGGTGACCGCCCAATTTGAATTGGGCACCAACATGAACAAGGCCATGCAGGACGTTCGTGGCAAAATTGACAAGCTTAAATCCAGTTTGCGTGATGAGGTGGATGATCCTGTGGTGACGCAAGTGGATCCAACGGCGGTGGCGATGATGTCCTTGGTGATTTCAGGCGATGCCCGTCGCAGCTTGCGTGACTTGACCGACATTGCCGACAACACGATTGTGCCCAAAGTTCAAACGGCACGCGGTGTCGGTGATGTGACGATTTTAGGGGGCGTGAAGCGTCAGGTCAACATCATCTTGGATGCCAACAAACTTGAAAGTTTGGGGGTGACGGCCAGCGAAGTGGCGAATGCGATCAAGGCCAACAATCAAGAATTGCCCGCGGGTACGATTGACAACAATGAAAAACAAATCATTGTGCAAGTCAAAGGGCGGATTACGGACTTGCAAGATTTTCGCCGGATTGTGGTGGCCACACGCGGCGCACAACCTGTGTACTTGGAGCAGGTTGCTGCGGTTGAAGACGGCATCAAGGAACGCAGCAGTGCATCGTTAGTCGATGGTGTACCGACCTTGGCGTTGAGCATCATTAAATCAAGCGGCACCAACACCATGGAAGTGGCTGATAACGTTCGCGCCATGTTGGCTGATTTACAAAAAACTTTGCCTGCTGATATCAAAATCTCAACCCGCACCGACCAGTCAAAAACCATCAAATCGGCGGTGGATGATGTGCGCAATACGATTTTTGAAGGTGCTTTGCTGACCATCGGCATTGTGTTTTTGTTTCTGCACTCATGGCGCAGCACAGTCATCACGGCTTTGACTTTGCCCGTGGCGATGATTGGCACATTTGGCTTCATTTATTTATTGGGTTTCACCATCAACACCATGACGTTAATGGCTTTGTCATTGTCGGTGGGCTTATTGATTGATGATGCGATTGTGGTGCGTGAAAACATCGTGAGGCATGTGCAAATGGGCAGCGATCACTACACGGCTTCGCTTGAAGCAACCAAAGAAATTGGCCTTGCGGTGTTGGCCACCACATTGAGCATCGTTGCGGTGTTTTTGCCGTTGGGTTTCATGAAAGGCATCATTGGGCAGTTTTTTCATCCGTTTGCGATCACCGTGGTGATTGCGGTTTTATTGTCGATGTTTGTTTCATTCACCTTAGATCCGATGCTGTCCAGCGCATGGTTTGACCCCGATGCCCACAAGCCTTTGGAGAAAAAACGCGGCGCAAAAATGCTCGTGTGGTTTGAGGGGCACGTTGAGGATTTCAGCAACATGTATCAACGCATGTTGCGCTGGGCGCTGAAACATCGGATTAAAACCTTATTGATCGCGTTGGCGACATTCGCCATCAGCCTGCCGATTGTCAAAGTGATTGGTTCTGAGTTTTTGCCGCAGACCGATCAATCGGAAATGAATGTTCGCTTTAAAACCCCTGTGGGCACCACATTGGATCAAACCACGAACAAGGTGCGTCAAGTGCAAGCGGTGATGAAGTCGGAATTTCCCGACATTGATTATACGTTTGCGCGCATTGGTGGTGGCACGAGTGGTTCAAATGTGGCCAATATTTATGTGAAATTGCAACCCTTGAGTCGACGCTCGCATTCTTTGGAAGAAATGAAAAGCATTGTTCGTCAGCGTTTGGTGCAGATTGGTGGCATCAGCATTTCTAAAGTTTCTGGGCAAGAAGGGGGACCCGCTGGTGCTGGGAAGCAAATCATTTTTAACATCAAAGGGCCTGATTTGGCTAAACTGGAAGCGTACAGCGCTGAGGCACTCAACAAGCTCAAAGGCGTGCCAGGCATGGTCGATTTAGAGTCATCGGTGGCTGAGAAAAAGCCCGCAATGGATTTGAAAATCGATGCCCAGCGTGCCGCTGATTTGGGTGTGAACACCAGTGGTTTGGCGACCAGTGTATCGGGTTTGGTCACGGGAACAAGCGCAGGCACGTGGCGTGCCCCGAACGATGAGGATTACAGCATCAGTTTGCGTTTGAATGAAAATCAGCGCATGCGCCCAGAAGACATTGCCAATTTACGCATCGCCAATGGCGCCATGGGCAGTGATGGCACACCCACATTGGTGCGCGTGGGAGACATTGCTCAAGTGGTGCAAAGCAGCACATCCAATGAAATTGTCCGCGAAAATCTGGTGCGTCGCATTCAGTTGGATGCCAACCCCATGGGACGCAGTTCGGGTGAAGTGTCAGCCGATATGGATGCTGTGCTCAAGCAAATCAATTGGGCGCCGGGTTACAGCTTTGAAGCCGCAGGTGATTCCAAAGACCAAGCCGAGTCCGCAGGCTACGCGCTTGGTGCTTTGGGCTTGGGGGTGATTTTCATTTACATGGTGCTTGCCTCGCAATTTAACAGTGTGCTGCAGCCGATTGCGATCATGAGCACTCTGCCTTTGTCTTTGATTGGCGTGTTTTCAGCTTTGCTGTTGTTCAAATCAAGTTTGAACATGTTTTCTGTGGTGGGCTTTGTGTTGCTGATGGGCTTGGTGACAAAAAATGCCATTTTATTGATTGATTTTATCAATCAAGCACGCGCCAGCGGTTCGGGGCGTGAAGAGGCGATTTTGGATGCAGTCAAAATCCGTTTGAGGCCCATTCTAATGACCACCTTGGCGATGGTGTTTGGCATGTTGCCGATGGCGTTGGCCTTGGGTGAGGGCTCTGAGCAGCGGGCGCCGATGGGGCAAGCCGTAATTGGAGGCACCATCACCTCCACATTGTTGACCCTGGTGGTTGTTCCTGTTGTGTATACTTATTTGGATGATTTTGGCGTTAAGGTTAAAAAGTTTTTTGCTAAAGATGATGCAGCCACTTCATATACCCATTAAAATGATGTTTGAATAAAAAGATATATGAGCGATTGCCCCCTACGGATTGGGGTTCGCAGATGGATTGGGTTGCTCTTGGGTGTTGTGGGCTTTTTGCTCAACACCTCAGATCCTCTTTTAAGCGTGGGCACAAGTGGGTGGATTTTTTGCGATGGGCATGTGTGATTGACAGAGTGATAGACATGCATGATTCGGCTGTTGAGTGAGCTGAATGAATTGAACCGATTGATTGGATGAGGCTGGTATGAAACGTGATGCATTATTTAATATGATTGAACAACAAATCCGCCCATGGGATGTGAGCCAGCCTGATGTGTTGCGTGCTTTGCATGATGTGCCGCGCGCGGGTTTTTTGCCTTTGTCACATCGGGCTTTTGCATACATGGACACAGAGTTGCCTTTGGTGATCGATGGCGTTGACACGCACACCACCCTGTTGACTCCACGTGTTTTGGCTCGAATTGTACAAGCCGTTGACCTCAAAAAGACTGAAACAGCCGCTCAAGTGGGTTTGGGTGATGGCTATTTGACGGCATTGTTGGCGAAATTTGCTAAAAGTGTCACCGTATTTGAGCTGAATGAAACCATTTTGCATTTTGCACAACACAATTTAAATCAACATGCTGTGCGCAATGTGAATTATGAACTGAGCAACGGTTTGAAAAATGGAACCGATCAATACGATGTGTTGGTTTTGGCAGGCAGTGTGGCGGAATTGCCCCAAGGCTTGAAACAACGAATTGGGGTTGGGGGGCGTTTGTTTGCCATTGTGGGTTGCGAAGATGCCGCCATGATGCAGGCCGTGCTGGTTAAGCGCACGTCAGAGACAAGCTGGACACAAGACACTTTATTTGAAACGGTTGCGCCTGCTTTGACGCAAACACACACACACAGCGCTTTCGCATTTTAAAACAAACGAGCCACATGAAACAGAACACCATTTATTGCCTCTTGATTGCCGCTTTGGGTCTAAGCGCATTGGCAGCCAATACCGCCAATGCGCTTGATTTAGAGCAAGCTTTTCAAGCGGCGCTCGCCAACGACCCCACCTACCAAGCGGCCATTGCTCAAAAGGGTGTGACCGATGCACAAAAAAAGCAAGCGCGTGCCGCATTGTTGCCGACGATCAGCTTGTCGGGCAGCTATTTGCACACCAACACACGCTACACCGACACATTTTTAAGCAACGCAGGGCGGGTTGTTAAAACCTATCCCGCCAATTTGATGATTTCCATGAGCCAACCTTTGTTGCAATGGGATAAAATCACGGGTTACAAACAAATCGATTTGAATGTCAGTGGCGGCGTATTGCAGTTGGCACAAGCACGGCAAGACCTCATCAACCGCACCATTCAAGCGTATTTCACCGCCTTGCTGGCCGAAAAAAACGCCACCATTGCGGCCGAGCAAGAGCGCAACACAGGAATTCAGTTGAAAATTGTCAAACGCAGCTTTGAGGTCGGCAATACCACGGTGATCGACACCCACGAGGCCGAAGCCGCTTACTATCGCGCCAAGGCAGCCGCCATCAATGCACAAAGCACAGCCATCAATGCGCGCTCAGCACTGGGTGACATGATGGGGCAAACACTCGATGAGCGTGAACCGATTGACACATTGAATGCACCCCTGCGTTTGAAAATGCCCATCCCTGACACACAAGACAAATGGGTTGCGCGTGCACGTGAGGAGGCTTATGCCGTACAACTGGCAAAAATCGCCTATCAAGTGGCCGAGCTGGAGGTCAAGCGCAAAGCGCAGCAGCGTTTGCCGACCATTAATTTGACCGCCAATCAAACATGGAAAAGCACCAGTTTAAAACGGGTGAATGACTCCAGCACCAGCGTCCAAAATTTTGGCGTGGAAATGTCCATGCCGATTTTTGATGGTGGCCTCATCAGCGCGCAAGTGCTTGAAGCTGAAGCATTGAAAACCAAAAGCTATCAAACCATGCGCAGCACTGAAACACAAGTGGCTCAGGCCACGCGCACGGCCTACAACCAAGCCGTATCTGGATTGGCCACGATCGCCGCTTTGGAGTCAGCCAAACAATCCGCAGCCGCATCCGTGAAATCCAATGAAATTGGCCGTTCTTTGGGCATGCGCATCAACATTGACGTGCTCAATGCCGAGCAAACCCATGCGCAGACCCAATACGATTTGGCGCAAGCGCAGTACAATACCGTCATGGGCAATGTGAATCTAAAAGCAGCCATTTCAAGGTTGAGCGATGAGGACATTCGATTCATCAATGGCTTATTGGATCACAAGCGCGCTGCACTGGGCGCAGTGAAAACCACTGTGGACGACAACCTCAACCGAACGTTGGATCCGATGCCGATTGAAAGTGTTTCAAAAGGGTTTTCAAAGGCACTGATTTCACCTGGCAAGCCTGCAACCACTCCAGTGCCTCCAACAATTAAAGCACCCAAGGCCTTACAAAAAGACCCGTCAAAAGTCTTAAAAGTGACGGAAGGATCAAACCTGATGAAAGCGCCTTCCGCAGAGTCCACCGCTGTTTCAGCTCCAGCCGAATCCCTTGGCGCCGAGTTCACCCAAGTGGCTGAAGGCGTCAATGGTGGTTATGCCAATGGGTTGTTGGCGAATGGCACGCTAAAGCGTGCAAAACAAGTGGCCTGGTCGGATGTGACGCCACACTGATTCCGGTGCTTTTTAATGCACAGATGTAAAACTTTGTCGTATGATGGTGTATTTTTAAATGCAGTGATTTTTTAGGAGGACATCATGTTGGAGCATGTCACGATCGATGATGAAAATGAAATTGTGGGTGCGCACATCACCATTGTGTATTGTCGTTTATGCAATTGGATGTTGCGTGCCAATTGGATGGCACAGGAACTGTTGTCCACTTTTGCCGACGAAATCACTGAAATCACATTGAAGCCACGCATGGGTGGGATCTTTGAAATTTGGATTGCCCGTGAGGATCAGTACGATGGCGAACCGCAACGCCTGTGGTCGCGTAAAGATGATGGCGGTTTCCCAGACATTAAAGTGCTTAAACAAAAAGTGCGTGATGTTGTTGCACCAGATCGTTCTTTGGGGCATGTGGATGGTTTTGAAGCGGAGTCTCACCATCAATGACCGCATGTTTTGGATGCGTGTGATGCGGAAATCAAAGTTTTTTTGTGAAAGAGGGCTGATTGTCAAGAAAGCTTTAATAAAATGAATTAAGG
>CALMCL010000212.1 GCA_937862905.1 uncultured Burkholderiaceae bacterium | reverse complement strand
CACCGCAAGGGGGCGAGCCACCGCAAGGGGGCGAGCCACCATCTTGCTTGTGTCTGGTTGGTGATACGCTCCGTACGCCTTGGCAAACGACAGCGTGACCGCATGCCCATTGCTTTCGACACTCCGATTCGCAGGGTGCAGCAATTCGCCTGTAAACCTCAAGATGCCATTGTCTTTGCCCAGCTTTTGTTTACGCGCCACCGTGGCAGGCTTGAGGGCAGCCCATGCGGGTCGCCCCCCTGCATTGATTTGCTGACCCACCTGTGTCATCAAGGTGTCGCCCAAACTGTCCATCAGCAACGGATCAGGTGTGGACAAACCCAGTGCCACCTTGGTAAACACGCGCTCCAAATGGCTCATATCAACTTTAATGGTAAACATTTGACACTTTCAATTTTTCGTGTACAATAAAATCGTGCTTAGAAACACGGTGAATATGTTTTCTCCCGGCCGTAACCTTTATTTCAGGGTCAACCTAGATAATGAGTGCGTGAAGATGAAATGGGAGTCTCTTCCTAAGCAAGCCCACACACTCACCTGTGTGGGCTTTTTCATTTGCGGCGATCAACCAATAAATTGCCCCGCCTCAACGAACGCTCAACGTCTTTAAGGTTTGCACGGCGAAACGTTTGTAAGAACAACTCAGATTTATCTTGTGTCACTTTCACAACAGCCTGGTACCACACGCCCTGCGCTTGAAAAAAGGACAAGTGCAAATCACCCTCTTGCACAACGACATCAGCCTTTTCCAACACCTCCTGTACCCGCCAATAATCCTCAAGCCCAAAATCTTGCCCTGTGCGTTTAACCGCCTGCTTAACCAGCGTGTCCTCAGAGAGCTGCACCACAGCCGTTTTAGCCCCCACCGCTTGCATCAAATCAGCAGGCAGCACCGCCACTGGGTATTTGGTTTGCCCCGCCATTCGACGGATGTCCATCAAGGGTAAATGCATGTTATCGCTTGCCAGCTTTTGCGCGGCCTTGTACGACATCTTAAATTCAGGGCCTGTCAACACCCCCTGCACATACGCCCGCGCCACGTGCGGCTCATAGTGATCCAGCTGCGGCTGGAAACGTGCCCTGCCCGGGTTGTAATTAAACCCCGGATCAGGTGCCATGGACTTGCCCGTGACGGGATCGGTGTAGCGCGTCACCTTATATTGATTGCCGCCGCTTAAAGTCACCATCTCATCGCGCAAACACCCCGCGCTGTCGCGCATCATGTGTGCAAAACCCTCTCGGTCAATGTCACGCTGAGACAACGCAACCCGCCCACAGTGACAATGCCAGCCATTTTGCGGCGTGTTCGTATCCCAAAACGGATCATCTTGCCTAAAGATCAAACCATCCAATGCCAAATGCGATTGACGGGGGTGAACCGCTGTACCCGTGTGATTGTGCTTGTACATTAAAAATGGTTTAAGATCACGAATCGCCCACTGCCGCTT
>CALMCL010000211.1 GCA_937862905.1 uncultured Burkholderiaceae bacterium | reverse complement strand
CGCGACCCCCGGCGTGACAGGCCGGTATTCTAACCAACTGAACTACCACTCCAAACTGCTTTTTTTAAGACTGGTGGGTGTTGAGAGGCTCGAACTCCCGACCTACGCCTTGTAAGGGCGCCGCTCTACCAACTGAGCTAAACACCCAATCTTAAAAAATAAAACTTTTAGTTTACTGCATCTTTCAAACCTTTACCAGGTTTGAATTTAGGCACTTTAGCTGCCTTAATTTTAATCTCTGCGCCAGTTTGTGGGTTACGACCAACACGTGCTGCACGCTTACCTACTGAAAAAGTACCAAAACCAACCAAGGTAACTGAATCACCTTTTTTCAAGGTTTTTTTCACTGCCGTAGTCACTGCATCCAATGCACGGCCTGCTGCTGCTTTAGAAATCTCTGCTTCTGCTGCGATAAAATCTACCAATTCTGACTTATTCATATCTTATTCTCCACCAGCAATCATTTGTAAAGTCCTTGAAAATCAACAAAGCATCAGACTGACAAGAACGCTCGTTTCATTCACAACGAGGCGAATTAAACCATGTTTTTAACTCCCCCGTCAAGACATTTTTTTAAAAAACTTTTTATCAAAATGACGACTTGGTGCGGCCTACAGCGGACTTTATCGCTTAAGCCGTTGATAGAACTGGCTTTTAAATGCAAAACCCTTGTTAAATCATCGCAAGACAACAGGTGGTATTATACACATTAATTAAGCACAATGGAATTGCTTTACACTTTATCCCACTCTCAACAGCCTTTGCTTTAAAATGGAACATTCATTTCTGAATTGACATTTCTTTTTTTAGGACACACATGAGCGACGCTTCAAATTCTCAACTGCACAACAAAACCAGCGGCTGGTCTGCCCTTTTTTCTGAGCCCATGAGCGAATTGGTTAAACGCTATACCGCCTCAGTCAACTTTGACAAACGTTTGGCTTTATTTGACATTGAAGGTTCTTTGGCACATGCCAACATGCTCGCTCAGCAAGGCATTATTGGCGCACAAGACCTTGCCGATATACAACGCGGCATGACCCAAATCAAATCAGAAATTGATGCAGGTAAATTCGACTGGCAACTTGACCTTGAAGATGTGCATTTGAACATAGAAGCACGCCTGACGGCTTTGGTCGGTGCAGCGGGTAAACGTTTGCACACGGGTCGTTCACGCAATGATCAAGTGGCCACCGACATTCGCTTGTGGTTGCGTGCACAAATTGATGACATTTGCTCGGCATTGCGTGGCTTGCAAAATGGTTTATTAAGTGTTGCCGAGCGCGAGGCCGATACCATTTTGCCAGGCTTTACACACTTACAAGTGGCTCAGCCGATCACTTTTGGCCATCATTTGTTGGCTTACGTCAACATGTTTGCACGTGATCTTGAGCGCATGAGCGATTGCCGTCGTCGCGTCAATCGATTACCCCTTGGTGCGGCCGCTTTAGCGGGCACAACATACCCCATTGACCGTGAATTTGTTGCGGCTCAACTGGGTTTTGAAGGGGTGTGTGAAAACTCTTTAGACGCGGTGTCTGATCGAGATTTTGCGATTGAATTTTGTGCGGCGGCCTCCTTGGTGATGATGCACGTGTCCCGTTTTTCGGAGGAGCTGGTCAACTGGATGAGTCCACGTGTCGGCTTCATCGATCTTGCGGATCGTTTTTGCACAGGCTCGTCGATCATGCCGCAGAAGAAAAATCCCGATGTGCCAGAACTGGCACGGGGTAAGACTGGTCGAGTTTACGGCGACTTGATGAGCTTATTGACATTGATGAAAGGCCAACCTTTGGCCTACAACAAGGACAATCAAGAGGATAAAGAGCCTTTATTTGATGCTGCAGACACCATTTTGGAAACTTTGATTATTTTTACAGAAATGGTTCAAGGCATCATCGTTAAACCAGAGAACATGCGCGCAGCGGCTTTACAAGGCTTTTCGACAGCCACCGATTTGGCCGATTACTTGGTCAAAAAAGGCCTGCCTTTCCGCGATGCACACGAAGCAGTGGCGCATGCGGTTAAAATCTGCACTCAGAAAAAATGTGACTTGGCTGATTTGAATCTGGAAGAGTTGCGTGCAGCAACGGATTTGACCCCAGA
>CALMCL010000210.1 GCA_937862905.1 uncultured Burkholderiaceae bacterium | reverse complement strand
TATGCCACAAGATGCATGCCAAAGCCATTGTCAAATCGAAATGATTGGCTTACATTATAGAGAAATCAAGCCTAACGCATGGGTACTCGCTGCACCACATGCACGATTGTTTGGGCAAAAAAGCAGCGAAATCACCTTAAAAGAAAAAAGGAAACAACATGCTCATTCCCAACAACTCACTCATCACCGCCACACCCGAAGAAGGCCGCGAGTTGGCCATCAAAATGGCGCGTTTGATCATCAAAGCCACGCAGCCTGATGAAGCAGCACGCACGCGCTTACGTGAAGTGTATGCCAACGATGCCATGATGTTGATTCAAATCGGTCACGTGGTTGCACTGGAGTTTGCCACGATTGCAGCGGCCAACAATTATTGGAAGGCTTGAATCGATTCGTCGATCTGATTAAGTTGATTGGGCTGAGATGGGGGGCTCGAAGGCAGGCTTTAAGCGTCCTCATCAATACAGATATTTTTAAGGTAAGCATGGAAAGTACAAAGTTTATAACGGTCAGAAGCCTCCTCACCACGCTGATTGTCACGTTGACGCTCACATTGATCAATCTCGGATGGGGTGAAGGGTTTGTGTTTGTGTGGTTGCGTTCTTGGTTGATTGCATTTTTAATCATGCAATTGGCATCGCTGTGGCTTGTGCCCATCATTAAAAAATACGTGAGCTGAACATGGAAAACATCAAAGAATACATTGCCTTGTTGGCTCAATTGCTGGAAATCATTGGCGTGTTGATTATTTTTGTGGGCTTTATGTCTGGGCTTTATGCTTTTTTTAAGCGCATACCACAAGCGGACTCATCGGCTTTTTCAAGGCTGCGCCAATCGCTTGGGCAATCTATTTTGTTGGGGCTTGAGGTGCTGATTGGCGCGGATATTGTCAACACCATCACCACCGAAGCGTCAATTGAATCTGTGGCTGTTTTAGGTGGCGTGGTGCTGATCCGTACCTTTTTAAGCCTGTCGTTGCAAGTTGAGCTTGAGGGGCGTTTTCCTTGGCAGAGGACGATTAAAAAATAAACGAGCCGCTTGTACGCGACTCAACACATTGTTATGTTCACTATCATCATGAACGCTGTGAAATTTAAAAAACCTTCGCTGTTAGCGAAGGTTTTTTTAAACGACATGGAGAGGCTCGGAACTTGGAATGATCAGGCTTTGACTTTTGCCGTGATCTCAGCAATGCGTTGACCATACAATTTCGCTGTGTCCAAATCCCCTTGTGGGATTTCATCCACGCTGGCGTCTGATGGCGATTGCACCAGCAAGCCGACCGATCCACCGAGGTTGTTGATGTCGTTGCGGGTGGCGGCTTTGGCGTTGCTGGGGGGCAAACCCAAGCTGACCCAAATGCCGCCGTGTTGTGAGGCCAAGGTGTTCAGGTAGATCAATGAGACTTGTTTGTCACCATTGAAGCTCGCGCTGTTGGTGAAACCACCAAACACTTTGTCTTTCCATGCTTGGGTGAACCATGCTTTTGAAGTGGCATCGGCAAATTTTTTGAATTGCCAGCTGGGGCTGCCCATGTAGGTCGGTGCACCGAACACGATGGCATCAGCGGCGTTCAGTGTGTCCCAATCGGCTTCAGACACATTGCCTTCTGCGTCAATGGCGATCAATTCAGCATTTGCGCCTGCTGCGACAGTTTCTGCAACGCGTTTGGTGTGGCCGTAGCCTGAATGATAAACAACAGCAACTTTGGTCATGATGGGTCCTTTTGAAAGGTAAACAAGGGGCGAAACAATAAAAAAGTGAACAATGTGAAGCGCACCTTTATCGGAGGCTTAACAGGTGTTCGGCGGGTGTTTACAGAATTTGTGCGGCGTCGTCAAAGCTCAATCGAGGGCTGCGTGGGTAGTTGCCTGATGCGTCGCCGTGGCCGATATTGATGAGGAAGTTTGACTTGAAACGGCCATCTGGAAAGAACTCTTTATCCACTGCGGCATTGTCAAAACCACTCATTGCGCCTGCATCCAAGCCCAATGCGCGCACCGCCATGATGAAATAAGCGCCCGTCAGCGAGCCGTTGCGAAAGGCGGTGGTTTCGGTCATGGCTGGATTCGCATCAAACATGCCTTTGACGTCCATCGCGGGAAACAGCGTTGGCAAATGCTCTTGGAAATTGGTGTCGTATGCCACGATCACGGTGACTGGTGCGGCCATCGATTTGGCTTGATTGCCTTCCATCATCAGGGGGATCAAACGTTTTTTGGCTTCTTCTGAACGCACAAACACAAATCGAGCCGGTGAGGCATTGAATGCTGTGGGTGCCATTTTCGCCAAATCATAAATGGCTTGTAATTCTTCGTCACTCAACGCTTGGTCGGTGAATTTGTTAAAGGTACGGGCATTGTTAAACAACTGATCAAGCGCAGCTGGAGATAGTGCGGTCATGAAGGGTCCTCTTTTATTATGGTCGATGGGGTTGATTCTTTTCGGTTACACACGCATCACTTTAAGATGTGTGTGAATTGTAAGATTAAAGCACCGGCTCATCCAGCTTATTTTTGAAAAAGTCTGTTTCAAAATCAGCATGTCGAGCCAATGACCAACGCGCCTGTTCGGCGAGGATGGGGTTGTCGTGCGAGGTGAAGGCTTGCAAAGCGGCAAAATGCGCAGGCTGAGGGCCTGCGTTGCCCAACGCGAGTAAAATATTGCGCTGCCATTGGGCATGGCCGATGCGGTACGCCGCAGAACCGGCCATATTGGATTTGAAGGTCGCCTCATCCCAGTTCAGCAGTGTGAGCAAATCGACGTCGTTGAGTGAATGCCGAGCAGCAAAATCAGACAAATCAGACTTTTGTGCAAACTTATTCCAAGGACAAGCCAGTTGGCAATCATCACAACCATAAATGCGATTGCCAATGGCGGCGCGGAATTCATGCGGAATCTCGCCTTTGTGCTCAATCGTCAAATACGAAATGCAGCGGCGGGCATCCACGCGGTAAGGTGCGACAATCGCTTGCGTGGGACACACGTCAATGCACGCGGTGCATTGACCACAATGTGATGTGGTGGGTTGATCGACCGCTAAATCCAAGTTGACATACAGCTCACCCAAAAAAAACATAGAGCCGTGTGTGCGGTTCAACAGCAACGTGTGTTTGCCACGCCAACCGAGTGCGGTCTGTTGGGCGATTTCGACTTCGGGGACGGGAGCGGAATCGGAAAAAGCCCTATAGGTCAAAGGCGTGGGGGCAATTTTTGCTTCGATGACAGTCGCTAGTTTTTGTAACGTATTGCGCACCACCTTGTGGTAATCACGCCCCAATGCATAGCGTGAAATGTATGCTTGATCGCCGCTACCAATGGTCTGCCATGCCTCATTTTGCCATTCATCGGACAGCCCCGCCGCAAGATATGGCATGGCCACGCTGATGATGCTCAACGTTTCGGGCACCAACAGTTCAGGGGAAAAGCGCGCGTCGATGTTGCGCGTCATGTAGTCCATCGTGCCGTGA
>CALMCL010000209.1 GCA_937862905.1 uncultured Burkholderiaceae bacterium | reverse complement strand
TGCATTGCTGATTGGCGTCTTGATTGTCGGCGAACACATCACCACGGTCGATGTGATCGGGGCAGGGTTGATTTTAATGGGCGTGGTGTTGATTAACAAAAGAGCCAAGCCGCATGGATAAACATGTGGCGCAATGCGCTTTTCTTATTGTGCCCTACGGATTATTCTTCAAGTTTAGAAATGGATTAACAGTTTGGGTTGACATTGAGCATATAGGACACAACAAGCAAACCACATTGCACCACACGCCTTAAAACGGGATAATGCGATAACCACGGTGTCAAACACAGCAAATATTTGTGACACCCAACACCACCCACACCAACCGCAAAGAAATTTATGAGCAATACAAAACGCAACCTCCGTCTCTCTGGCCTTGAGCCTTTCGTCGTCAATGATACGTCTCTGTTCGTCAACGTGGGCGAGCGCACCAATGTGACGGGTTCGAAAGCTTTTGCCCGCATGATTTTAAACAGTCAGTTTGATGAGGCGTTGTCAGTTGCTCGTCAACAGGTCGAAAACGGTGCGCAAATCATTGACATCAACATGGATGAGGCGATGTTGGATTCGAAGGCGGCGATGGTGCGCTTCCTGAATTTGATTGCGTCTGAACCTGACATTTCGCGTGTGCCGTTGATGATTGATTCATCGAAGTGGGAGGTGATTGAGGCGGGTTTGCAATGCGTGCAGGGTAAACCCGTTGTGAACTCGATTTCACTTAAAGAGGGTGAAGAGGCGTTCATCGACCATGCGAAAAAAATCATGCGTTATGGTGCGGCGGCGGTGGTGATGGCCTTTGATGAGGACGGTCAAGCGGACACGTTCCAGCGAAAAATTGACATTTGCAAACGCTCATACGATGTGTTGACCCAAAAGGTGGGTTTTGCGCCCGATGACATTATTTTCGATCCGAACATTTTTGCGGTGGCGACGGGGATTGAGGAGCACAACAATTACGCGGTGGATTTCATCGAAGCAACGCGCTGGATCAAGCAAAATTTGCCATTTGCTTTGGTCAGTGGTGGTGTTTCAAATGTGTCGTTTTCGTTCCGAGGCAACGAGCCCGTGCGCGAAGCGATTCACACGGTGTTTTTGTACCATGCGGTGGCGGCGGGCATGGACATGGGGATTGTGAATGCGGGGCAGCTCGGTGTGTACGCCAATCTGGATCCGTTGTTGCGCGAGCGCGTGGAGGACGTGATTTTGAACCGTCGCGCGGACTCAACCGATCGCCTGTTGGAAATCGCCGATCAGTTCAAAGGCGATGGCATCAAAAAAGAAGAGAATTTGGTGTGGCGTGAGCAGGATGTGAATGCGCGTTTGACGCACGCATTGGTGAATGGCATCACTGCATTCATTGATGCCGACACCGAGGAGGCGCGTTTGAATGCGACGCGTCCGATTGAAGTGATCGAAGGGCCGTTGATGGACGGCATGAATGTGGTCGGTGATTTGTTTGGTGCGGGCAAAATGTTTTTACCGCAAGTGGTGAAGTCGGCGCGGGTGATGAAGCAAGCCGTGGCGCATTTGATTCCCTTTATTGAAGAGGAAAAAGCCGCACGCAAAGCCGCTGGCTTCAAGGATGCCGAAAGCTCGCAAGCGAAAATGGTGATCGCCACGGTCAAAGGCGATGTGCACGACATCGGTAAAAACATTGTGACGGTGGTCATGCAGTGCAACAATTATGATGTGGAAAACATGGGCGTGATGGTGCCGTGTGCAAAAATCCTACAAACCGCGAAAGATGTGAATGCCGATGTGGTGGGGTTGTCGGGCTTGATCACGCCGTCGCTCGAAGAAATGGCGTACGTTGCCTCCGAAATGCAACGCGATGATTATTTCCGTGAGCGTCAAATTCCATTGTTGATTGGCGGTGCAACCACTTCACGCGTGCACACCGCTGTGAAAATTGCGCCCAATTACGACGGCCCTGTGGTGTGGGTGGCCGATGCATCACGCAGCGTGACGGTTTTGCAGCAACTGATGTCGCCCAACACACGCGATGCTTTTTTAGCCGAGCACAACGCCGAATATGAGCGCGTTCGCCGCCAGCATGCGAATAAAAAAGGTCAGGTGATGATTTCGCCCGAAGCCGCTCGCGCCAATAAATTCGCCACCGATTGGGCGGGTTACACGCCACCTGTGCCCAAGCACCTTGGCAAACACGTCATTGAAGACATGGACTTGGCCACATTAACGCATTACATCGACTGGGGGCCTTTCTTCCAAGTGTGGGACTTGGCTGGTCCTTATCCTGCCATTTTGGATGATGAGATCGTCGGTGTCGAAGCGCGCCGTGTATTCAATGATGCGAAAGACATGCTCAAACGCATTGTTGATGAGCGATGGTTGACCGCCAAAGGCGCATTTGGTCTGTACCCAGCCCACACGGTGGATGACGATACGATTGTGTTGTTTGAAGATGAAGGCAAAACCACAGAGTTGTTGCGCTGGAATCCCGGCCGTCAGCTCAATGAAAAACCCGTCATCGAAGGCAAACGCAATCCCAACCAGTCGCTCGCCGATTATGTCGCGCCCGCACACACCCAGCCTGACTATGTTGGCATGTTCGCGGTCACAGCCGGCTTGGACATGGAAGACCGTTTAGAGCGCATGGATGCGGAGTTTGATGATTATGGCTCGATCATGTTTAAAGCATTGGCCGATCGTTTGGTCGAAGCATTCGCCGAATACTTGCATGAAAAAATCCGTAAAGACGATTGGGCTTATGCGGCCGACGAGCAATTGACCGCGATCGAAATGATCAAAGAAAAGTACCGTGGCATCCGCCCTGCGCCAGGCTATCCGGCATGCCCGAAACATGAGGTCAAAACCGATTTGTTCCGCGTGTTGGATGCAGAAAAAATAGGCATGTCATTGACTGAAAGCCTCGCCATGTGGCCAGCCTCTTCGGTGTCGGGTTTCTATTTTTCGCACCCAGAGTCGCATTATTTCAACGTCGGAGGCAGTGCTTGGTAAATTAGGCTGGCTCACATGTTCATACACCGCTTATTCAACTTTCAACGCATGCTCCGCACAGGTTTGCTGGCGTTGTTGTTGTGGGCGGCGTTGTTTCCCGCTCATTTTGCCAATGTCGGTGGACGCGTGGTTGAATTGTGTACGAATCAAGGCGTCAGTTTGGTTTGGGTGCAGGACGATTCGAACAACGCAAATTCAAGCGCGAGCATGGCAGCAAACAGTAATCCAGATGCGCCCAGCGACGCATCGCACGGGCAACCTCATTGCGCATGGTGCATATTTAGCCTGCCTGCGCTGACTTTCTTAGCGATGTTGTGGTTTGGCACGCCGAACGCACGCGGCTTCGCTAAAATCCCCTACCTTAATCCGCTGTACGCGTTAACGTCGCTCTGGCGCTGGGGATGTCCGCGCGCGCCACCTCAATTCACTCCAATATTTGTTTAAATCAGCGGCGGCGATTGATTCGCCATGCCGCCCTTTTACGCACGCCTGTTGTTGAATGGGCGGCGTTGACATCTATTTTTTTGGAGTTGTAATGAAAACCTTTTCTAAATTAAGTTTTGCATTGTTGCTTTCAGCATTGAGCAGCGTCAGCATGGTCGCTCATGCTCACGCCTCAGTAGAGCCGAGCCAAGTTGTCGAAGGCAGCTATGCACGCCTTGCGGTGAAAATTCCTCATGGCTGTGAGGGCTTGCCGACGGATACCGTCATCGTACGGTTGTCGTCCTCTTTTCAAGGTGCGAAACCCATGCCCAAAGCGGGTTGGGATTTAAAAACGGTAAAAACCAAGCTGGCGAATCCGTACGACAGCCATGGCAAGGCCATCACTGAGGATGTATCAGAAATCATTTGGTCGGGCGGATCTTTGCCAAGCGATTTTTATGATGAATTCGTGTTTCAAGCCAAGGTGAGCAGCGCGCTCACGACCTTGCTCATTCCAATTGAGCAAAAATGCGGCAGTAAAAGCATCGTTTGGCAAGGCACTTCGCATGATGATGCGTATCCTGCTGCCACGCTCAAAGTTTTACCAAAAACACCAGCAGACATGGTTCATCACCACTAAATGACGATGGAAAAAGTAGGTTTCTACTTTTCCGTATGTCCCTAAATATTGGTGGAAAAGCACACGTTGCTTTTCCATCGCATACTCAAGGAGTTACATCATGAAGTTTCAATACATTAAAGCCCTTACCTTTGCGTTGACCGTATGCAGCCTCACGGCACACGCCAAAACCAGCGTCAGCGAGCCTTGGGCGCGCGCTACCGTGGCTGGGCAGGTGATGGGCGGCGCGTTTGTGAACCTGACCAGCGACCAACCCGCACAACTGGTGGGCGTTTCATCGCCCGTTGCCGTCGAAACACAATTACACGGCATGTCTATGCAGGGAGAGGGCATGCAAATGAAGCAAGTGCCCAGCATTGACTTGCCCGCCAATCAAACGGTGAGCTTGCGCCCAGGCAGCTACCACATCATGCTGATGGGATTGAAAAAGCCATTGGTTGCGGGCAGCATCGTACCGATTCAATTGAAAGTCAAAACGGCCAAAGGTAACATCGAAGTGCTCCGTATTAAAGTACCTGTGAAAATTTTAGACACCCATATGATGTCGCATTCGCATGGCATGTGACGCACCATTTGTGATGGTTTAGAAGCCGATGCTTTGCGCATCGGTTTTTTTGTTGTTTAAGTTTGTTGTTCAAGAAGCACAAAAAAATCACACATTCAGTCAATCTGGGTAAATAGGATTAATACAAACAACTATATCAATATATAATGCTGAAGCGTTATTTACTACAAATTTCATTGAAAAACCAAAGGGAATGCATATGAAAATTAAAGCACTGGTATTGGCATTATTGGCAACAGCGGGAGCAGCCCAAGCCGCGTCTTCGGTTACCCTCTATGGTCAAGTGGACGTCGGTTACGAAAAAGTTCAAGGCGTATCACTGACACAAAATACCTACGGCGGTGGCGACACCAACAGCCGTCTGGGCTTGAAAGGTCAAGAAGATCTGGGCAATGGTTTGGCCGCTACATTCCAATTGGAAGGCTCTTTTGCTTCTGATACAGGGGCGACGAGTGGTGACAGCTTTTTTAGCCGTGAATCCACAGTGGGTTTAAAAGGCAATTTTGGTCACGTTCGTTTGGGTCGCTCGGCTTCAGCGATGGAGCGTGCCTCGGCTGATTTTCAAGTGGGCGAGCGCATCGCTGATTGGAATCCGTATGCGTCGGCAGAACGTTACAGCAATGCTTTGTTCTATGATTACAACTACGGCGGCTTTAACTTTGGTGGCAACGTCAGCACAAAAGGCGGCTACGCTGGCAACACATCAGAAGGCGTGAGCGGCTCTAAAGTGTCTTATGGTGTATTTGCAGGGTACAAAAATGCAGGTTTAAACTTGTCTGCTGCGTATCAACGTGACAATGGCATACCAAAATCAGAATGGTTTGCGGGTGCGTCGTACACATGGAAAGCGTTGACGCTTGGTGGTTCTTATGCCCGTGCAAGTCATGATAGCCGTTATCTATTTACGGCCTCCAATGCATGTGTGGCTCAACAAATGCTTAACCCCACTGCTGCTATATCCTGCACAGCGCAGTACCAGCCCGTCAGCGTGAATGCGGATGTGGATACCACCACATGGCAAGCCTTTGCCAAAGCAGCACTCACATCGAGGGATGACATTTACTTGAAGTACATGAGTCAGAAAAGCAAAATGAACGGTTCGACCACGATTACTCCAATCATGGGTACGATTACTCCAACCAGTGGTTCGTCGTTCTCAGCAGAAAGCAAAGCATCCATTTGGGCTTTGGGCTATCAACACCGCTTGAGCAAGCGTACGTCCATCTATGCTGACGTTGCGCGTATCAAGGCAAATGATGATTCTTCAATGGCATGGGATATTGCATTGCGTCACAAGTTTTAATCGCAACTCGTCATCTAAAAGTAAAAGCCCCGCACCTCAACTGCGGGGCTTTTTTATTCCAAGCAACGTAGTAAAACAACAAAAAACAAATTGAAATTCAGTAATTTGCATACAGTTTCACTTGATTTTCAGCAAAAAATGGCGCATTCTTACGCATCAGTTCAACGTAAACCACCATAACAAGAAGAGTAAAAATGAGAGACACCAAAATCGTTGCCACACTCGGCCCTGCATCATCTGATGAAAATGTATTACGAGACATGATCAAAGCGGGCGTCAATGTTGTGCGCATTAACTTTTCGCACGGCACCGCCCAAGATCACATTGATCGTGTCGTCAGCGTGCGTAAAATTGCCCTTGAAATGGGTGTTCACATTGGCGTCTTGGCCGATTTGCAAGGCCCCAAAATCCGCATCGCTCAATTCGCCGATGGCAAAGTCATTCTTGAAAACGGCGCTGAATTTGTGTTTGATACCGATGCCGCCACCCTTGGTGATGTGAACCGTGTCGGTCTTGACTTTCCAGAGCTCATCAAAGACGTCGAGAAAAACGATGTGTTGTTGCTGGACGATGGAAAAATTCGCGTCAAAGTTATTTTAAAAACTTCAGACAGCTTGCGTTGCGTGGTTGAGCAGGGCGGTGTGTTATCAAACCGCAAAGGCATCAACAAACTGGGCGGCGGCCTGTCCGCAGCGGCTTTGACCAGTAAAGACTGCGCTGATCTGATCACCGCCGCGGCTTTCGAAGCCGATTACTTGGCCATTTCATTCCCAAAAAATGCCGCGGACATGTACATGGCGCGTGAGTTGATGCGCAATGCAGGGGGCAAAAATGCACAGATGATTGCCAAAATCGAGCGCGCCGAAGCCATTCCAAACCTCGCCGAAATTTTAGATGCATCCGACGGCATCATGGTGGCGCGTGGCGATTTGGCGGTTGAGGTGGGCGATGCCAAAGTCCCAGCATTACAAAAGAAGATGATTCGCATGGCTCGTGAGAAAAATAAACTCACCATCACGGCCACACAAATGATGGAGTCCATGATTTCCAGCCACGTACCGACCCGAGCCGAAGTCTCAGACGTCGCGAATGCCGTACTGGATGGCACAGATGCAGTGATGTTGTCGGCTGAAACGGCATCGGGCGCTTTCCCTGTTGAAACCGTGCGTGTCATGGCGCAGGTCTGCGAAGAAGCGGCGTTGTTTGCGCCGATCACACTTGACCAAGAGATGATGAACATGACTTTTGGTCGGATCGATCAATCGGTGGCCATGGCGGCGATTTTCACCGCCTATCACTTGAAAGCCAATGCCATCATCGTTTTGACCGAGTCTGGCTCAACCCCATTGTGGATGTCTCGTTTCAATAGCGGTGTACCGATTTATGCCTTCAGTCGCAATGTGCATACTTTGCGCCGCTTGAGTTTATTCCGTGAGGTCAATGTCATGCCTTTGCCAGACCAAGACATGACCCATGAAAAAGCCACCACATTGATTGAATCGACCTTAATCAAACAAGGTGTACTCAAGCACGGCGACACAGCCGTCATCACTTATGGCTCCAACATGGGGAAAGTCGGTGCATCCGACACCATGCGCATTCGCCGCATTGGCGGTTAAGCGATTCGCCTGAGGTCTATCCTGCGGGCGGCTCGCACAAGGGATGGCCACGTCGTCATTTTTTACAAGAGTTGTATAAGCACGCAGTAGATTCACAAGCAACGCAACCACAAACAAAACGACAAGCCATGGCTTGTCGTTTTGTTTGGCTTCGTTTGATTTTGTTTTATTGGCATGCTGTTTTGCATGCTTTCTCATCCACCTCGATCTGTCACTCATTTATCCCGAAGAGCGCCAACATGATCTCAATTGGGTTTTCGATGCGCATGATTGCGCAGCATCCGCACCATTGCCTCTTTAATGGGTGAATCGTCGGGTAAATGAGACACCGCACAAGCGAGATGACTGGCACTGACCGCGCTCAATGTTCGGCTTTGTTTCGGGGTTTCCTCTGGTTTTGGCGAGTTCAACCACACGGGGCGGTTGAAATGGCTGACCTTGACCTCCATATGTTGTACAGTCCAACCCGTCATGTTCAAACCATCGAGGATCAGCGGTGCAATTTGCTTGATCTTGGTCGCCAACGCGTTGTGTGGCACTTTAAGCGTGAGCGTGTGCTCACTCAAAAATGCAGTCCAGCCTGTTTTCAGCGTATCGGGCATCAAGGCTTTGATCGCGATCGACAAATGTGCATTTTTTTCCAAGCGCGGTAATGTTTGCGCCAAATGTGATGTTTGCAACCACGTGTCGTTGACACGCCAGAGGCCAGGTGGGCGATATTTGGATTTTGAGTAGGGAGACATGCATGAACCGCCAGTTTTGCGCCGATTCTGTAAACGGCATGGTAAAATAGAACGTTATTGTGCATAACATTGGCAAAAAACGCGCCATCGCACAACCCATATCATTTTAGGACAAAAGCACCATGGTCAGCGGAATATTAAAGAAAATTTTTGGCTCACGCAATGAGCGCTTGCTCAAAGGCTATCGCCGCAGCGTAAAGCGTGTCAACGCGATCGAAGAGTCGCTTGCTGCATTGTCTGACGATGAGCTGCGGATGAAAACCGAAGCCTTCAAACAACGCTTTCAAGATGGCGAATCACTCGATGCCATGCAATCAGAAGCTTTTGCTGTGGTGCGCGAAGGTGCTCGCCGTGCGTTGGGCATGCGTCATTTTGACGTCCAGCTGATTGGTGGTTTGGTTTTGCACGAAGGTAAAATTGCGGAAATGCGCACAGGCGAGGGTAAAACCTTGATGGGCACATTGGCGGTGTATTTGAACGCGATCACGGGCAAAGGGGTGCACGTTGTGACCGTCAATGATTACCTCGCTCGCCGTGACGCGCAATGGATGGGCAAGCTGTACAATTTTCTCGGCTTGTCGGTCGGCATCAATTTGTCGGGCATGGAGCGCGAAGATAAAATCGCAGCCTATCAGGCCGACATCACCTATGGCACCAACAACGAATTTGGTTTCGACTATTTACGCGATAACTTGGTGTATCAATCGGAAGAGCGGGTTCAGCGCCCTTTACACTACGCCATTGTCGATGAAGTGGACTCGATTTTAATTGATGAAGCACGCACGCCTTTGATCATTTCGGGCACTGCAGATGACAACACAGAGCTGTACACCAAGCTCAACACCGTTCCCCCCATGTTGATGCGTCAAGCCACAGAGCCAAAAGCCGATGAGCCTGAGCCAGAAGGTGATTACTATGTTGATGAGAAATCTCGTCAAATCCACCTGTCGGAAGCGGGTCATGAAAAAGTTGAGCACATTTTAGAACAAATGGGTTTGATGCCTGCGAACGCGAGCTTGTACGATCCACAGCACATCACCTTGGTACACTATCTGTACGCCTCTTTGCGTGCCCATGCGCTTTTCACCCGTGACAAAGACTACGTGGTGCAGAACGATGAAGTGATCATCGTCGATGAACACACGGGTCGTCTGATGGAAGGCCGTCGTTGGTCAGAAGGCCTGCATCAAGCGGTTGAAGCGAAAGAGGGCGTGCAAATTCAATCTGAATCGGTCACATTGGCTTCAATCACATTCCAAAATTTCTTCCGCATGTATGAAAAACTGGCGGGGATGACGGGAACGGCGGACACTGAGGCGTACGAGTTTCAGCAAATTTATGGTTTAGAAACCGTTGTCATCCCCACTCACCGCAAAATCCAACGTTTGGACAAGCAAGACTTGATTTTCCGTTCGGCTGAAGAAAAACACGCTGCGGTCATCAATGACATCAAAGATTGCATCGAGCGTGGCCAACCCGCCTTGGTGGGTACGGCCTCGATCGAGCTGTCAGAGCACTTATCTGCTTTGTTGAATCAACAAAGCATCCCACACAGTGTGTTGAATGCAAAACAACATGAACGCGAGGCCTTGATTGTGTCACAAGCGGGTCGTCCCGGTGTGGTCACGATTGCCACCAATATGGCGGGTCGCGGCACGGACATCGTGTTGGGCGGCAACGTGGACATTCAATCTCAATTCATCATGGCCGACGCATCCCTGAGCGACGAGGACAAACACGCACGCATTCAACAGCTGAAAGACGAACATCCCGCCTTGCATGAACAGGTATTGGCTGCGGGTGGTTTGCACATCATTGGCACCGAACGCCACGAATCACGCCGCATCGACAACCAATTGCGCGGCCGTGCAGGTCGCCAAGGCGATCCAGGCTCATCGCGTTTTTACCTGTCGATGGACGATCAACTGTTGCGTATTTTTGCAGGTGAACGCCTGAAATCAATGATGGATCGTTTGAAAATCCCTCAAGGCGAGGCGATTGAATCGGGCATGGTTTCACGTTCGATTGAGTCGGCTCAACGTAAAGTTGAAGCACGCAACTTCGATGTGCGCAAACAATTGCTCGAGTATGACGATGTCGCCAATGACCAACGCCGCGTGATGTATGCGCAGCGCAACACTTTGCTGGACGATGGCGAAATCATTGAGACCGTCGGTGCCATGCGTGACGATGTGTTGGCCGAAGTTGTTTATCAGTATGTGCCACATGGCGTGACTGAAGAGCAGTGGTTGCTCCCCGAGCTCGAAAAGCATTTGCAAGACGAATGGTCTCTGGATGTTCCCGTGAGCGACTGGATGAAAGCCCACGCAACAGCAACCCCCGATGACTTGGTCAAGCACGTTCAAGACATTGCCGCCGCCGCCTACCAAGCAAAAATTGATGCCGTGGGCGCAGAAGGCTTCCACAATTTTGAACGTGTGTTGATGCTGCAATCAATGGATCAGCAATGGCGCGAACACCTCGCCGCATTGGATCACTTGCGTCAAGGCATTCATCTGCGCAGCTATGCACAAAAAAATCCGAAGCAAGAATACAAACGCGAGTCATTTGACCTGTTCAGCCTCATGCTTGAACGCATCAAAGCCAACGTCACAGGCATGTTGATGAACGTTCAAGTGCAAGCACAAGAACAATTGGAAGAGGCCGAACAGCACATCCTGCATCAAGAGGAAGAGAAGCAGGCGCATTTGAACTTCCAACACAGCAGCGCACATGCAGCTGAAGTGAATCATGCCCAAATGGACGCACCGCTTGATGCCGAGTTTGAACAAAAATTCCTTGCCACGGCCTTTGGTGAAACGGAAAGCGATCACCCCCGCATTGGCCGCAATGACCCATGCCCATGTGGCAGTGGCAAAAAATACAAACAATGCCATGGCCGACTGGCCTAAAACATCAACCCATCCCGACTCATTTCAATCCGCTCGTCATCGAGCGGATTTTTTGTGCTGCGCAGCAAATAAAAACACCCGTCCGGAAACCCTGATAATATCCATAAGCTATTGTTTATAATGAAATATTTGTGCAAATGCAACGCCGCAAATAACGCGGACAAAGCCACGCAAAAAGTAAAAATTAGGTATCATGTGAGAAGTGTTTGAACCCATCCAGCAAAAATCATCAATCATTCAATGCATTCATTGGCATTTTTTTAGTGCTGTTTTGCGATTTGATGTGGACACTGGTTCAAATTGAAGTTTCAGGGTGGGTCATTCGCAGAATCAGCCAAGCGAAACGACCGCAAATCAAACTCACACCTCGACTTGTTGTCATAAATGCAAAACAGGATGTTACCTTGTGATTTTGTATGCATCCACTGCACCAACATGTTCGAATAAATACCACACATTAGCTTGCAGGAGTCCAAACATGAAAAATGAAAACATCGCCGCCCTGACAGAACAAGACATTTGCCGTGAAGTTTTGCTCGAAAAATATGCCAAAGGCGATGAGCGCAACGTAGACGATGTACGCCGCCGAGTCGCTCGCGCACTGGCGCAATGCGAACAACCTGCTGACGTCGATCGATTTGCCGATGCATTTTTCAAAACATTGGATGGTGGCTTTATTCCTGGTGGGCGCATCAACTCGGCCGCAGGCACCGACTTACGCGCCACGCTCATCAACTGCTTTGTGCAACCCGTGGGCGACTCCGTCTCAGAAGTGGGCGATGACGGCAAGCCCGGCATTTATTCCGCATTGCTGCAAGCCGCTGAAACCATGCGCCGCGGCGGTGGTGTCGGTTACAATTTCTCAAAAATACGACCCAAAGGCGCAGCGGTGAAAGGCACAAACAGCTTGGCGTCAGGCCCCGTGTCGTACATGCGCGTGTTTGATCGGTCATGCGAAACCGTCGAGTCGGCTGGTGCGCGCCGTGGGGCGCAAATGGGCGTGCTTGATTGCGATCACCCTGACATCGAAGACTTCATCCACGCCAAAGACGAAGGCGATTTACGCAACTTCAACATCTCTGTGGGTGTGTCCGATGCCTTCATGCAAGCGGTGGCAGATGACACCGAGTGGGAGCTCGTGCATGAGAAAAAACCAGATCCCGCCGCATTTCAAGGATTTTACCAACGCACCGATGGCAAATGGGTTTATCGCAAAGTGCGCGCCAAGGATTTGTGGCAACAAATCATGGCCTCGACTTACGATCACGCTGAGCCAGGCGTGCTCTTCATGAGCAAAATCAACCGCGACAACAACCTGTCGTATTGTGAAGACATCGAATCCACCAACCCATGTGGCGAACAGCCCCTGCCCGATTACGGCTGTTGCGATTTGGGCTCTATTAATTTATGTAAATTTGTTCGCGATGCGTTTGGCGACCAGCCCAGCTTTGATTTTGACGGCTTTGCTGCAAATGTGGCCTTGTCGATTCGCATGCTCGACAACGTCCTCGATTTAACGGTCTGGCCGTTGAAAGAGCAACAACGCGAAGCACAAAATAAACGCCGTGTTGGCTTGGGCTTTACTGGTTTGGGCGATGCCTTGATCATGATGAAACTCAAATACAACAGCCCCGAAGGGCGCGGCATGGCGGCCAGCATTTCTGAAGCCATGCGTGACTCGGCCTACAACGCCTCGGTGGATATTGCCATTGATAAAGGGGCATTCCCACTGTTTGATGCCGACAAATACCTTGCTGAACCCCATTGTGCCAGCCGTTTGCCCGATGCCATCAAAACACGCATCCGTGAACATGGCATTCGCAATTCACATTTGTTGTCGATTGCACCAACAGGCACCATTTCACTGGCATTTGCCGACAACGCTTCCAATGGCATTGAGCCACCTTTCAGTTGGTTTTACACGCGCAAAAAACGCATGCAAGACGGTTCAAAGCAAGAATACCAAGTCGAAGATCATGCGTATCGCATGTACCGTTTGATGGGAGGTGACATCAATAACCTGCCTGATTATTTTGTGTCAGCCCTCGAAATGAGCGCAGAAGACCACATGTTGATGTGCACCGCCGTCGGTCCTTTTGTCGACACTGCGATTTCAAAAACTGTGAATGTGCCCGTTGATTACCCATTTGCTGAATTTGAAAACCTTTATATGGCGGCTTGGAAAGCTGGCCTCAAAGGCATCACCACCTATCGCCCCAACAATGTACTCGGTTCGGTATTGTCCGTTGAGCCATCAAAAGAAACGCCGCAGGATTTGTCAGGCAATTTGATGACCATCGAAAACGACACCGAGCGCCGCATCAGCCTGCAAACCGCGCCAACACCTGCGCTGGCCAGTTTGAAATACCCGCATCGCCCGAAAGCCCGCGGCGGCAACCCATCGTGGACATACATGGTTGAACACGCCGATGGCGATTTCGCCGTGTTTGTCGGTCACACGGACAGCGAATCGGATCCGTTTGAATGCTGGGTCAACGGCAATCATCCACGCGGTTTGGGCGCAGTGGCGAAAACCTTGTCCATGGACATGCGCAGCCAAGACAAAGCATGGTTGGCGATGAAACTCGATTCATTGGCGCGCACCTTTGGCGACCACGACTACATGGTGGAAATGGGCGACGAGGAAATCCATGCCAGCAGCGCATCATCGATTTTGGCCAAAGTATTGCGCCATCGCATTGCACAAATTCCAGCAACCGAGAACAATGCCAACGAATCTACGCCTGTGTTGGACGCGATGTTTGCGCGCAAAGAGCCCAAGTCGGGCACGGACGGCACGATCAGCTGGTCGGTTGACGTCAACAACCCGCAAACAGGGGACGACTTTGTGCTGTTCGTCAAAGAATTGGTTTTGCCCAATGGCACGCGCCGCCCGTACTCGATGTGGATGGCGGGCACGTATCCGCGTGAGCTGGATGGCCTGTGCAAAATGCTCTCGCACGACATGCGCGTGATTGACCCCGCGTGGATTGGCATGAAATTGCGCAAATTGCTCAATTACGCCGAGCCGCAAGGCGACTTTTTCGCTCGCGTACCGAATGCTGAAAAATCACAAAGCTGGCCATCAACCATCGCCTACATGGCGCGTTTGGTGATTCACCGCTACGCCATGCTCGGTATTTTGAGTGAAGACGGCTACCCCATTGAAGACATGGGCGTGATGATGCCCGAACAAGGCGATTTGTTCAGCGAACGCGTTGAAAAAGTGGCGCCAATGGCTGGCAAAACATGCCCAGAATGCGGCAATCACGCGGTGATTAAAAAAGACGGTTGCGAATTTTGCACCGCTTGTGGTCATGTGGGCGCATGTGGTTGAGTGTTTATTTGACGTCATCAAACCTAAAAAAACCGTTTCGTGAGAAACGGTTTTTTTCAGCACGCTGATGTGCAAATGTGGTTTTGGCCTGAATGAACACGTGAAAAGCGGATTGGAACGTGTGTTTTTATGGGGACGCAATGCGATGTGTCGCAAATGTGATGCTAAATGTGACAGCTGCATGGGATTGTGAAAAAAGTCAGGTGCAAGCGTTGGAAAAACTTGAGTTTTTGCGCTGCATCATGTATTTTTATGGGTTCGAGAGTGTGCAAGTTTTGACGAAAAAAGAGGGGGTTTGCTTTTTTTGGGAACAGATAAGGAAAAATAATGGCTTTAGTGGTGCATAAATACGGCGGCACGTCGATGGGTTCGGTTGAGCGCATTCAAAACGTTGCTAAACGCGTTGCAAAATGGGTCAAGGCTGGCCATCAAGTGGTGGTAGTGCCATCGGCGATGTCAGGTGAAACCAACCGTTTGTTGGGTTTGGCAAAAGACATCAATCCAGATGCAGGTGACATGAGCCCGCGCGAATTGGATGCGATTGCTTCAACCGGTGAGCAGGTGTCTGTGGGTTTGTTGTCGATTGCGTTGCAAGCGATTGGTCAAGACGCGGTGAGCTACGCAGGCTGGCAAGTGCCCATCAAAACCAACAGTGCATTCACCAAAGCACGCATTGAATCGATTGATGACAAACGCATTCGCGCTGATTTAGAGGCGGGTCGCGTGGTGATCATCACGGGTTTTCAGGGCGTGGATGTGAACAACAACATCACGACACTGGGTCGTGGTGGCTCAGACACTTCAGCGGTGGCGGTGGCTGCGGCGATTAAAGCCGATGAGTGTTTGATTTATACCGACGTGGATGGTGTGTACACCACCGACCCGCGAGTTGAGCCGAATGCACGTCGTTTGGATAAAGTCACGTTTGAAGAAATGCTGGAAATGGCGAGCTTGGGCTCGAAAATTTTGCAAATCCGTTCGGTTGAGTTTGCAGGCAAATACCGTGTCAAAACACGGGTGTTGTCGAGCTTAACACCGCATGATTTGGACATTAACGTTGAAGCCCATTCTGGCACATTGATTACTTTTGAGGAAGATGAAACCATGGAACAAGCCATTATCTCTGGCATTGCGTTTAGCCGCGATGAAGCAAAAATCACTTTGATGCAAGTGCCTGACACCCCAGGCGTGGCATTTAAAATCTTAGGCCCAATCGCTAAAGCCAACATTGATGTGGACATGATCATCCAAAATCAAAGCACCAATGGCACAACCGATTTTTCATTCACGGTGGGGCGTGGCGAGTTGAAAAAAGCGATGGAGGTGTTGGAAACTGAGGTGAAGCCTGCCGTTGGTGCGCAACAAGTCATCGGCGATGCGAATGTGTGTAAAGTGTCTGCTGTCGGTATTGGTATGCGCTCGCATGTGGGCGTGGCCAGTTTGATGTTTGAAACTTTGGCCAAGTCGGGTGTGAACATTCAAATGATTTCGACCTCTGAAATCAAGATTTCTGTGGTGATCGATGATAAATACTTGGAATTGGCCGTACGCGAATTGCACAAGGTATTTGATTTGGAACAAGAGGCGCAAGTTGAGTCGGTTTAAGTGGCTCTGAACTGTGTGTATAAACGCCTCGGATCATCGGGGCGTTTTTTATTTATGGTGGGTGATGTATGTCTGATGTTGTGTAGAGTGCACTGTGTTCTGTGCAGTTGCTCGTGTCATTGCCCTGTGCGCTGATTTGAATGCAAATGCTTGAATACAGTCGTTTGAGTGGGGACTCGCGACTTGATGCCCCAAAATAAAAAGTGAAACAACACGAAACACGAAATAAACACCCGATTAATCACATATTTCACGATACCATGGACTGGTTTTTGATGGCCGCGATCTGGCCTTGGTTTGCTTTTAACTTTTTTGATGTTTTGATTGACCTTTATTATTCTGATTGCCTCCCATGAAAACACAAGATTTTATTCGCCAAGTGCCTTTCCTTGCATGGGTGCTGATGCTCGCAACGTTGGCTTTTGGTTTGTTTGGTAACTTTTTAGGCAGTTTAACACCTGAACTGTCGGGTGATTTGAATCTATCGCCACAAGACATTGGTCGTTTGATGATGGCGGTCAGCACGGGCGGTGCAGTGGGGGCTTTTCTGGGGGGCGACATTGCTCATCGATTCCGCGCTGGGCCATTGATGTTGACCTATTTTGGGGTCATCGCGTTGAGTGTTTTGGGCATTGTGCTGGCGCCATCGTTTGTTTGGATTTGTGTGTGTTATTTCATTTATTCGGTGACCAGTACGGCCATTTTTACACTGGTACACAGCATCATGACGATGCTCAATTTGGGGCGTGAGCTGCGCCCACGTTTGCTGGCTTTGATTGATGTGGGTTTCAGTGTGGGGGCCACGCTGTCGCCGTTGTGGGTGACGCTGTTTTTGGTGGCCTTTGACGAATGGCGAGCGCCGATTGCTTTGTTTTTTATCCCGTTGGCGGTGATTGTGTTGTTGTTGGTGCGTCCGCAATCATTGGCCACATTGGCGAATTTGGTGCATGCATCCCCTGATGGTGAGGCTCCAGCACCCAGCGCTTCAGGTGCCACGCCGGTGGTGCATAACATCAGCGCCAGTTATGTGGATTTGATCCGTGCCCCTTGGGCAAAATGGGCGTGGATTTGCGGTGTGTTGATTGGTTTTGTGGAGTGGGGGCAGACCTATTGGTTTGTGATGTATGCTTCGACAGACCGTGGATTGACTGCAAATACCGCTCGTGTGGCGTTGTCGGCCTTCACGGGTGGGATGTTGAGTGTGCGAATTTGGCAGGCTTTTTTTCACAGCCATGTGTCAAATGAGCAGCGCCTGAAATGGTTGGGGTGCTTGGGCAGCTTGATGTTTATTGCGTTGGCGCTCATGCCGAAACAGATGAATGCGTGGTCTGTGTATGTGATCAATTACTTGGGTGGGGTGGGAATTGGGGTGGTGTTTCCATTGTTGTTGAGTCAGTTGATTGACCGTGCCCCAGAGAGCACATCGAAACTGTCTGCTTTGTTGATGTTGACGATTTTGTTGGGTTTGCAATGCGCGGGTGTGGTGGTGGGTTATTTATCAACACATGTGAATGTGCATGTGGGCTATGCGACGATTGCATTGGCCATGGTCGGATTCACGGCAGGCGTTTGGCGTCTGTTTGCGCGCCCGTTGTCGCTGAAGCCGTGATGATTTATTGTTCAACGTAAAGTAAAACCTTATTGTGCGTTTGTTGATAAATAGAGGTTTTTTGCGGAAACATGCACAAAACCCAAGTAAAGCATCAACCAATCAAATGGATTGTTGACGTTTTGACGGTCACCATTGTGAGTTGTGCAAGTGAAACGCCCCAGTTATGGGGCGTTTGTGTTTTTTGGATTGATTTGGTTAAGATTGGATTCGACTCGTCAGGATTTTATTTGACAGCCTCCCACCACGGGTTGTTCGGGTGATCGCCATGAAGGGGCATGGCTTTGCCCAAAGTGGGGGTGAAAATGGTTTGATTGTGTTGTTGGGCGGCTGCGGTGAGGCGCTGAATGGGTTCATTCCAATCATGTAGGGACAGCACAAATTTCCCCCAGTGCACGGGCATCAACACGCGTGCATTCAGGTCTTGTGCGGCTTGCACCGTTTCTTCAGGCATCATGTGGATGAATGCCCATGCGGGATTGTATTGACCCGACTCGAGCAGTGCGAGGTCGAAGGGGCCGTATTGTTCACCAATAGCTTTAAAATGGGGGCCGTAACCTGAGTCACCACCGAGGTATAGCTTATGCGTTGTGCTTTGAAGCACATACGATGCCCATAAGGTGGTGTTGCGCCCAAATGCGCGTCCTGAAAAATGACGGGCGGGCGTTGCGGTGATGGTTTGGTCGCCGATGGCGATGCTTTCATGCCAATTCAGTTCAGTGATGATGTTGGCATCATAGCCCCAAAATCGCAAATGCTCCCCACAGCCCAGCGGCGTGATGACTTGTTTGACTTTGGGTTTGAGTCTTTTGACCGTGTCGTAATCGAGGTGGTCGTAATGGTCATGGGTGATGAGCAGCACATCGATCGGTGGTAAATCATCCACGCTGTAGATGTCAGTGCCTTTGAAACTGTTGATAAGGAAGGGCAGTGGTGCCGAATGCCCAGACATCACGGGGTCGACCAGAATGGTGAAGCCATCGAGTGTCAACAGGTACGATGAGTGGCCAAACCACACAATGCTCGGCGCTTGCTGGAGCAAACTGTGTAAGTTGATTTTTTCACTTGGAATGGCGGCAGGTGGTTTGCGGTGTGTGCTGCTCGGATGAATGAGTTCACGAATGAGTTTGCTGTATGAAAATTCCCCCGTTTGCGAGGGGGTGTCGATTTCGTTTTGAAACACGCCCGCCCGAAATTGACCTGAATGAGCGCGCGTCTTCAGTTGTGTGGTTGAGGGTTTACGACCAAACTCAAACCACAGGGTATGGGCAAGGTAGGCCATTCCGATGAGGATGGCGAGGAGGAACAGTGTGTGCATGGTGTTTTAATTGTTTGGGGTTTAAAATGAGCACGCGATATCTGACAACTGAACACATGTGATGCGTGCTGGCGATTTTAAAAACGATTAAAACACACTATCACCCTTTAATCATGAAGAGACTGTGTTGTTCTTGAGCGCCAAGGCATGGGTGTAAACGTCATTTTTTGATGCTTGCGTGAGCTTGACGGTCAATGCGACGGCTTGTTTGAGGGGCAGCTCTTCGAGCAACACCTGTAAAGTCGAGTGCCATGTTGGGGTGTCTGTGCTGATTTCCGTGTTGGGTGCACTGAGGATGAGCACATACTCACCTCGTGGTGCTGGGGCTGAGGCGAGCCAATCGGGTGCCTCTTGGAGGGCAATGGTGAGCACGCTTTCATGCAATTTGCTGAGTTCTTTTGCCACGGTTAAACGGCGGTTGGGGAACAGCTCCGCCATCGCGGCGATGGTTTCATGCAGTCGATGGGGGGCTTCGTAAAAAACCAAATTGGTTGGTGTGCGCGCCAATGCCGTCAATGCGTGCGCGCGTGCCATGGTTTTGCTGGGTAAAAATCCAACAAACTGGAAGCCGCCATCCAAACCGGCCGCGCTCATCGCGGTGACGGCGGCGCTGGCACCTGCAATCGGCATCACCCGCACGCCAGCCGCATGGGCGGCAGCCACCACGCGTGCACCAGGATCGGAAATGGCGGGGGTGCCCGCGTCGGTGATGAGGGCGATGCGCTCACCATTGCGCAAACGCTCGATTAAGCCTGCTGCCGCCTCAGCTTCGTTGTGGTCGTGCACGGCCATCAAAGGCTTGCTGATGCCGTATTGCGCCAACAACGGTTTGCTGTGGCGCGTGTCTTCACAGGCGATGGCATCGGCCAATTGCAGGGCATACAGGGCGCGAATGCTGATGTCGGCGATGTTGCCTATCGGTGTGGCGACGACATATAAGGTGTGGTGTGGCCATTGTTGCGTGTGGGTGTTTTGCCACAGTGGTTCGAGGGCGGTTGAGGTAAAATTCATGTCAAGGTCAATGTTGCAGTAAAGAAAAGGTGGGAAAAGTGAACGCGCATTGAGCCGCCTTTTTTCCCATAGTTTCAATGGGTTTGTGGTCAAGCCGCCCTGACAACAACGATGGCAAATGGCTTGTGAGCCCATTGTTTTCAGAGCCCGCACACCCAAATCAGTGGGTTCAGGGGTGCGGATTTATTTGGCATTTTCTGAAACTGAATTTCAGATTGGTTTAAGCCGCACTGTAGCACGAATGACGCGTGCGCACGGTGTAGAACAGCAGAACAGAGGTCAATATGTGGGCATGGTTAAAAGGTGGTGTCGGATCATCGGCAGCAAAGACCGCAGTGGAGTCATCCCCCATGCGCACCTACAGCGCGCAAGCGGCCCGCCAAAAAGACGGTGCGCGGGCGGAATCGGTGGCGCAACAGCATTTGCTTGAGCATGGGTTGAAGTTGGTGAATGCCAATGTGGCGTGTGCACAAGGTGAAATTGACCTCATCATGCTCGATGGTGAAACCCTGGTGTTTGTTGAAGTGCGTTGGCGCAAAAGTCAGGCATACGGTGGTGCAGCCGTGTCGGTGACGCCACATAAACTGGCGAAACTCATGCGCGCATGTGAAATGTTTTTGCAACATGAGCCTGTGTGGCGCCAATACCCGTGTCGAGTCGATGTGCTTGCATTGCAAGGCGATTTAAATGCCCCCTCCATTGAGTGGTTGAAAAACGTCACTGTTTAAGCGCCTCCTGCGTGGCCATCAGGCGTGAGTACGCTGCATGGGATATAATGACTGTATTCAATTTTTGTATTTCTGGAGCAGATATGGCATTCCCCATCAAATGGCTCATCGCCGCAGGCATTGTTGCCGTGGTTGGTGCGACCGCTTATAAAAACATGGCCTCAACGGGCGCGGAGATGAGTGCGTTAAACATCACCACCATTGATCAGAAGCAAGTCAATTTTGCCACATGGCAATCGCAAGGCAAAGTCACCGTGGTCAATTTTTGGGCAACCAGCTGTTCGACGTGCATGAAGGAAATGCCACGCATGGTGCAGATGTACAACGAGCTGAAACCCAAAGGTTTGGAGTACGTTGGCATTGCGATGGCATATGACAACCCTGAGTACATCAAAAATTACGTCAATGAAAAAAAATTACCATTCAACATCGCATGGGATCAGAGTGGCGCATTGTCTGCTAAATTTGGCAATATTTTGGGCACCCCCACCACTTTCGTCATTGATAAACAAGGCAAAATCATCAAACAATACGTCGGCGAGCCCAATTGGGATGAGATTTATGCAGTGATTAATAAAGCAATCGCGGTTTAAGCGTGGTTGGCTTTGTGTCCCCATTGCGTGCTTATTGTTAAATGTAAGCAAAGGTCTAACTGATGTTATTCAGGGTGCAGGGTGTGCAAAGACTCTTTTTTAGAGAAAAATATGCGTTGCACTTTGTAGTCAACGCCGTCATTCCCGCGCAGGCGGGAATCCATGTCTGAATGGGAAAGCCGCACAACATCCAGCATGTCGAAAATTAACCAACCCCCCAAACAATTGATCAATCATGGTTGTGCTTAAAGCACCCAATTGGACATCAAAAATCGCCGATAGGCGATTTTTTTACGCCCTACGCTTTGTAGCTCGCCAACAGCAACGTGGTTTCGGTGTTGAGTACAGCAGGTAGTTTTCGAATGTGAAGCAACAGGTCGTTCAATGCGGCCAAATGGTCTGTGCGCACGTTCAGCACCAAATCCCAACGGCCATTGGTGCCGTGAATTTCAAGCACGCTGGGGTAGCCCCGCAGGCGTTCAATCAATTTTTCTTCATGTTGCCCATTGATGGAAAGAAACACCAGCGCATTGACATCGGCCTGCGCTGTCGTTGGTTTGAGCGTCACGGTATAGCCCGTGATCAGCCCTGAACTTTCCAGTCGTTCCAGTCGATTTTGAACGGTTGTGCGAGAAACGTTCAACTTCTTGGCCAAGGTGGACAGCGGCGTGCGCGCATTAATGCGCAACAATGCAATGAGGTTTTTATCGGTGTCATTGAGCATGATGTGGTCGATTTGTATAAAAAAGGTGTGAATGTGACCATTTTATTGTAAATAATGGCGGGTTTGTCATCTGTTTTTTTGAACATATTCACAGGATAATGATTTCCTGTCACGCCGTCTGTGTGTCACACCATTGAGCCATTGCGATGCCTGCTTCGGCATGCCTTTTTTGAAAGCCACCATGAAAATCTTTTTCAACGAACTTCACTCCACCCACAACGCCCGCCAAGAAATTTATCGGGGCAAAATGGTGCCTGCTTTTGAAACACCTGCACGTCAAACCGCCATTGAGTGTGCATTGAAAGCATGCGGTTTGGGTGTGTTGCAGATCCCACCGCAGTGTGACGATGCGTTATTGGCTCGTGTGCATGACCGCGACTATTTGCATTTTCTTGAAGGTGCATGGGCGGAATGGGTCGCGCTTGACCCCGCCAATGCCGATACCGAGGCGTTTCCTGCGGTGTGGCCCATTCGCACGTTGCGCACGGACATCGTGCCCGATAATTTTTGTGCAAAACTGGGGCGCTACAGCATGGACAGCGGCAGCCCATTGACGGCTGGAACATGGCGTGCGGCGCGACGTGGGGCCGATTGTGCCGCAGCGGCCGCGCAATCGGTTCATGCGGGTGAGGCGCTTGCCGTTGCGCTTGCCCGTCCGCCTGGTCATCACGCGGGCGTAGATTTTTTTGGTGGTTATTGCTTCATCAACCATGCCGCTGTCGCGGCACAACAATTGCGCGATTTGGGGGTGGCGCATGTGGCCATTTTGGATGTGGATTATCACCACGGCAATGGCACGCAAGCCATTTTTTATGAGCGCGACGATGTGACTTTTATCAGCATTCATGGTGACCCACGCACAGAATATCCATTTTACCTTGGGCATGCCGACGAGCTGGGCGCGGGAGTGGGCGAAGGGTTCAATCTGAATCTGCCGTTGGCGCATGGCACCGGTCCAGAAGGTTGGTTTGCGGCTTTGGATCGTGCGTGTGAAGCGATTCGAGCATCTGGGTGCGATGCATTGGTGATTTCTCTTGGTTTGGACACCTTTGCGGATGACCCTGTTTCCAGCAGTGCCGGCTTTGCGGGCTTTGGTTTGCGTGCACCAGAGTTTGCCCAAATGGGGCGTGTATTGGCGGCATTGAACATTCCTACGGTGGTGGTGTTTGAAGGGGGGTACGCCAGTGACGCATTGGGTGATAATTTTGTCGAAGTGTTGCGTGCATGGCACGTCGATGGAGGGCCGTCGGTATGAGCAATCACATCGCACAAACCCCAGTTACACCTCCGCCTTCTGATGAAATGAAACACAGCTTTTTTGAAGATGCTTTGGCGATTGTGCATGCGACGTTGTTCATTGCACTGGGCATCACCTTGTACAAACACGTCGGCTTGCTGACGGGTGGTACCGTTGGCATTGCATTTCAAATCCATTATTTGTCAGGCTTTGATTTCAGTACGATTTTTTTCGTTCTCAACCTGCCTTTTTATTGGATTGCATGGCACAAGATGGGGCATGAGTTCACCATTAAAACATTTTGTGCCGTTGCTTTGCTGTCGCTGTGGACGCGATGGATGCCCGATTGGTTGGAATTGAAGCACGTTGATCCTATTTTTGCAGCCATCATTGGCGGCTTACTGATCGGTGGTGGCTTTTTATTCATGATTCGACACAAAGCCAGTCTGGGCGGGGTCGGCATCGTTGCTTTTTACTTGCAGCAAACACGTGGCTGGCGTGCAGGCAAGCTGCAAATGGGCTTCGATGTGTGCATCATCGCGCTGTCGTTTTTGATCGCGCCTGTGCAGTTGGTCGTGTACTCGATTTTAGGGGCAGTGACCATGAACCTTGTGTTGGCTGTTAACCATCGGCAAGGGCGCTACTTGGGGATGTGAGGTTAAAGGCCGAATGACGTCAAAAAGGTGATGGTTGATTTGTGTTGTGGTGGGCATTTATGCATGTGGTTTATTCGCATATGCGTAGACCCAATGTTGCGCTGTTTTCCACATTGATGATGGTTGTTGTATTTTATGTTGGATTGATGTACTTAAGTATAGTACTATCTGTATTGAATATGTCTCATTAAACACGAAAAAAGGGGAGCTCAATGCTTGTCTCATCGTCTAATAATGCCTATGCCACCAGAACCTTTGTCTCACCAACAGCAGATCTGGTCAGCAGCACGGATGTCAATATGATCAATGGTTCTCAACTTTACTCGTCGATCTCTACAGTGGCGGTTGTAGCGAGTTTAAGCACAGCGAGTGGAATGGCTTATGTGAGCTCACAAGTAAGTGGAGTTGGTCATCAAGTTCTAGGGGCTGGTTCTACCGTGGCGAGTTTAAGCACATCGATTTTGGCCGTCAATTCATTAAGTACAACGACATCAACAGGTTTTTCGACCAATGGAACACAAGGCGAGGCATTGGATGAGTCAATCACCGTGCAGGTCAATGGCAGTTTATCAACCATTGCATATGCAACTAAGCTAACAGGCACATCGGGTAGTGAGGTCATCAGAGGTAGCATTGATGTGGAATTGATCGAGGGTGGAAAAGGCAATGACACCTTTTACGGCGGAGGCAATACGTCTATCACCTCACCCGATGACATATGGGGTGAGACATATAGTGATACTTTCGTGTTTCGAAAAAGGGATGGTCAAGACAGCATCGTTGATTTAGTCAACACCGACATGATTACAGAAAATAGCATCCATCATGGTCGAATCATATTTAAAGATGTGACTTCGTCTGAGGTGAGTATCACTGCTGAAGGGGAGTTTATTAACATACATTATGGTGTTTCAGATCAAATCACATTAGGCTATCCAAACATGTTATCCGTTGCAGCTTTTGCATGGAGTGGTTTGTCGCAAATCGTGTTTAGTGACGGTGTGACGTGGACTGGAGGTGAATTAAATCAAAAGATTAAAGCACTTTTGACTGTTAATACAAGTGGCACGCAAGGCAATGACCGTTTGGTTGGGCAAGTTGGAAAGCTCAATACAATCAACGGTTTGGACGGAGATGATTTGTTGATTGGTTCGACAGCAACGGATAGCTTGTATGGCGGTGCTGGCAATGACACATTGAATGGCGGCGGTGGCTGGCTCGATCTGTTGGTAGGCGGTTTGGGTAATGATGTTTACATTAATGCGGTACAAGGCATTGTTGAAAATGCGAACGAGGGGTTTGATACCGTTCTTTCAAACAGCAGTATGTGGCTGGGCAGCAACCTTGAGGCATTAAGACTGACGGGCACAGCCAATATCAATGGATCTGGCAATGAACTCAATAATCGGCTGGTGGGCAATGCGGGCGATAACCGGATTGAAGGTCAGGCGGGAAATGACACGCT
>CALMCL010000208.1 GCA_937862905.1 uncultured Burkholderiaceae bacterium | reverse complement strand
TGACGGTGACGTGTTGTCTGCTTTGTGTACATGCTGTGCTCAGTTGGGTTTGCCCGACTTGGCTGTTCCTTATTTGAAGAAAGTGCCGTCCAATTATTTGCAAGCGGTGCTGTGGCTCGCCAATCAATATACGGGTTTGGCCATGCTTGATGAGGTGTTGCCGTTGCTTGAGCAGGCTCGCATCACTTATGACAATGATTTGTCTGTGACGCAAGCGCTGGGCGTGGCGCAGATGGGGGCGGGGCAAATGGCGCTGGGGTTGTCAAATGCCCCATTTCTGAGCACGCGAGAGAGCATCTATCAGCGTCGGCCTGAAGTTGTTCAGGCGGGCTGGAATCCAGATACATATTGGCAGGGTGAGGATTTAACGGGTAAAACCATGCTCCTCAGTCCGATCATGTCGGGCTATGGTGATTACCTGCAATTTTGCCGGTATGTGAAAAGCATTCGAGCTCTGGGTGCACGGCGTGTGTTGGGTTATGCGCCCGTGGGCGGCATGAATCAATTGCTTCTGTCGTGTGAAGGTTTGGAGCTTGTTGACTTGACCAGTCCCGTCGATTATGACTATTGGACAGAAAATTATGCATTGTGTGCCCACTTTTTGCCCAAAGAAGGCTTTCTGTCAAGCGACCATTACCTCACTGCACCGCCTGCAAATGCTTTTGTTCAAAGCATGCTCGAAACGATAGAGAAAAATGCGGCTGGACGAACGGTGATGGGTATCTCGTGGAACAGTGATGCATCAACAGTGGGTACGCGCAATGTGCCGTTGTCGGCGCTGCTGCCATTGTTTGGGCTGTCCAATGTGTATTGGGTGGTGTTTCAACGGGGTTGGGCGCGCGACGAGTTTTGTGCTTCAGGGCTCAATCAAAATACCTTCGTAGTGCCCGAATCGATTAGTTTTGATGAAACAGCTGCGTTGGTGAATGCTTTGGATCGAGTGGTCACCACTGATTCTTATTTGTCACATATGGCGGGTGCCATTGGAACGTCCGTATACCTCATGGGCAGTCGGGCTTTGGATTGGCGACACATGAACAATGAAACACAGTCGCCGTGGTATCCGCATACGCGAATTGTGAGACAGCCAAAAATAGGCGATTGGCGTAGCGTGGTTGATGCGCTATGCGAGTTGTGCAGTGGTTAATAAAGGCTTCATCCGGTGTCTGGATTAACATATCTGAGTATAAAAAAGCGCCGAAAAGGCGCTTTTTTATTTCCCGTTTTTGTGGGGCATCAAAGTTTACTTCTCAACAAATGCGCGTTCGATCGCATAATCCCCAGGCACACCCATTTTAGGAG
>CALMCL010000207.1 GCA_937862905.1 uncultured Burkholderiaceae bacterium | reverse complement strand
GCTTGCATGCATTTGGCATCGATTTACCTACGCCAAGCTTTGACGGTGAACGGGTCATGGCGCGTGTGCGCAAAGAACGCTACCGCTTTGTCGGTTTTGTGTTGGATGGTGTCAACAACATTCCCAATGAACATAAAATCCGTGGTTATGCACAATTCATCGATGCCAACACCTTGTCCATCGATTTGGCATCGGGTGGTCAAGCCACCATTCATGCAAAAAGCATTGTCATCGCTTCAGGCTCAACACCTGTGATACCCGAAATACTCGTGCCCGCAGGTGATCGCGTGATCATAAATGACGATGTGTTTTCATGGACAACATTGCCCAAATCGGTGCTCGTTCTTGGGGCGGGCGTGATTGGACTTGAATTGGGTCAAGCGCTGTCTTACCTTGGCGTGCGCGTGACTTTGCTGGGGCGCAACAATGGCATCGGCCATTTATCCGACCCTGTTGTGCGCGAATCGGCGTTAAACATCATGCAGCACAACATTGACTTTCAATCCAATGCACAACTTGAATCAGTCCAACGCACGGAGCACGGTGTGCAAGTCAATTACATCGACGATGCAGGTCAGGCACAAAGCCATGAATACGATTATGTCCTCGCAACCGCAGGACGAAAAATCAATTTGGACAATTTGAATTTTAAAACCCTCAATATTGCGACAAAGCCCAATGGTGTGCCCACCTTTGACCGCCATACCTTGCAGATTGAACACACACACCTCTTCATTGCAGGTGATGTCAATGCCGATGTTCCGTTGTTGCATGAGGCTGCGGATGAAGGTGCAATTGCGGGTGCAAATGCGGCTCGCCTCGCCCAAGGTCAAGCCATCGAATCAGGTCATCGCCGCTCGCCACTGGCTGTGATTTTCACTGAGCCGAACATCGCCACAGCGGGGGCCATGTACCGCGAATTGAACTTGAGCACGACAGCGGTTGGCGAAGTTGATTTCAGCGATCAAGGCCGCTCACGTGTGATGCAAGTCAATCAAGGGGTTTTGCGTGTCTATGGTGACATCGCCACGGATCGCTTTTTGGGTGCTGAAATGATCGGTCCACGCACGGAGCACATCGCTCACCTGCTTGCATGGTCACATCAAATGGGATTGACCGTGACACAAATGCTCGCCATGCCTTTTTACCACCCCGTGATTGAAGAAGGTTTGCGCACCGCTTTGCGTGGATTGGCCGCGAATATTACCAACAAAAATGCGATTACACCCGTGTGCGCCCATGAGGTGGTGGGTGATTAAATGAGGTGGTTCACATGACTGTCAAGTGAATGAAAACCGTCTTGACAGCTGCCGCAAATGGAATTTGTCTGCATAAATTGAGGCACTTCATTTTGCATTGTTGCACCTTTCATGAAAACATCAAGACGCTCCATCCCTCAGCTGAGAGATGGAGCGATGGGAAATACCCGATACCAATACACTGATACCAACACACAGAATCAATTGCTTGCCTTCCTTGTTTAATCATTCCAACTGCCTTTTAGTTTATCAAAGGACTTGATTCTTCACTGTTTCCAAGCGATCGCATGCTCACGCCCCGATGCATCCAACAACAGCCCCAATATTTGAGTTTCTGGATACAATTGTGCAAGCAACCCCATGTATTCACGGAGTTGCCGCTCATATTCAGCCACGTGATCCGCTTCCCAGTCACTTTTATAATCAATCACAGTCAATCGATCAGCGTGACGCACCCAGCGGTCAATGCGCTTGACTTGGCCATTGCTGGTCATGACACTCATTTCATTGACGGCTTCATCGTATTGCTTCGGATCAAACAAATGCTGCCATTCACTTTTTGATAACGTACGGCTCAGCCACTGCTGCACAGTCTCCGCTTGTGTATGGGTGATGTTGAATCGTTGCACCAGCTCAGCCGACGACAAAAACCGTCCCCAATTGTCTGTGGCAAATTGCAATGCACCGTGCCACGCGATGCCTACTGCGGCGGCTTCAGCCTGTATGTGCGCTTTGATCTTCTCTTTAACAGACAGAGAATCATCATGTGGTGAAAAAGGAGTCAACCACTGCGCGGCAACGCCATCGGCCAAAGCGATGTCAATATAGCTGTTGCTGTGCATTTTTTCAGGCGTTGATACAGACGCGGCCTCAAGCCATGATGCGGTATGCTGCTGCCATGCCCCATCATGCGCCGACCACGATTCAGGCACGGCTTGTAAACACATCTCATCACTCAAGGTGTGAATCGCGGCATGCAGGTAATCGTACAAGCCTGCTTTTTTCGATGAGGCTGACGCATGGGTTTGTTCGCTTTCTTGCACTTCAATGCTTTGTTCTTTGCTTAATTGTTGCACCTGTGCCGCACTGACCACGAGCAACTGTCGTGCACGCGTCATGGCAACATAGCATTGATTCCATTTTTCAATTCGACCAATCTGGGCCGACGCCGCCAGTGCTTCCGCGCGCCAGTCGCCAATGCGTTGTTTGGTGCTGACCCATGAAAAATGCTGTGGTTCTGTTGCATCAACGGGCCAATCGATGAACCATTGGTTGATCTCAGGGCGCGCGTTCTTGGTTTTCATGTCAATCAGCATGACAATCGGTGCTTCCAAACCTTTGGAAGCGTGCACGGTCAAAATCCGCACCGCATTGTGCATGCCCAAAGGTTCGGCTTCCGACAGCCCTTCGGTGTCAAGCGATTGCCAACGCTTGAGTGCTTGATAATAACTCGACAAACTGGGATAGCGCCCTGAATTGACCGTCAACGCCAGTTGCAAAAATGCCCGCAAATTCGCTTGCACCTGAGCACCCAACCAAACAGGCGTGACGGCTGCGTAGCGTTTCAATAGTTCGCCTTGTGCATAAATTCGATCAAGCACATCGTGTGGTGGCAAATGGGGCGCAAACAACAGCCAGTCATTCAGCATGCTTCTGGCACGTTGCAATACATCGCTCACAACGGTCATTTGATTAAGCACCTGCCAATATGAGAGGGGTTCAACCAAAACTTTACGGGCATCCAACAGCTTTTCAAAATCATCATGCGTCGCCGCAAAAATCGGTGTGCGCAGCACATGCAGCAGCGATAAATCATCGTCCACGTTCATCAGCCATTTCACCAAAGCCATCACATCCAAACCTTCCAAAGTATCGAGCAAGCCACCACGGCGGCTGCTGATAAAAGGAACATGCGATTCGCGCAACAAACGCTCATACCCTGACAAGTGGGTGCGCGTGTGCACCAGCAACATGATGTCGGCATATCGCGCGGGACGATAAGTGCCTGTGGTTTCATCCTTCACCGGGTAATGCCCAACCAATTGACCAATGGCTTCGATGAGCTGCTTGCTTTCGCTGTCTCGCTCACTCTCTTTGATGGCGTGCTGCGGCTCAGTCAACCAATCACGATGTGTGGCAGAAGGTTCATCATCTTGCAGTTCAACATGATGATCCTCTGTGGGTTCATCTTCCACATTTTCACTTTCAAGCCGATCGTCTAACCCCAAACACGCCACATGCCCAACATCATCATTGAATGTACTGTGCGCCGTGAATGCCGTCAACTCACTTTCAGGCATCGCAAATAAAGCATTCACCCACGCCACCACCGCTCGGCTGTTGCGCCGTGTTGCATGGGTTTGCAGTACATCGGCTTGGTATTTTTCAACCAGAAGCTGCTCAGCCGCATCAAACAAACGTGCATCAGCCTTGCGAAAACGATAAATCGACTGTTTCACATCACCCACCACAAACACATGCGGTTTGGTCGCATCGTCTTCATAGGCATCCAGCCAGCCATTGATGATGTGCCATTGCAACGGGCTGGTGTCTTGAAACTCATCAAACAGCAAATGTTTATAACGCGCATCAAGCTGCACCTGCACATAGGCTGCCGTTTCAGGATGGCGCAACAGTTCAAAACATTGGTATTCAATGTCATTAAAATCCAACTGTCGAGCACGTTGCTTCATGCTTTGGTACGCTTCGATCAACACCTCAATGCACGGCAAAGCATCCACATGCAAGCGATAGGCTTTTAAATCCGCAAAGCCATTAAACAAATGACTGAACCCTTCATTCATCAGGGATTCTGCCGTTTCATACGACGCTCGGGTTTGCCCCGCCGCGGCCACATATTTATCCAAATATTGGCTGCCCGAAATTTTCTTTAACCGCTGATCTGTTTTACTCCAAAATCCCAGTTCATCGAACACATTGAACATGGCTTGTGGTGAGGCTTGCGCATAAATTTTATCCAATAACCGCTCGGCTTTCTCTTTGGCAGCCTTGCCTGCATTCAAATACACATTCAGCCATGCATCAAACTCATTTGACTGATTGAATCCATCCGCCCAACGCTGATACACCGACTGCTCGCACACCGCAGGATCCGCATTCACATTCAGCCCTGTTTGCTCAAGCACATCCTGCGCGAGCGCCTCAAGCATCGTCACCCCTGCACGCTGACACACGCCTTTAAACAGCTGATATTCCGTCGCCTGAAACAAAGACTGGCTGAGCATGTTCTCCACCGAAAACTCGCCCAATTCACGCACCAAATTCAAATAATGCGCCCGCAACCCTTCATTGTTATTCAACTGAACAAAAAAGGCATCCCATGCTTCAGCACGCAGCTCACTCGAATCCTCCACCAAATGGGCATCACGCATCACCCCAGAGCCCATCGGCGCAGCCTGCAACAAGCGATAAAACCACGCGTGAAATGTATAAATCGGCACCTCCTGCCCGCTGCCCAATACTTCATTGTACAAAGCCCGTGCCCGAGGCAATGCCTGTTTCGCCTCCGCGACCGATAAACCACGTTCAGTCAATTGCTTCAGCACCTCGACCTCAGGTTTGTCCGCCAACTCCTGCAAAATCAAGGCCACCCGATCGCGCATTTCCTGAGCCGCCTTTTTCGTAAAAGTGATTGCCAAAATATGCTGCGGCAACACCCCGTCAAGCAGCAATCGAATGATGCGCGAAGTCAACAACCATGTTTTGCCACTGCCTGCACACGCACGCACCACGATGCTGCGCACGGGGTCAAGCGCAGTCTGGTTAAACTGTGCCGCCGAAGCCGTTATACCATTGATTTCATAAGGTTTAAGTTGTTCACTCATTCGTTTTTAATTTTCTTTAATGCGTTTATACAATCATTTAATCAAAGCACATGCCATCGCACCTGATAAACGGGTTGACAAACAGGCCGACAAGATGCCTGATCAAGGCTCACCTCATCAACCACCGCGATCCAAGGTTGAGTTGATCAAGGCCCAAAAACCATCTCAGCCCATTTATGCCTGCACAGTCCATCTTGCACATCCCAAAAACCATGCCATGTCCGTCAACTCTCGCTCCAAAGCAATGCGAAACGCCTTTTCACGCGGTTTCGATTTCACATACCCCAGCGATGCAGACATCACGCCATCCGCCATAGACACATTCGCCCAACCCACACATGCGTCGCGCCACAGCACAGGCAAAGCGTAATAGCCCAATTGACGTGCATGTGAGGGTTTATAGGCCTCAAACTTATACGACCAGCAAAAAAACTGCTCAAATCGATCTCGGTCCCACACCAACGGGTCAAATGGTGCCAACATGCGCACGGCATCGTTCATTGCCCCCTCCCCATCCGTTGATGCCTCTTCGGCACGCGGCCAATACCAGCGCACGCCATCAACTTCCGCGCCTTTGAATCGTTCATCCAATCGACGCAAAGCCAGTTGAACAGCAGGTTTCAAATCAGGTCGACCGCTGGTCAACAAGCGGCACATTGATGTCAATGAACGTTGCGTCAACGGCGCATACACATGCACCAAGGCATCCAATGCGGCATCGACCACAACCTCCGCTGACACATCCACCCGTGCCGCCACAGGCAGGCCATACACCCGCACACCTTTTTCCCGCCGCACGATGCGCAACAAACCTGAGGCATGCATGCGCTGTACAATGTGTGTGCCCTCTTGCCCTTGTCCACCCCATGCATTTGTGATCGACTTCGAACCCATGTGTGCATTCAACGCCTTTGGCAACACCTCCCCACCATGGTCATGCGCAAATTGCAGCACCCGAGCCATCACATTTTCGTGCCCAACCATTTCCTGTAAAGACGCACTCAATGGCTTATTCGACCACAACACCGCCGCCAGCTCGCGCGACACATAACCATGATTGATGAAATACGCCTCCTCTACCGCCAGTTCAGGGTATACCCGCTCTACATCGCCTTTTCGATATCCAGTCACCCTATGCCGTATAATCAAATCCTGCGCCGTTGCGGTTG
>CALMCL010000206.1 GCA_937862905.1 uncultured Burkholderiaceae bacterium | reverse complement strand
AAAAGACATGCCCAACTGGGTTGCTTCAGAACGCTATCATGCTGGGGTGATTGACAACAACAGCGCACATTTGCACCCACTGAAATACACCCTCGGCATTGCCCGTGCCGCCCTCAACTCAGGCGCCAGTATTTTTGAAAAAAGTGTAGTCACCCAAGTCAAACAAGGTGTTGCAGGCGGGAATGCCACAGTCAAAACAGCAGAAGGTCAAATCCGTGCCAAATTTGTGATACTTGCTGGCAATGTCTATTTGGATGGTGTTGCGCCAAAAATTGCCAATCGCATCATGCCAGTCGGCACCTACATCGTGACCACTGAGCAACTTGACCCCATTCTTGCCAATGGCTTGATCAAAAACCGCATTGCCGTGTGTGACAATAATTTCGTATTGGACTATTTCCGCATCACCCCAGACTCGCGCATGCTTTTTGGGGGGCGCGTCAGCTACTCAGGGCGGACCCCGCCAAACCTGCCCAGTGCCATGCGCCAGACCATGTTGCGCGCCTTTCCTCAACTGCAACACGCTAAAATCGAGTATTGCTGGGGCGGCTTTGTGGACATCACCGTCAATCGCGCACCTGATTTTGGACGCATGGGAGACAACATTTATTACCTTCAAGGGTTTTCTGGTCATGGATTGATTTTAACTGGGATTGCAGGCAAACTCGCAGCACAAGCCATTCAAGGTCAAGCCGAACGTTTCGATCTTTTCACAAAATTAAAACACCTGCCGTTTCCTGGCGGACGCTCTTTCCGAACCCCTGCACTTGTGTTGGCCATGGCGTATTATCGTTTGCGAGATTATCTCTAAGCTCGATCCAATCGATCCACCATGTTGCAACGCAACCAACAAGAACAGCCGAAAGGCTGTTTTTTTCGCGCCCAAATTAAAGCACATGAATGCGCACAAAAAATTCTTTACAACAAAAATGGGTGGGCAGTATACAATTAGAAACAACGTCAATTGGGTTCAATGAAAAATCCAAAATCATCCTTTTAAAAGCACCAAGAAACAAGCAAAAACCATCCATTTTAGAAGTTTCACATATTTCAGACAAAATAGAACGATCGTTAAATTTTGTTAAAATGCACTCAAAACACGATTACTCCATTTAATTTCCAAATAAACAGCACTCACAATATCCTATTTTAAAGTATAATGTCATTGAAATCCAATGGGCACAAAAAATGCAAACGGGTTTCATTTGACATAAAGGACACAACATGAACACAGAATATCCCGTCGAACACATTGAGCCGATTCCCGCAGGTGAACCACTGCCCGCGCGCAAAGTGCTTCGTTCGTGGTTGCTGCCATTGATGCAGCAAGATACAGCGCGCGCCATGCGCTTGCTGGTGGTCGATTACTTCATCTTTTTTGCACTGATTTTTGCAGCCATTGCCGCTCCAAATGGTTGGTTGCGTCTGGTGGCAAGCCTGCTCTCAGGCTACTGGATTGGCCGCTTGTTCATCATTGGTCACGATGCTTGCCATCAAAGCTACACGCCTCACCGCAAGTTAAATCGCGTGTTGGGGCGCATCGCATTTTTACCGTCACTGTCGCCTTACAGTTTATGGGAAGTCGGGCACAACGTGATTCACCATGGCTTCACCAATTTAAAAGGCATGGATTTCATTTGGATTCCAATGTCAAAAGCCGAATACGATGGCATGAGTGGCACACGCAAAGTAATGGAACGTTTCTATCGCAGTGGCTTTGGTCCGTGGATGTATTATATGGTTGAGATTTGGTGGAAAAAAATGTATTTCCCCAACAAAGAACACAAACCTGGCAATCGCGAAGCCTTCTTTTGGGACGGTGTGTTGGTGTCAGTTTTTGCAGTCATTTGGTTGATTGCCATTGCGTTGATTGCACCAGCTTTTGAGGTCAGCTTGCTCTCTGCTGTGGTGACTGGCTTTGTCATTCCATTTATTTTCTGGAATGGCATGATTGGCTGGGCGGTCTACGTGCACCACAACCATGCGCGCATCCAATTTTATGACAACAAGAAAGAATGGGCTGCGGCCAATCCTTTCGTCACGACCACAGTTCATCTCACATTTAATAAACCTTGGGGTGCGATGATGCACCACATCATGGAGCATACCGCACATCATCTGGACATGACCATTCCTTTGTACAAGCTCAAAGAAGCACAAGATCGATTGGAAGAATTGTTGCCGGGTCGCATTGTGGTGCAGAAATTTTCCTTAGGATGGTATTTTAAAAATGCCAAGCATTGCCGCTTGTATGACTATGAGCACAAGCAATGGATTGATTATGATGGCCGCCCTTCTAAAGCATACTAATCACACTGTTATCACTGTTTTCATCACGATTGCTCACATGGGCATTGTATGAATAAAAGCCTCACTTCCAAAGTGAGGCTTTTTTATTTATGTCCTATGAAGCACGATCAGAAAGCCCCCCCATTGAAAGCATAACTCTGTTGCACTGTATCAACTTGGCTTCATTGATTGACGTCATGCTTAAGCTGCGCATCAACAACACATGTTTTGATGTCTTGCAATGCTTTGGAATCCACACACTGAACCACTCAAAGCAACAAGACATTTAGGCAATAAAAAACCCACCACAGGTGAGTTTTTTATTAAATCCAATGCCGTGAATGCGCATGCAGCCAAACAAATCACATCATGCGTTTAAAGACATTCTCTTTATTAATGACCAAATGTACGATTGCGCCCAGCACATGCAAAGCCAGCAACACAACAAAAACATCAGCACCCAAACCATGCAAGCCACCCAACTGTTCAGCCAAATCGATGTTTTTACCGATTAAAGTGGGCAAATTAAATAAACCAAAAAAGCTGGCGGGATAGCCAAAGGCATTGCTGGTTAACCAACCCATGAAGGGCACGCCAAGCATCACCACATACAACAGGCCGTGAACCGTTTTTTCAGCCAAATACTGCATTGAACCGACGGCATTCACCGAACCAGGCACAGCATCTTTGGTGCGAATGCGATTGACCACTCGCAACACCGCCAAAACAAAAACCGCTACGCCCAAGGATTTATGCAACCCCATCAAACCCTCATTGTCTTCCAGCTGCCAACCAATGATCAGCGTGGCAATCATCAGTAAAGCGACCAAGCTGTGAAATAATTTTACAGACAAAGGGTATTTTGCTGTGTTTACAGTGCTCATTTTCAAATCCTTTTACTTTTGTTAAATTTTAAAGCGGCATTCTTCTTGCCTGTTGATACGACTCGGATGGTACGACAAAAACACAATTGAACTGCATGCATCATCCACTTTAAATGTGAACTGAACATTAAGGCCATACGGAAAACAATGCAGTGTTTTTTATAAAAACCCCATGCTTTCCGTGTGTCCTTATGATAAAGGATCAGTCCACACCGTTAAACACCAGCAGCCAATTCGGTCGCCAAGCCGATGTAATTGGCAGGTGTCATTTCCAACAAACGCGTTTTCTCAGATTCAGGGATCGCCAGACCTTGTACAAAAACTTGCAATGCTTCGCGTGTGATGCCTTTACCACGGGTCAACTCTTTAAGTTGTTCGTATGCATTTGGCACGGCATAGCGGCGCATGACAGTTTGAATCGGTTCAGCCAAAACCTCCCAGCAACCGTCCAAATCGTTGTCGATTTTAGCAGCATTCAATTCCAATTTGTTTAAACCACGCATGCACGCATCATAAGCAATCGCCGCATAGCCCAAACCCACCCCCATGTTGCGCAAGACAGTGGAATCGGTCAAATCACGCTGCCAACGGGAGATCGGCAATTTCTCAGATAAATGTTTGAGCACGGCATTGGCCAACCCCAGATTGCCTTCAGAGTTCTCAAAGTCAATTGGGTTCACTTTATGCGGCATGGTTGATGAACCAATCTCGCCTGCTTTGGTTTTTTGCTTGAAAAACCCCAAAGAAATATAGCCCCAAATGTCACGGTTTGCATCGATCAAGATTGTATTAAAACGCGCGAGCGCGTCAAAATATTGAGCCATGTAATCATGTGGTTCGATTTGAATCGTGTACGGGTTCATGCTCAAACCCAAATCATTTTCAATCACATTTTTTGAAAACTCAGGCCAGTTAAAATCAGGGTAAGCCGACAAATGCGCATTGTAATTGCCCACAGCACCATTCATTTTGGCCAACAATTCAATTTTAGCCAAGTGTTCTGTCGCACGCTCCAAACGGTAAGCGATGTTAGCAAATTCTTTACCAATCGTCGATGGTGATGCAGGCTGACCATGCGTGCGAGACAACATGGGCTGGGCGGCATGCTCAACGGCCAGTGCTTTAAACTTAGCCACCAACTCACCCATCATCGGCAAAAGCACCTCGGCGCGTGCTTTTTTAAGCATCAAACCATGAGACGTGTTGTTGATGTCCTCGGATGTGCAGGCAAAATGGATGAATTCGCCCGCAACGGTCAGCTCAGTTAAATCAGCACGGGCGGCCATTTTTTCTTTTAAATAATACTCAACCGCTTTCACATCGTGGTTGGTGGTTTTTTCGATCTCTTTGATGCGCAGCGCATCCACTTCACCAAAATTCGCAACCACATCATTCAAGTAAGCCACCGCAGCTTCCGAAAAAGCAGGCAACTCAGCAAAACCTGCGCGCGACAACGCGATGATCCAAGCCACTTCGACCTCCACACGGTGGTGCAGTAAACCTGCTTCTGACATGATCGGACGCAATGCGTCAACTTTCGCAGCGTAGCGACCGTCAAGGGGGGAAATGGCGTATAAAGCAGCGTTCATGGTAACTTTCTTAAAAATCAAAATGGTGCATGGGATAAAAGCGTTATTTTACCCTGTTTACCCTGTAAACCCAAGATCAGAGAAACATTAATTGAGTATAATTTTAGGGAACTGTGGAGAAAAATAAAAGCCTGATTTTCAATGTTTTAGTTTCAAATCAACGCTTTCATCCATTTTGCCTGTGAAACACTGGCGAAAATCAAATAAAAACCGAGGTGTGACCAGTTTTACAAAACGCATCCACATGGCATCCACATATTCAAACATGAACTTATTCCGCCGTCCTTAGAGCATGCCTCAGAGAAACATTTGTCAGGGCATTTTACCCATTGAAAGAATCACCATGCATTTCAACGATTTCATTCAACACATCAAAAATAACCCCAGCAACAGCCCTCACCGCATCAGTGCAGAATGGGGGCAAGGGCGAGCCATTTTTGGCGGCGTCATGGGAGCAGTCATTTACACCGCCATGCGCCGCGACATCCCCACCGATCGTTGTATTCTATCTTTCATGATGTCATTCATCGCGCCGCTGACTGCAGACACCGATTTCATCTTGGACACCAAAATCTTACGTGCAGGTAAAAACTCCGTCCAGATCGAAGGCCAAATCATTCAAGAGGGTCAAACGATTGCCACTGCCCTCGCTTTATTTGGCACACTGCGCACATCCAGCATTGATGTTTCAGCAATGCCCGCACCGCGTGTACCTTCACCCGAAAGCCTAGTTGCGTTGCCCTACATTCCAAATGTCGTTCCTGAATTCACACGCAAAATGGACTATCGTTGGGCCTTTGGCCATTTGCCTTTTTCAGGCACAACGGCTCGTGAAATGGGTGGCTGGATGCGCTTAAAAAATGAGACCACAGGCAGTGACCTCAATGATGCCGATGCCCTACTCATCGCCTTGATCGATGCATGGCCGCCCGCCACGTTACCACTGATCAATCGCCCCGCCCCTGCTTCCACCATGACTTGGAGCATCAGCTTTATTCAGCCATCCCCCATAACCTACCCTCCTTCAGACTCAGACTGGCTGTTGTACCGTGCCGATATCGATCACGCAGCCAGTGGTTATGGACAGATCCGCGCCCACATTTGGAATCAAAAGGGTGAGTTGCTTGCCCTCAGTTCGCAAACCGTGGCGGTTTTTGATTAAGATAAATGCCATTGATTCATCCACTCGATGAGCTTTCAATGAGTTCATACCGATGCTTGAAGCAAGCAGTATAAATTTTAAAGTTAAAAGGCAGAGAAGACTCGCAAGTCGCACATGAATCCTCTATACTTGCTACGGTTCAATGCAACAAAGATCATGAATTAAACAATGAAATAAACAATAAATAGGAGACCACACCATGCAAGCCTTATTGCGTGTTTCAAAAAAGATCGACCTGCTCAATGAGCGCATCAGCAAATTGGCTTTATGGGGCGTTTTACTGGCCGTGGCCATTTGCTCAGCCAATGCCATTTTGCGAAAATTGTTCAGCTCAAGTGATTTTTTCCAGAAAAACTCCAGCGTGATGTTTGAACTGCAATTTTTCTTGTTTTCCTGTATTTTTTTGTTTGGGGCGGCTTACACACTGCGTCGCGATGAGCATGTGCGCATCGACGTCATCAGCTCACGCTATTCTGAGCGCGCTCAAGTCAAATTAGACATCATTGGTTTTCTATTTTTTATGTTGCCCATTTGCTTGCTTGTGTTTTATTACAGCTTAAGCTTCTTTGCGCAATCATTTGTCAACGGCGAACACTCTGGTGACAGTGGTCTGTTGTTATGGCCATTTAAACTGCTCATGCCATTGGGTTACTTTTTTTTGATTTTACAAGGCTTTTCCGAGCTGATTAAACGGATTGGTTACATGAAGGGCTTGGTCTCTTTCCATGAATTTCGTAAAGCGGGGCACAACCCAGACGATGAGGTGCGCGAATATCTAGAAGCCACCCATCAAACCCGCCAAGATTAATTCAATAAAAAAATACGGAGATTATTTATGGACATCATTGCAGCCAATCTAGCACCCATTATGTTTTTAGGACTGATGGCCTTCATGTTATCGGGTTTCCCCATCACCTTTTCACTGGCGGCCAATGGGCTTTTATTTGCAGCCATTGGGATTGGCTTGGGCGTTCTGAATCCAAACCTCATGCAAGCCTTGCCCAACCGCATTTACGGCATCATGACCAACGACACCTTGTTGGCAATTCCATTTTTCACATTCATGGGGTTGATTCTTGAACGATCGGGCATGGCAGAGGATTTGCTCGATACGATTGGACAACTGTTCGGCCCTGTGCGTGGTGGCTTGGCCTATGCCGTGATTTTGGTGGGCGCATTATTGGCCGCCACCACAGGCGTGGTTGCGGCTTCAGTCATCGCCATGGGCTTGATTTCATTGCCTTTGATGCTCAAATACGGTTACGATAAGCGGGTGGCCTCAGGCACCATTGCAGCTTCAGGCACGCTGGCACAAATCATCCCCCCTTCTTTGGTGCTCATCGTGCTCGCCAGCCAATTGGGTCGACCAGTGGGTGATTTATACAAAGCCGCATTCACACCTGGTTTTATTTTAGTGGGTTTGTATATTTTATACATTCTGTTGGTGTCTATTTTCAAACCCACATGGGTTCCTGCACTGCCCATCGAAGCGCGCACATTCAAACGCACAAAAAATGGTGGCTCAGGCGCACTGTCTTTGTTGGCCATTCTGGCTTTGTCAGTGGCCGTGTTTTATGCATTCCTCTCATACAGCACACAAGGTGTTTCTGAAACGCATAAAGTATTTGGTGCCGACACCGTTGAAGAATCATTCAACCGTGCGACCATCGTTGCCCTATCCGTGGCCATTGTGGTGGTGTACGCTTTGGCAAAATTCGATCAAATCTTGAAGATCGGCGTTCTCAGCGACATGGCGCAACGCGTTGTGTTTGTGCTCGTCCCCCCATTGGCATTGATCTTTCTTGTGCTGGGTACCGTATTCATGGGCATTGCCACCCCCACTGAAGGTGGTGGCTTGGGTGCGATCGGTGCAATTTTGTTGGCCATCTCCAAAGGTCGACTCAATTTTGGTTTGACCAAACAAGCCATGGAGTCAACGCTGAAGCTGACCAGTTTTGTGCTGTTCATTCTCATTGGATCAACGGTATTTAACCTCGTGTTTCAAGGTGTTAAAGGCGACAAATGGGTGGAGCACTTGCTCACTGCGATTCCAGGCGGTCAAATAGGCTTTTTGGTCGTCATCAACTTATTGTTCTTTTTTCTTGCATTTTTCTTGGAATTTTTTGAACTCTCTTTTATTTTGGTGCCGTTGGTTGCACCTGTTGCAGAGAAATTGGGCATCGACCTTGTGTGGTTTGGTGTGCTGCTTGCAGTCAATATGCAAACATCATTCATGCACCCACCATTTGGATTTGCTTTATTCTATTTGCGTTCCGTCGCCCCGAAAGCGGTCAAAACCACAGACATTTATTTGGGTGCGATTCCCTACGTCCTCATTCAATTGATTGTAGTGGCTTTGATCATCATTTTCCCAAACATTGTGGTCACCGACAAAACCAAAGCCAATGGCGGACAGCCAGCCGCTGTTTCACCTACGGGTGGTCAGGTATCGCCTTCATTGAATTTGGATTTAGGTGTGGCTGCAGGCGGTGCGAAAGCCCCCGCAGTTGCAGCACCAATACTTGATTTGGCTAAACCAATGGATAAGCCAGCTGAACCTGCAGCCAAAGTCGAGGCCAAACCAACGGCAAAAGCAGCCGAACCCGCCAAACCTGCAGATGGCGCTCCTAAATTTGACTTCGTACCCGTTAAATAAATCCGTACAAAATCGTGTATTCCATAACAATATTTCAATAACCGCCACTAGGGCGGTTATTGAAATGGGATGTCTACACCGATCAAACCTCGCTTTTATTCTCCTATTTCTTCCTCATACACATCTGCTCATTCTTGCTGCGCCACCAGCGCCTCGATGCTGTTCATTTCTATCGTTACACAATAATGGCGCGCCCAATAGGCGCACAATAGAACAATGGAGCCCAGAATCTCACTGAATGAAGGCTCTATCATCGTGAGTCTCAAATACCTTCTCCTTCACTTTCACTTTTTTAAAAGAGATGCGCCCCTGTTTTTTTATATTTAAAATTATTTTTCTGGCGCACATTTTTTGAAGGGTAAACAAACAAAAACTTTACAGCATTTCGCAAAC
>CALMCL010000205.1 GCA_937862905.1 uncultured Burkholderiaceae bacterium | reverse complement strand
AATGTGGCTGAGGGTGTCAATGGCACTGATGCGGTGAATGTGAATCAGTTGAAAGACTTGAAAGGTGATTTGACCAATTCGATCAATAAGTCAAGTAATCTTGCTTCAGCAGGTACTGCGGCGGCGATGGCGGCGGCCACCATTCCGCAGTCGATCTTCCCAGGTAAAGGCATGGTTGGTGCATCTGTGGGTACTTACAATGGTCAGACTGCTATGGCTGTGGGCTTGTCTAAGGTCACTGACAATGGCAAGTGGGTTGTCCGTGCAACAGTGACGGGGGATACGCAAAAGCAATTTGGCGCATCTGTGGGTGCAGGTTTCCATTGGTAATCGCTCTAAATGAGTCCATGGTGAGAGCCTTTCTTTCGACGGGTTCTCACCCGTAAAAACTAGATAGTCAAGTATTCAAATAAAGGAAATGCCGTGAATAGGTATACGAAAAAAACAGTGGTGGCCTTGGGGTTGATTTTTGGTCTGGGGTTGTCAATGGTTGCAAGGGCTGGTTTGTCTGAAATCACAGACCAAGGGACGACGGATAAGCCAGTTTTTCCTGAAGTGACAGCCGCGTGGATTAAAGATGGGCGATATCCAAATTTGGAAAACTTGTCCAAAATTCGATCAGGTATGACGCGTGATCAGATCATGGCGTTAATTGAGCATCCGATTTTCTCTGAAGGTTTTAGGGTGCGTGAGTGGGACTACTTGTTTCATTTCCCTGTTGCTGATGCACAAGGTGGTACGCGTGTGGACACTTGTTTATACAAAGTGGTGTTTGATAAAGACAAACTGGCTCAAAGTTTTTATTGGAAAGCAGTGTCTGATCGTGCCGTGTGTCCAACGCAAGTTGCAAGTGCGGCCACTGCGGCAGCAGAACCCATGAATTTAACTTTGTCAGCAGATGCTTTGTTTCCTTTCAATAAATTTTCTGCAGCGGATTTGAATGACTCAGGTCGCCAACAGTTGAATCATTTTGCACAAATGGTTCGGGACAGCAAACGCGATTACGTGCTTCAAGTGACGGCCTATACGGATCGAATTGGTTCGGATGAAGCCAATTTCCGTTTGTCGCAACGACGCGCCAATACGATTAAAGCCTATTTGGTTGGTCAAGGTGTGAAGGCCAACGCAGTGCAAGCCATGGGAGCTGGTGAGGCAAACCCCGTGGTGTCTTGCTCGTCGTCTTTGGCTCGACCTGCTTTGATTGCTTGCTTGCAACCCAATCGCCGAGTGACAATTGAGGCCAAGTTAGTTGACATGGGCAAATAAGGTTCGTGTTGAAATAAAACCCCGCTGTTTTTTGCAGCGGGGTTTTTTCTTGGCGTTTCAGCTTGGTTGTGTGGCGCCTAGCCCAACGCTTTACTGATGATTTCACGCACATCTTGAGACAAGGTTTGACTCTCTGCCACTTTTTGTAAAGCGGCTTGCATCAAACTGCGGTGTGGTTCAGCGTAATCACGCCAATGTTCCAAGCTGCGTGCCAAACGTGAGCTGACCTGTGGGTTTTTCTGGTCAATGTCAAGCACGTGTTTCGCCCAAAAATCATAGCCTCTGCCGTCGATGTGATGAAAGTGATGTGGGTTGGCGTTGCAGAACATGAAAATCAAAGCACGCATGCGGTTTGGATTGGGGTTGATGAATGCAGGGTGATTGAGTAAATCGTCCAAAACCGTCATCAATGTGGCATGTGAAGCATGGCTGTTGGCGGCCTGAACAGCAAACCATTTGTCGATGACCAATGCTTCGTTGGCATAACGTTGGTAAAAATCGGCGAGCATGTCTGTGGCTGCAGCGGGGAAGTGATTGACGGCGGTGCTCAGTGCCGCGATGCGGTCGGTCATGTTGTCGGTGGTGTCGTATTGCTTTTGAACCAACGTAACCGTTTCCTTGTTTGCTGTGGCCAGTTGGCGCAGGGCAAGGTTTTTCAGTGCGCGTTGACCCGCTGCGGCACCGGTGTAAACATAAGCTTGGTTGTTGTTGAGCTGGTTGTACAGCGTGTGCCAGGTGCTTTCAAAATGAGTGGCCAATGCATCGTTTGCACGTTGGCGGGCGGCATGTAGGGCTTGTGGATCAAGTGCTTGCATGCGGCTGATCAATTGAGCGAGGAACGCATGGCTGGGCAAAGTGAGCAACTGTGCGCGGTAAGCGGGGCTGAGGTCGGCGCTGCGCAGCAATTCGCCCAGTGTGTTGAGTTGAGCGGTGCTGAATACGGCAGCATCGGGGTTGTGCATGTTGTTTAAAATGCAACGCGTGTAAACTTGCTGAGCCGCATCCCACCGATTGAAGGCGTCGTTGTCATGCTGCAATAAAAAATTCAAATCATCATCGCTGTGGTTGAAATGAATCAACACGGGTGCACTGAATTGACGGTTCAATGATGGTACGGGTGCGCATGGGATGTCGGTGAACACAAATGTTTGTGTGGATTCGGTGAAAGGCAGGGTCAATGTGCTGGTTGCTGCCTCAGTTTGACCTGCAAGGCGCAGCGGTAAATCGTCACCCGCCTGTATGGCACCGCTGCTGCTGGATGCCAGCAAACCAATGTTGAACGGGATGTGCAAAGGCAGTTTAAGCAAATGGGCTTGTTGCAGCTCAATGCCCACCGCAGGGTTGTTTTGCGTGAGGCTCAATGTGTAGGTGCGCGCCGTGGCATCGTATGTGCCATTGACGCTCACGGTGGGCGTGCCCGCTTGCTCATACCAGCGACCGAATTGGCTCAAATCCACCCCATTCGCATCGGCCATCGCCGCTCGAAAATCATCGCATGTGACTGCTGTGCCATCATGGCGTTCAAAATACAAATCCATGCCTTTGCGAAAGCCTTCGCGACCCAACAACGTCTCGTACATGCGCACCACTTCTGCGCCTTTTTCATACACGGTCATGGTGTAAAAATTATTGATTTCTTCGTAAGCCACAGGGCGAATCGGGTGCGCCATCGGGCCTGCATCTTCTGCGAATTGCGCGGTGCGCAAATTGCTCACATCATCGATGCGCTTGACTGCACGTGCGCTGGCCGCGGCGGTTTCGGACAAGCCTTCGGCCAGCTGATCGCTGGAAAACTCTTGATCGCGGTAAACGGTCAAACCTTCTTTTAAACTGAGCTGAAACCAATCACGGCAGGTCACACGGTTGCCCGTCCAGTTGTGAAAGTACTCGTGTCCGACCACAGCCTCGACATTTTCAAAATCCACATCGGTGGCGGTGTCAGGGTGTGCAAGCACAAACTTGGTATTGAAAATATTCAAACCCTTGTTTTCCATTGCGCCCATGTTGAAATCGGAGGTGGCGACGATCATGAATCGTTCCAAATCCAATGGCAGGTTGTAACGTTTTTTGTCCCAACGGATGGAGGCTTTTAGGCTATCCATCGCAAATTGAGCCTTGGGCACATCATGGGCCTCCACATACACTTGCAACAGTTTTGATTGCCCGTCTTGTACAATTGTTTCTTCCAAGCACGCCAACTGACCCGCAACCAACGCGAACAAATACGATGGTTTTGGGAAGGGATCATTCCAAACCGTCATGTGGCCGCCGTTCTCCACATCCCGTACTTCGATTAAATTGCCATTGGCCAACAACACGGGAAAGCGGGTTTTGTCGGCCAATAATGTCACGGTGTACGTCGACAACACATCGGGACGATCGGGGAAATAGGTCATGCGGCGAAACCCCTCCGCTTCGCATTGGGTCATCAAATGCGCACCCGTTGTGAATAAGCCCGACAAACTGGTGTTGCTTGATGGCGTGCATGCCGTGACAATCGACAGCACGCCGCTCTCAGGTAAAGCATGTAATGTCAATTGGGTCGCACTGAGGCTGTAGTCGACATCGGCAACCAAAGCCACGTCATTCAAAGAAACCGCAATCAGCTCAATGTGTTCGCCATCCAATACCATGGCTTGCGTACCCGCTTTGCGTTCAAAGTCCAACCACGATGTGACCGTGGTTCGTTCAGGCGAGAGATCAAACAAAAGCGCCGTGGTGTGAATGTGAAAAGGATAGGGGGTGTAATCAGATAAAAGATGGTTTGTGCTCACAAGGTGCCTCAAAATAAGTCGTCAGATGGTTGTGAAAAAGTCAGCCATTGCTTTTTCATATGAACTCTCATATGGGCTCAATTGTAAACGATAGATGCGTATTCTGTCGCGAAAGCAGATCAAAGCGAACGGCAACACTTGGTAAACTGGGCGGTGCTTGGTACAATACGCCATTCTTTCAATGACCGCTCAATGCAAACACCGATTGAGCCACTAAAACACACCTATGACGACCTCAGATACCCTTCCCGCAAAAGCACCGCAATACCCAATCACCGAAGCCGTTCAACAAGCCCTCGCCATCACCAAACGCGGTTGCGATGAGCTGTTGGTTGAAGCCGATTGGGTGCAAAAACTGGCCAAAAGTGCTGCGACGGGTGTGCCTTTGCGCATCAAATTGGGTTTAGATCCAACTGCGCCCGATATTCACCTCGGGCACACGGTTGTGTTGAACAAGCTGCGTCAATTGCAAGACCTTGGACACACCGTGATTTTTCTCATCGGTGACTTCACATCCATGATTGGCGATCCATCTGGGCGTAACGCGACGCGCCCACCGTTGACCCCAGAGCAAATCAAGGTCAATGCTGAAACCTACTATAAACAAGCCGCTTTGATTCTTGACCCCGCAAAAACTGAAATTCGTTACAACAGCGAGTGGTGTGATCCTTTGGGCGCGCGAGGCATGATTCAGCTTGCCTCACGCTACACGGTGGCACAGATGCTTGAACGTGATGATTTCACCAAACGCTACAACGGCGGCATCCCCATTTCAGTGCATGAATTTTTGTACCCATTGATGCAAGGTTACGATTCTGTGGCACTGCAATCAGACCTTGAACTTGGCGGTACGGATCAGAAATTTAACCTGTTGGTGGGGCGTGCGTTACAAAAAGAATATGGCCAAGAGCCCCAATGTATTTTGACCATGCCATTGTTGGTGGGTTTGGATGGCGTTGAAAAAATGTCCAAATCGAAAAGCAATTACATCGGCATCACCGAAGCGCCGAATGACATGTTTGGCAAGGTCATGAGCATTTCAGATGACATGATGTGGACGTGGTACGACTTATTGTCCTTCCAATCCATCGAAGCCATCGCCGCTTTGAAAAATGAAATTGCAGGTGGGCGCAATCCACGCGATGCCAAAGTTGCACTCGCGCAAGAAATCGTCACGCGTTTTCACTCGCAAACCGCCGCTGATGAGGCTTTGAACGCATTCAATCACCGCGCCAAAGGCGGCGTGCCTGATGATGTGCCGAGCGTCACGGTTGAGTCATCGCCTGCCACGTCAACGCTCGGTGGCATCTTAAAAGCCGCAGGCTTGGTCGAGTCGGCATCCGAAGCCAACCGTGCAATTGACCAAGGCGGTTTTAAGCTGGACGGCGTTGTTATGAAAGACAAAACGCTGAAATTGGCGGCGGG
>CALMCL010000204.1 GCA_937862905.1 uncultured Burkholderiaceae bacterium | reverse complement strand
CCGACACATCATACGGATAGATTTCAGAAAAAACGCCCGAATCACGAACGCGTCGAGCAATGAGTTGGGTGACTTGCGAACCAAAGTCTAGGATTAGAATTTTGTCGTGAATATTGGACATTGATTTATTCCTTAATAATTAAAATAAAGCATTAAGCTATGTTGTCTTACATATCAATTCGGCGCTCCATCTCATAAATATAGTAAACATCGTCTTCATTACTAGAAATACAAACACCTTCGATACTTCGATTTAAAAAATCCATACTCTCATCTTCCACACCCAAAACAAAAGCTGTGTAATATGCGTACAGAGGATTGGGAACAAAAACTTGCAGTGCACTTGACCTATCAATGCGCGTAATAATATCTTCCTTTTTACGGACACTATCAATAAAATCTTTATTAAGTCTTAACTGATTTGAATTATTCTTCTCTAATGACTGAAAAGGAAACAAAGCAAAACCAACTCCGTCAACGATTTGTCCCTTAAACATAATTGTTAAACTGTCTATGACCTCATTATCTGAAGAAATAATTTTTATATCTGCATTTTCAAAAAAATATAAATAACTAAATTTTTTAAGTTCTTGATTAGAGAAAAGCGGATATACACAACGTTCAGTTATTACAGGGGCTCCAAGCATGCTCCTCATATTTTCAATACTCGTACCAGGCCGTAATCGGTTAAGCACCTGCTGAGAGATTATCTTATTTAGTGGAGTAGCTTTAATAACTAGCTGTTCTTCTTTATGATGTTTTTCTTTATACAGAAGATACAACTGTTCTAAAACTAAAACTGTGAATCCTGCGGTAAAACCACTTATAACACCTGATAACAATTCACTTAACGGCATATGGTTTACCTATTATTAATTAGACTCACAAATTTTTCAGAACTACTCAAGAAATAAAAAGTAGGGGCAAATCAATTGCCCCTTTAAAGATCAAATTATACGAAAATCACCCCACCGAATAATTAGGCGCTTCCTTAGTAATCTGCACATCATGCACATGACTCTCACGCATGCCTGCTGACGTAATCTCTACAAACTGCGCTTTTGTGCGTACGTCGTCAATACTGGCGCAACCACAATAGCCCATTGATGAACGGATGCCGCCAATCAATTGATGGACAATCGCAAGTACGCTGCCTTTGTATGACACGCGACCTTCGATGCCTTCGGGCACGAGCTTATCGACGTTGCCTTCATTGTCTTGGAAATAGCGGTCTTTTGAACCTTGCGCCATCGCGCCGAGCGAGCCCATGCCACGGTATTCTTTGTATGAGCGGCCTTGGTACAACACGACTTCGCCTGGAGATTCTTCGGTGCCAGCGAACATGGAGCCGAGCATGACGGTGAATGCGCCTGCTGCAATCGCTTTGGAAATGTCACCCGAGTAGCGGATGCCGCCATCGCCGATGAGCGGTACGCCCGTGCCTTCGAGTGCCTTGGCGACATTGGCAATCGCAGAAATTTGTGGGACACCCACACCAGCGACAATGCGCGTGGTGCAAATTGAACCAGGGCCAATGCCCACTTTCACGCCGTCTGCGCCATGTGCGACCAAGGCCAATGCGGCTTCAGCGGTGGCAATGTTGCCGCCGATCACATCAACCTGCGGGTAATTTGTTTTCACCCATTTGACACGATCCAGCACGCCTTGAGAGTGACCGTGTGCGGTGTCGACAATGATCACATCCACACCGGCCTTGACCAACAAATCAACCCGTTCGTCGTTTTCTGGGCCCACGCCCACTGCAGCACCGACACGCAATTGACCGAGTGAGTCTTTACACGCATGGGGATGCTCTTTGGCTTTTTGGATGTCTTTCACCGTGATGAGACCGCGTAACTCATCGTTTTCATTGACGATGATGACGCGTTCCAAGCGGTGTTTGTTCATCAAACGCTTGGCTTCTTCTAAAGAGTCGTCTTCGTGAATCACCACGAGGCGCTCTCGTGGGGTCATGATGTCCGACACTTTAGCGGTGTAATTTTCTTCAAAACGCAAATCGCGATTGGTGATGATGCCAACCACTTTTTTGTTTTGTACAACAGGAAAGCCCGATACGCCAGCGTCTTGCGCCAGCTCCATGATTTGCAATACGGTCATGTCGGGTGTGACCGTGATCGGGTCGCGCAAAATGCCAGACTCGTAGCGCTTCACTTTAGCGACTTCGAGGGCTTGTTTTGCAGGCGGTAAATTTTTATGGATGATGCCAATGCCACCTTCTTGCGCGAGGGCAATCGCCAAACGCGATTCGGTCACGGTGTCCATTGCAGCCGACACAAGGGGGATGTTCAAGGTGATGTTGCGCGAAAGCTGAGTTTTTAAGCTGGCGTCGCGCGGAAGAATGTTAGAGTAAGCGGGTACCAGTAAAACATCGTCAAAGGTAAGGGCTTTTTGCAATAAGCGCATGGGATTCCTTTCGCACAAAGCAGAATTATACGTTATTTTCAATTTTCGCGTTATAAAATGATTTACTAAGCTTTGATTTTTGAGTGATTGACCCTTTGCTTTTTGGCATATAAACAACGTCAATTTCAGCAGACTTGAGCACAACATCGTGCGCAAACACAGAAATGGGCATTTGTCTGTTCCATATAAATAAAATTCATAAAATAAACCATATTTCCATATTTTATTTCAATAAATTCCCGTAAAATCCAATAAAAGTATAGAAACACATTACTTCTGTGCTCTTTGATGTATGCGCATTTCCAAAGACGCCATTTTTAAAAAAAATACAGCAATAAAAACGTATTTTCGTGCTAAATGCCCATCTTTTACCATGGATATTTTTATTCGCGCACGCCAGAACAACGCGAGGAACATCCATGAAAAATCGTTCATAAACTTTTTTCTGAACACTGCATTTATGGGTCTTCTCCAAAAGCGACAACTGACTCCATTTTTTCTTATCCCTTGACACCACCCGATCATGATGACCTTTTCCACACGCAGCAGCCCCAACCACTTCCGCCAAGGCATCACGGCCGGCATCATTGCAGGGGCGTTATGGGGCTTGGTGTTTCTTTTCCCTCGCCTGACACCTGAATTTTCACCCATGTCACAAATGGTGTTGCGTTACGTGTGTTACGGCCTATTCGCTTTGGCGTTGTCATTTCAGACGTTGCCTGCGCTGATGCGTACATTGTCACGCCATGATTGGGGCATGTTGGTGAAGCTGTCATTGCAAGCCAATATTTTGTACTATCTGTGCTTGGCCACAGGGGTGAAGTATGGCGGCATTGCGCCCACCACTTTGATCATTGGCATGTTGCCAGTGACCATTGCGGTGATGGGTCGCAACGATGCGGGTTCATTGTCGTGGCGTGCGCTCTATGCACCCATTGGTTTGATTGTGGGTGGCATCATTTTCATCAGCTGGGACTTGTTCAGCCACACATCAGAGACGCTGACCAGCACCCCCATTCAACGCTTATTTGCGCTGCTGTCTGCGACGGGCGCTTTGGTGTTGTGGACGTATGCAGCGGTCAATAACGCACGTTACTTGAGAGAGCGCCCAGACCTCAGCCCTGCCGATTGGTCAAACTTGACAGGAGTTGTGACTGCGCTGCTGTCCATCGGCATCCTGATCATCGCGTACCTGATTGCACAATGGCAACCCGATCACATCTTTGCCATCAACACCCAGGCAGATTTGCCTTGGTTAAAGTTCATCCTCCTCGGTGGTGTTGTGATCGCATTTTTGTCGTCCTATGTGGGTAATATTTTGTGGAACAAAGCCAGCCAATTGCTACCGATCAGCCTCTCTGGGCAATTGATTATGTCTGAAACACTTTTTTCACTGCTCTATGGCTTCATTTATGATGGTCGCATGCCACGGCTTCTGGAGTGGGTGGCCATGGTGTTGGCATTGTCAGGGGTGCTGTGGGCAATTAAGTTGCATGCCGAAGCCCACCCCAAAGATGCACCACCAGAAATGCACTGAGGTGCGCACTGAAGGGGAATGAAAAAGCGAAAAATATATTGTTGATTTTCATTGTTGTCTCGGCCAATGCAAGCTTGTAGTTCATCTCAGGCCTCCTCAAAAACAACTTGGATCATCTCCCCCTCACCCATTGAGCTGAGGAATGGCTTGCAGCTCCCGTTCTTTTAATTGCCTTGTAATCTCTCGTTAATTAAAGTACGAATAGCAATTTTCGTAGATTGAAAAAGGCCAAGTGAGT
>CALMCL010000203.1 GCA_937862905.1 uncultured Burkholderiaceae bacterium | reverse complement strand
GCTCAATAATTGTTTGAGTGTTTCGCGGCTGGGCGGCGTTTCGAGGTAGTGAACGACCGTCGGTTCAACGCCTGCGTTGCGAATTAAGGCCAAGGTGTTACGTGATGTGCCGCATTTGGGATTGTGATAAATGGTAACGGCGGTGGTATTTGATGTGTGTGTTAAATCGGTGTGCTTCATTTTAAAAACAATTAGAAAATTCAATGAACGGTGTTTGGAGCGGTCAGTAAAAATTGAGAAATGTCCACGATAAACTGTGCACCTGTTTCATCTACACAATAATATTCACCATGCATCCGACCAAACGGTGTGGATAAAGGACAGCTGCTGCTGTATTCAAAGCTCTCACCAGCTGCAATTTTAGGTTGAACCCCAACCACACCATCACCACGAACTTCGCGAGTGGTGCCAAAACCATCGGTGATCACCCAATGACGGCTCAACAACTGCGCTGATTTTTGACCCACGTTGGTGATTTGAATGGTGTAAACGAAAACATACACATCATTGGCGGGATCCGAATGCTCTGGCCAAAATGCAGTATCAACTTTAATTTTAAACATAAGACTTACCTCCAAAAGCCAAGCAATTGATTCAATCTTAATGGGTTTAGTTTGATTTAGTTTGATTTAGTTTGATTTAGTTTGATTCAGCCTGACAAGCAACGTTTTGATTGTAGCACGCTTTATCGGTGTCCGCCTCGATTAAGACAACCCATAAAACGCTGGTACACTTCACATCTAATTAGAAAAAGCCATCAAAGCATAGTAAAATACGGCATTCAATTTAACTTAGGATCACCATGACCTTCCGCATTTCCCCTTCCCTTCTGTCTGCCGATTTTGCCAAATTGGGCGAAGAAGTCACCCATGTATTGGCTGCTGGCGCCGATTGGATTCACTTTGATGTGATGGACAATCATTATGTGCCCAATCTAACTTTTGGGCCGATGATTTTAGAAGCAATTAAACCGTATGCAGGCGATGCCATGATGGATGTGCATTTGATGGTCGAGCCCGTGGATGCATTGATCGCCAGCTTTGCTAAAGCAGGTGCCGACATGATTACATTTCATCCAGAAGCTTCACGTCACGTTGATCGCAGCTTGGGCTTGATTAAAGATTTAGGATGCAAAGCGGGTTTGGTGCTTAACCCAGCCACACCTTTGAACATTCTTGATCACGTGATGGACAAGCTTGACATGATTTTATTGATGTCAGTCAATCCTGGCTTTGGTGGTCAATCCTTCATCCCTGAAACACTCAACAAAACACGTGCAGCCCGTGCACGCATTGATGCACACGTGGCTGCAGGCGGCCAAAACATTTTATTGGAAATCGATGGTGGGGTCAAAATTGACAACATCCGTGAAATTGCCCAAGCAGGTGCAGATACATTTGTTGCAGGCTCAGCTATTTTTAATGCCCCAGACTACAAAACCGTCATCGATCAGATGCGTGCAGAACTGGCGCAAGTCAAATAATGGCGCATATCGAGCATACACCCACCGCACATTCACACACCAAAGCCATTTTGTTTGACCTTGATGGGACTTTGCTGGACACGGCGCCTGATTTGGTGACTGCGGTCAATGCCTTGCGTGGTGAATACCATTTGCCACCGCTGTCATTTGAAACCGCGTTGTCAATGGTGGGTAAAGGTGCTCATAACTTAATTCAGCGTGCTTTGACGCATGAGCAAGCACTGAGATTTGATGCAGATGTTGCTTATGCTCATTTTGCAGCGCATTACCACCGCATCAACGGTGATGCAACGCGTGAATACAAAGGGGTGAGTGAAGTGCTGCATGCCTTACATGCACAAGGTTATCGCCTTGGCATCGTCACCAACAAACCCACAGAATTCACACTGCCATTGATTCAACAGTTTGGCTGGTCAAATTTATTCAGCAGTGTGGTTTGCGGAGACACATTGAGTGTTCGAAAACCACGACCAGAGCCACTGTTTCATGCCCTTGCAGAAATGAACAGCACCGTCAAATCCGCATTGATGGTGGGCGACTCAATGAATGATGCATTGGCCGCCGAAGCTGCTGAATGTGCTTGCGTCATTTTAGATTATGGTTACAACGAAGGTCAGCCTGTGCGCGAGGCTTTGAAACAATGGCCTCATGTCCCAGTACACTCGGACTTTGCCTCTGCTTTGCGTTCATGTTTATCTTGAACATTAAAAATCGCCGTCGAAACGGCGATTTTTTTCAACACATCAAGCTTGACACACACCCATTCAATTGCGAAAAGAGATTGAAAACACACCACATCCCTTGTTTTGATTCCAATCATCACCTTTGATTCTGCCTTGGGCTTATCAAAACAGGTTGAATAAGCACCAAGCATAAATCAGGGTAAAAGCAAACAGGGTGAAAAGAGATGGTTTATTCTGAGCGTTTATGATTTCTCAAGTGTTGGTGGGGTGATGTCTTTCTCAGCGGCAATCATTTTATCATCACCTTTGAGCATGGCACCGAGCAACAACCCCAGACCTGCCGCCATACCAACGGCTTTCCAAGGATTTTCCTTAACAAACGCCTCTGTTGCTGCGCCCGCTTCGGTTGCTTTTTGCACCACCTGATCTTGCAATACGCTGGTTTGGGCTTTGACTTGCTCCAACAATGCCATCGCCTTGTCACGCAGCTCTGCGGCCTGCACCCCACTTGTGCCTGCGGCTTGGCGCAAGAGATCCTCAGCTTGCGCTAAAATGCTTTTCACTTCATTCATCATTCACCTCACAAAATTCAGTTGAAACCATTGTGCAAAATTGCGGCTTATTATGACTCAAAAAAATATTCACTGCAGGTCATGCTCGGTATTTTTCATTGATGTCGTCATAAAAAAGCCACTGCAACATACAGTGGCTTTTTTATGGATTAAATCTCGACTTGAGTCCCCATCTCCACGACACGATTTGGTGGGATTTTGAAATAATCCGTGGCACGCACCGAGTTACGCATCATTAAAGCAAACATTTTTTCACGCCACAAAGCCATGCCTTTTAATTTACTCGGAATGACCGTTTCACGGTTAAGGAAGAAAGAAGTGTCCATCATCTCCATGATCAAATTTTTCTTGGCACATAAGGCCATGATGCCTTCCATCGTTGGCTCTTCTTTAAAACCATAATGTGCATTGACCACAAAAGCAGAGTCACCAATTGTTTGGATATCCAGTTTATTTTCGTCTTTGATGTAAGGCACGTCTTCTGTATGAACACCCAAGAAAACGATGCGCTCATGCAAAATTCGATTGTGTTTAAGGTTGTGCAACAATGAATTGGGCACATTGTTCAAATCACTGTGCATGAACATGGCCGTGCCTTCAACCCGTACAGGCGGATGGGCCAACAAACTTTCCATAAAAGGCACGAGTGGCAAATTGACCCCTTCTGTGCGCTCATGAACAAGCTCTTTGCCACGTTTCCACGTCATCAATAAAGTGAAAATGGCCAAACCAATCGTTGCAGGAAACCAACCGCCGTCAAGGAATTTGACCGCAGTCGCCGAAAAGAAGGTCAGGCTCACTGTGATTAAAAAAGCAAAAATAGCCAAAGACAATGCCCGATTCCATTTCCACACCGTGAACATCACCACCAACAGCAAAATGTCATCAATCGTCATGGTGGTCACCACTGCAAAACCATAGGCTGAAGCCAAATTGCTTGAACTTTTGAACAAGATGATTAAAATCATCACCAATGCCCACAACAACCAATTGATGAATGGCAAATAAATCTGACCTTTTTCTTGTTCATTGGTGTGAACAATTTTCAAACGAGGGCAGTAGCCCAATTTAATTGCAGCACTGGTCAAAGAAAATGCACCTGAAATCACCGCTTGAGATGCAATCACCGACGCCAAAGCCGACAAAACCACCAAAGGCAAAGTCCCCCAAGCCGGTGCCATCATAAAAAATGGGTTTTCTTTGGTCGCATTGTCAGCCAAAATCATTGCACCTTGACCAAAATAATTCAACATCAAACCAGGCCACACCACGAAATACCATGCATACACAATCGGTTTTCGACCAAAATGCCCCATATCGGCGTATAAAGCTTCACCACCCGTCAACACGAGCAAAACCGAACCGAACACCAAGAAGCCATGAATCCCATTGTGGGTCGCAAAATACAAAGCGTGGTATGGGTTTAATGCATGCAAAATGGTCGGGTTATCAATGATATGGGAAACCCCCATTGCCCCCAGCACACCGAACCACAGCAACATGATCGGTCCAAATAACACGCCAATGGTCGCTGTCCCACGCTTTTGAATCACAAACAAACTTGTCAAAATGACCGCAGAAATGGCCAAAATAAGGTGATCATCGATCGATGGAATCGCCACTTGTAAGCCCTCAACGGCAGACAGCACAGAAATCGCTGGTGTGATCACCGAGTCACCATAAAACAAAGAAGCCCCCAGCATACCCAAGACAATGATCCATTTATACTGATTGTGATCCTTACCCCGTAAAGTCAACGACATGAGCGATAAAATCCCCCCTTCGCCATTGTTGTCTGCACGCATGATCAAACTGACATATTTAAAACTGATGACAATCGCGGAAGACCAAAACAACAATGACAACAACCCCAAAATGGTGGCTTCATTCATGACCAAACCATAATGTGCTGCAAAACTTTCTTTCATTGCATACACAGGGCTGGTACCAATGTCACCGAAAACAATACCAAGTGCTGCCAAAGCGAGTGCATGCATGGCCTGCTTGGTATGATCTTCTTGCTGTACATCCAGTGCATCATTTGAGTTGTGCATAAAAAACCTCTGCTGATTAAAAATATAAGAATAAACTATTAAAAACAAACAAAAACAATAGGATAAACCGCTTAATTAAAGCGGTTTATGTGATTTTTGAAAGACTATTTGTGTGCCAATGCCATTTCAATCTGCTCAACCATGGACAAAGGTTGCGTCGATGGCGAGAATCGCTGTACGGTAACGCCGTCACGCGCCACCAAAAACTTAGTAAAATTCCATTTGATGCGTTCAGTCCCCAAAAGACCAGGGGCTTTGGCCTTTAAATCTTTCCATAAGGGCTCCGCATCATGGCCATTGACCTTGATTTTGCCCATGACAGGAAAAGTCACGTGGAAATTTTTGTCACAAAAACCAGCAATTTCCGTCGCATCGCCTTTTTCTTGCGCACCAAATTGATTGCATGGAAAAGCAATGATGCGCAACCCCTGATCGGCATATTGCTCATGCAAGGTTTGCAACTCAGCGTACTGCGGCGTGAAACCACAGGCACTGGCGGTATTGACAATCAAGATGACTTCACCAGCATAGTCTGAAAGATCAACAGGCTCATCAATGAGATTTTTAACTGTAAAATCGGTGATTTTTTTCATGTTTTGGCTTTTATTTTATACCCAAAATCCCATCAACTCGTCCACACGGGCATGGCCTCCATCACGAGGCGCATGTCCAATAGCTTTTGGTAATGTTGATTGAAGGTGAACATTTGATGCGCCGCACTGGTCTGCATCACTGCTGGTAATTGATTTTCTTTGGCTTCTTTAATCAAATTTTTGACAGCAGCGTTGGCTGTCAAAACCTCATATGTGGCAATTCTACCTTGTTTATTCACATTCGTGTTGCAACGCACCAATCGTTGAGCAACCACTCCGATCAACACACTCGACAGCACGTTGCGCACAAAAGACTTATTTTCTGATGGAAACACGTCAATTAAACGAGAAATGGCTTCAACAGCACTGGCACTGTGTAAAGTTGCAATCACCAAATGCCCCGTCTCAGCCGCACGCAAAGCCAGCTCAATGCTGACCAAATCACGCAGCTCACCAACGACAATCGCATCGGGGTCTCGACGCAGCACATCCCTCAAAGCCGTCGAAAAACTGCCCACTTGATTGCCCACTTCCGACTGATGGATCAAGCATTTATCACTTGAAAACCGATATTCAATTGGATCCTCCAAAGTCACCACATGCGCTTCATCTTGCTTATTCACATGGGCAATCCAACTGGCCATGGTGGTGGACTTACCACTCCCTGTTGCACCTGTGATCAAAACCAAACCATGTCTAAATGGTTTGAGTTTCTCCAAAAATTCAGGCGCACCCAACTCAGCCAAACTCGGTGCTTGTTTTGACAACAAACGCACCGCAACAGCAATGCCATCCGTTGTCATGTAAGCACTCAAACGCACACGGATGCCAGAACCTTGATCGAATAAAGCAAAATCGACCTGCTCGCCAGCGAGCCAAATCTCATGCTGAGCTGGCTTGAATTGAGCCATAAGCCATGTGCTCAATTCATTGTGAGAAAGAATCGGTACGGCCAAAATTTTTAATCGACCGGCCACTCGCACTCGAATCGGTGCATCAGCGCACACGTGCACATCACTGGCATGCTCCAATTGAGCAGCATTTAAAATAGCGCTAAAATTCATGAACATCACTTTTTTAATTGCAAAGCCACCCTGCTTTGCGCTTGTTTGAAATTTAAAATATTGAGCAGAAAACAAGCGCAGCGCCATTTCATAAAACAGCTTCATTGCTTCAGGTCAAGCCATTGACGACTTTCACTATAAAGTATTTTGAGGATGTGAAAAACACACGCACATGCTATGCTTACATCCTTTATCAGCGCCCATTATTATTGAATACATTCAGCATGTCAAACTCAGTCGACCATCCACTTTCTAGCTCACTTGAACAACAGATACAACGCATCACATCGGCCATTCATGATGCATGCACTACAGCACAGCGTGCGCCAGACACCGTTCAACTGCTCGCCGTCACAAAAACCCATCCGATAGAAACCATACAAGCCGCTTACGCCCTCGGTTTAAGGAGGTTTGGTGAAAACTATGTGCAAGAAGGTGTGGATAAAATCATTGCTCTGCACCGCCTTATTCCTGACAACCAAGCCATTTGGCATTTCATTGGTCCATTACAAAGCAACAAAACCCGTTCGATAGCAGAGCATTTTGCATGGGTGCATGGGATTGATCGCCTCAAAATTGCCCAACGTTTGAGCGAACAGCGCCCTGTACACTTGCCCTCACTGAATGTGTTGATTCAAGTCAACATCAGTGACGAAAGCAGCAAAAGTGGCTGTACGCCAGACAGTGCACTTGAATTGGCTTTGCAAATCATTGATTTACCTCACCTGACTTTACGCGGCTTAATGAGCATACCCGAAGCCATCGACCCCGATGCTGATGAAACGATCCAATGTGCTCCTTTTGTTGCCATGGCTCAACTGCATGCGAACATCAAAGCCCATTTGCCCCATGATGCGGCCTCTGTTTTTGACACCTTATCCATGGGCATGTCTGATGATTATCAACATGCCATCGCTGCGGGCTCAACTTTGGTTCGCATCGGCAGTGCATTGTTTGGTCGCCGCCCAGCACCAATTCAAACAAGACCCCATGACATCCCCCATGCGTAATCGCATGGAAATTCATTGTTTTCGATCTAAAAAACTTAAAAACTCACGACATCTTGTTCAAAACCATTGCTACCCTTTTTTTTAAAATCACATTCACATTGATAACATGACCCCCCATGAGTAAAACTTACCTTGTTGATGCCAACTATCGTTTCATTGCAGCCAACCAAGAGGTCAACACCCGGATCGCCCAGCGCCAGCAAGCATTGGCTTTATATGTCAGTTTGATGTTGAGCCTGCTCGCTGCATTGGTCGCCTTGCGCCCAACAGCAGGCATGAGAGAGCCTCCAATTGAGTGGCTGACTTTGGGATTTCCAGTGTCATCGATTTGTTTTGCTTTTCTTAATTACAAAGCCGAGCGTGCCATCAGCAACTTACGTGCCTTTTTGTCGATGCTTGAACGTTTAGAGAATGCGCATGAGACATTACCCAGTTACAACACAGACCCGCGTTGGTCAAACAATGCCAACCAAGCACGACGCTTTCATGACTACACCGCCGTCCTTTTGGTCGCAGGCGGCAACGCTGCGGGTTTGGGTGCGGCTTTGAGCATATACCAACAGCGATTCATTGAGGCCCCACTGTTCCTGTATGCCGCCATTTTTTTAGCATTAATTTCCATAGTCATTTTGGCATTAACCCCCAAATGGAGTTATCAAGCGCACACTGAAGCACACTAACTCGCACTGAATGCGATTGAAGATGCTCTAACCCCATCCGCTCAGCCACTTTATTTTTTATTTTTTCAAAAGGTACAGCACCATGCACACAACCCCTCAAATCGCCTTCCTCGGCGGTGGCAACATGGCCACAGCCATCATCACGGGCATGATCAACCAAGGTGGTTTCACCCCGCAGCAAATTGTCGTGCTCGAACACAACACCGATCACCGAGATCATTTGCACCGCACATTGGGTGTGACCGTATTTGAAAACCTCGCAGCGGCCACACACCTTTCACCCGATGTGTGGATTCTTGCAGTCAAACCTCAGAGCATGAAAGCGGCTTTAACTGAATTATCTCCCTTGATCAAAGCCGATCAGGTCGTTCTGAGCATCGCCGCAGGTTTGACCATCGCCACGTTGTCCGAATGGTTGCAACAACATAAAAAAGTGGTGCGCACCATGCCCAACACGCCTGCGCTTGTGGGTAAAGGCGTTACAGGGATTTACGCCCCACTGAGCATCGTGACCGAAAATGAGCAAGTGCTGATCAACCAAATTCTCTCGGCGGTCGGCGTGAACATTTGGTTGCAGACAGAAGCTGAAATTGACACCATCGCCGCCATCTCAGGCTCAGGCCCTGCATATGTATTTTATGTGATGGAGCACCTCACCGCAGCGGCTCGCCAATTGGGTTTTGATGAAGAAACCGCCAAACTGCTCGTACAAAACACTTTTTCTGGTGCTGTGGCATTGGCCGACGCTTCTGAAGATCCTGTCAGTGTGTTGCGCGAGCGCGTCACGTCAAAAGGAGGCACAACGGCAGCGGCGTTGGCGGTGTTCAATGCGCAAGGCATTGATCAAGCCCTCATTCAAGGAACCCAAGCAGCGACTGAACGTGCGCGTGAGTTGGCCGTTGAATTGGCGAAATAAATTCATTTCAACCCAAGTGTGCTCATTTTAAATGAGCCACCCCAACAATACGTAAAAATACGTAAAAAGACAACCCCATCTTTTATTTTTTTAGGTGAATTAAACTACGAAAGGCAATTTTCAAAAAGATTCGAGCTAAGCGCTTG
>CALMCL010000202.1 GCA_937862905.1 uncultured Burkholderiaceae bacterium | reverse complement strand
GCAGCCACTGAAGTCGAGATGAAAGAGAAAAAAGCCCGCGTTGAAGACGCATTGCACGCAACCCGTGCAGCGGTTGAAGAAGGCATTGTGCCTGGTGGTGGCGTAGCCCTCCTCCGCGCCCGCGCAGCCATCAGCGGTCTGACTGGCGTGAATGCCGATCAAAACGCAGGCATCCAAATCGTTTTGCGCGCAATGGAAGAACCATTGCGTCAAATCGTGCAAAATGCTGGCGAAGAAGCTTCTGTTGTCGTGAACCGTGTGATTGCTGAAACAGGCAACTTCGGTTACAACGCCTCAACAGGTGAATACGGCGACATGGTTGCAATGGGCGTTCTCGACCCAACCAAAGTCACGCGCACTGCATTGCAAAACGCCGCATCAGTTGCAGGTTTGATTTTGACCACAGACTGCATGATCGCTGAAATCCCAGAAGACAAACCAGCAATGCCAGACATGGGCATGGGTGGTATGGGTGGTATGGGCGGCATGATGTAAAAATACTGACTGACAACACTTAAACCGATAACAACGATAAATTGAGTGGTCAATCCAAGTTAGAAAAGCAAAACCCCAGCGACGGCTGGGGTTTTGTATATTATTGGGTATCACTCTTTGTTCTCAATGAAGAGAATTTAATGATAGTAGAAGCTCGCACATTCAAGAATAAATAAAATGCCTGTCAAGAAGCATCAAAATCCACACCAGAAATACAAAAGGTTATTTCGTCTCCTTTTACCAAAATATAGTCAGCATCATTTGACATTGGTATATCTCGTTCACGACCACCCTTCATCTCACCAAATTTTGTATTGAGAGTAATTCCCTCTGATATCGAATATGAATAAGCCGAATAACCCGCATCATATAGTCCATCTTTACCCTTGGGATAATTAGGATAATGCATTGAATTATAGCTGGGACGTAATATGTTAATGAATGCTTTCTCAGCATCGGCGACCAGACGCTTGTGATCATAGTAATAATTCAAATCACTTTCTTGTAAATCTGACTCTTGCCCAAATTCTTTCAAAAAGATTGGTTCTACTTTGAACAAGAATAGATATGTTTCATCACTCACACGTGCACCTGGGTTTCTTTGAGGTTCATTAGCTAAAATCTCTTGTCGGGCTTTATGCCCTTTTGCGAAAAGTCGATCATAGCTATCCCCAATCTTTGCAATTCCAACATAAAGTAAATCGAATTTTGCTAGCTTCAGGTTTGAACAGAGTCCACCAACTATAGGTGACTTTCTACCTTTAAGTAATAGGATATAGTCAGGAGTACATTCAAATAACCGCTCTTCCTCATCTGTTGTGATGCGATTAATGCAAATATAAAGCTCTCGACAATCAACGCTAATTAGTGCATCCTCATCCAATCCTTTGATTAAAACCACTTTGTTCAGGTCAATCCACCCTGAATCCTTCGACTGGTTTGGGACTTCAATATCGAACTCAATGCGACCTAATTCGATGTTTTTCTTTATGTTCAAAAACCGTGCTTCCGCTCTTCCACAAATCATGTAAAAGTCGCTTTGGCGAATTTTTTCCTCTGCCATTGAGATTGCGGCAATTTGTGAAGCCATACTATTAGGAATTGGCGTACAAACTAAGTCAAGCATGGCTGAACAGATATTCGTCTTTTGTGAGTCCAAAAATTTCTCCTAAATTATTGTAAGGGTTGCTATTAACTATGTACCCAGTTTCATTGCCCATAGCAGCTCGGGCGCAATAAACGTTTTTCGTGCATTGCGCCGCATGTGTAGAAAAAATCAACAATTTTTATTCAAAACATGCGGCGCAATGCGCTGCGCTTATTGACGCCCTACCCATTGGCATGTCTTATGTTCACGCGGCGAGTCCGTTTGTGCAACCCAATCGGACGAATAAATCAAGCCAATTATAATTGTGAAACCTCCATTTATGTTGCACAAATTGGGTTAGGCATGAGCATACACTTGTTTAGAATTTGTAACGCTGTCCATCTTCACGCACAGAAACGCGTCGTTTGTCTAGTTTTTGCTCATTGATGAAGTTACGCAGCTCTTTGCGTGTCAGCATTGTATGGCTGACCCATTCCATATGGATGCCGACAATTTTCGATTTGCTTGAGAACTGGTAAGCGCGCTTTACATCGCCCTTGCGCATGACGATTGAAGCATCAAAACCATTAACCCGAGCATAACAACGAGTCCATCAGTAGGCAAAAAAAATGACAGCAGCGCTGTCATTTTTTATCCAGTATTCAAATCAACGTCGTCCACCACCGCGCCATTCTTGATTCCAGCCGCGTTTATGACCACGCGAATGCCCAAAATTACGATTGTCATGGTGCTCATAACCATAATCAACATAATTCACTCGGTTCACAACCCGTGGATAATCGTCATACACGACGACATTTGGAATGCTGATCCGTGGCGGTGTGATGGCAACTTCTCCTGGTGTTACGGCACACCCTGTCATCAATGTGGTGACTGCACCAAAGGCAACCATTAACAATGTCTTTTTCATAAAACCTCCCTAAAATACAAACTGAGCACCAACTGGGTGCAAAACGGCGGACATCGACGTTTAGTTATTAAAAAATCAACTCGTTGAGATAACGTTTCAATTTGTGAATCGGTGGACATGAAATCAAAACAATTGTAAAAAATTACACGCGTTCGCCTTGAGCGTTGATGACCACTTCGCCATCTTCTTTACTGAATGGGCCTTTTTGCGCCAAGGGCAGAATGTCCAGCACGGCTTCTGATGGGCGACATAATTTCGTACCCCACTCCGTGACCACGATGGGGCGTTCGATGAGGATGGGGTGCTCGACCATGAAGCCGATTAAATCTTTGTCAGTCCATTTTTCATCGGCCAGATTGAGTTCGTCGTATGGAGTGCCTTTTCGGCGCAGTAATTCACGCGCAGTGATGTCCATGTCGCTCAATAATTGTTTGAGCGTTTCGCGATTAGGTGGTGTTTCGAGGTAGTGAACA
>CALMCL010000201.1 GCA_937862905.1 uncultured Burkholderiaceae bacterium | reverse complement strand
CAAGCGCTTAGCTCGAATCTTTTTGAAAATTGCCTTTCGTAGTTTAATTCACCACAGGATTGAATGTCTTGTTCTTCATATAAAAATAGCCTAGAAAAAATATATATGCAAAATTTACCGAAAACCCGTTTGATCGTCTTTGATTGGGATGGCACTCTTTTTGATTCCACTGGCGTGATTGCACACAGTTTACAGAAGGCATGCGAAGCTTTGGGGATGGCGGCACCCACGACTCAAGAGGCGAAGCATGTCATTGGTTTGGGTTTCAATGAAGCCATTGAACAGCTTGTCGGACCACTCAATGCGGAGCAATCTGCTGCATTCATGACGGCTTATCGACGCAACTACTTTGCAGGGGAGTCGTTGGTGACGCTGTATGATGGTATTTTGCAACTGTTAAAAGGCTTGCAAGGGCAAGGTCGCTTGATGGCTGTGGCGACAGGGAAGTCGCGGGCGGGCTTAAATCGTGTGTTATTGGATGGACACTTAAGGCCTTATTTTGACGCAACGCGAACGGCTGATGAGACCGCGTCGAAACCCCATCCACAGATGTTACTTGAGTTGCTTGATGAGCTGGAGGTGTCACCGCATCAAGCGGTGATGGTGGGGGACACGACGTACGATATTGACATGGCGAATGCAGCGGGCATGGCTTCCATTGCGGTTAAATATGGTGCGCATGATGAAAAGTTGTTGCTGGCCTCTCGTCCGACAGTTGTTGTTCATGATGTGAACACGCTGACTAAGGTGCTGGGCGTGCAGAAAGCATTGCTATGAAATTATTTTTTAATAAGGAGAGGGGTTGGACAACGCTCATCATCGTGTTGCTGTTGTTGCTGTTGTTGCTGTTGTGGTCGGTCGTCGCCCTGTTTCAACGCGTTTCCTCCAATGAGAAAGAGCAGAATGTCATAACGACGGCATCTGATTTGTATTGGTTTGATCAGGCGATCAATACCCATTTGAATCATGCGCAGTTGCAAGTGTGGGGGCTTGCGCGTGAAATTGACAATGGTTCGTTGAGCATTGAAAATTTTAATAAGCGTTCGGAAAGCATTTTAAACGATGCCCCTGAGCTGACCAACATCATCTGGCTTGATGCAGATGGTCAGACCAAAGTGCGTGCATCCAATGTGCAAGCGCAACTGCCTAAAGAGCCGATTGCACGTGATTTGGCAGAGCAAAATGCATTGCGTCGCGCCGCTGAAACACATGAAACGGCGAGCACGGAGCCGATTAAAATGACCAATGACAGTTATGAAGTGGCTTTGATCCAACCTTTTTATGATAATAAAAATCAAATCATGGGGTTTATTAAGGCGCAATATTCATTGACGCAATTGTTCAATGGCACCGTGCCCGATTGGTTTTCTAAAAAATATTATTTGCATGCGTATTACACAGAAAACACCATTTACTCTACGGCACAAGATGAAACGGTTACTTTTGACCCCAATCTGCCGACTGCAGAGCGCAATATGTACATCAGCACAACGCCGATTTTGATGCGCGCGCAATTGTACCCAGATCGCCAACTGTGGGTGTTGCGGGGTTTGTTTGCAGGCATGGTGTTGCTTTTGTTGGCTTTATTGGGAAGCTTGATTGCTTTGATTCGTGACATGCGCCGCCGTCGATTGACTGAAAAAGAATTGAGAACCCAATACAATTTACGTCATGCGATTGAGAAATCACTGACGGTTGGTATTCGGGCGCATGCATTGGATGGCACCATGTTTTATGTTAACCCTGCATTTTGTGAAATGATCGGCTACGAGGAGGAGGAAATCATCAACATTCAACCACCTTTGCCATACATTCCAAAAGAAGAAACTGAAAAGATTTTATGGATTCGTGACACTTTGCTCGAAGATCCAGAAGCCATGACGGTGACGGACATTAAAATGCGACGTAAATCGGGCGAAGTCATCGACACCATCATGCGTGGAGGCCCTTTGTACGATGAAAAACAAAGGCAAATTGGTTGGATCACCTCGGTGGAGGATGTGACTGAACGCCGACGTTTGGAACAGTTTCAAGCCGATGAGCAAAAGCGCTTGGAAGCCGTTAACCATTTGATTAATATGGGTGAAATGGCTTCTGTCATCGCTCACGAATTGAATCAACCGCTGTCTGCCATCTTGGGGTATACCACGGGTTTATCCAATTACATTAAAAAAGACACGGGCTCATTGAGTGGTGAAAAATTGATTGATGTGACTGAAAAAATTCGCCGCCAAGCCGATCGTGCAGCCAACGTGACGCGACGGGTGCAACAGTTTGTCCAGCAAAAATCAATTGCACCTGTGGCCATTGATGTTTCTAACTGGATCAGCCAAACCATAGAGTTCATGGAGTTGGAGTTTAAAAAACAGGGTGGACGGGTGATCAATCACATCGAGCCGAATGAGGTCAGTCCTGTTTTAATTGACATCACCATGTTGCAGCAGATTCTGATCAATTTGTTGCGCAATGCCCTTGAAGCCATGGTCGAGTATGGAAGCTCGCCAAGAGAG
>CALMCL010000200.1 GCA_937862905.1 uncultured Burkholderiaceae bacterium | reverse complement strand
AATCGTGCCTACGTTGACGTGTGGTTTGGTCCGTTCGAACTTACCTTTTGCCATGATATATCCAATCTTATTTTTAATAACGGGCGATCTTCACGACCGCCCATGTGTGAGTTTAGTGTGTTACTTCGCGCGAGCGCTCATAACGGCTTCAACCACGTTACGCGGCGCTTCTGCGTAATGCTTGAATTCCATTGAGTACGTTGCACGACCCTGCGTTGCTGAACGCAAATCTGTTGAATAACCAAACATTTCAGACAATGGCACTTCGGCACGGATGGCTTTACCGCCACCAATCATGTCGTCCATGCCCTGAACAATACCACGGCGTGATGACAAATCGCCCATCACTGTACCGGTGTATTCTTCTGGCGTTTCAACTTCAACTTGCATCATGGGTTCGAGCAATACAGGTTTTGCTTTACGCATGCCTTCTTTAAATGCCATTGAACCCGCCATGCGGAAGGCGTTTTCGTTCGAGTCAACATCATGGTATGAACCAAAATGCAATGTGACTTTAACGTCAACCACTGGGTAACCTGCGATCACACCTGATTTCAATGTTTCTTCAACACCTTTACCAACTGCAGGAATGAATTCGCGAGGCACCACACCACCTTTAATGGCATCCACAAACTCAAAGCCAACACCTGGCTCTTGCGGTTCGAGTTTCAAAATCACGTGACCGTATTGACCACGACCACCCGATTGCTTAACGAATTTCGCTTCAGCGTTTTCAACGGTGTCACGAATCGTTTCGCGGTATGCCACTTGTGGCTTACCAACGTTCGCTTCCACGTTAAATTCACGCTTCATGCGGTCAACGATAATTTCCAAGTGCAACTCACCCATACCGCCGATGAGGGTTTGGCCAGATTCTTCGTCAGTCGACACGCGGAAAGACGGATCTTCTTGTGCCAAACGATTCAATGCCAAGCCCATTTTCTCTTGGTCGGCTTTGGTTTTTGGTTCAACGGCTTGTGAAATCACAGGCTCAGGGAACACCATACGCTCCAAAATAATCGGCGCGTCCAACGCACACAAGGTTTCGCCTGTTGTGACGTCTTTCAAGCCAATACATGCAGCGATGTCACCTGCCAAAACCTCTTCAACAGGTTCACGAGCGTTGGCGTGCATTTGCACGATACGACCCACACGTTCTTTTTTGTCTTTGACCGCATTCAAAACGGTTTCACCCGCTTTTAACACGCCAGAATACACACGAACGAACGTCAACTGACCCACGAATGGATCGGTCATCAATTTAAATGCCAAAGCAGAGAATTTCTCTTTGTCATCGGCTTTACGCGTGATGGGGTTGCCGTCTTCGTCCTCACCTGTAATCGGTTTAACGTCGATTGGCGATGGCATGAAATCCAAAACAGCGTCCAACATGGCTTGTACGCCCTTGTTTTTAAACGCAGAACCACACAACATGGGTTGGATCTCACACGCCAAGGTACGGGTACGCAAGGCTTTTTTGATTTCCTCTTCTGTCAAATCACCTTCTTCAAGGTATTTGTTCATCAACTCTTCAGTTGCCTCAGCAGCGGACTCAACCATTTTTTCACGCCATTCTTGCGCTGTGGCAAGCAAATCAGCAGGAATATCGCCGTATTCAAAGGTCACGCCTTTGTCTTCGTCCCAAATAATGGCTTTCATTTTGATCAAATCAACCACGCCTTGGAAATTTTCTTCCGCGCCGATTGGAATTTGAATCGGTACTGGATTCGCGCGCAAACGCAATTTCATGCCTTCAACGACTTTGAAAAAGTTCGCGCCAGTGCGGTCCATTTTGTTCACGAAGGCCAAACGTGGCACCGCGTATTTGTTGGCTTGACGCCATACGGTTTCAGACTGTGGCTGAACGCCACCAACCGCGCAATACACCATGCACGCGCCGTCCAAAACACGCATCGAACGTTCCACTTCAATCGTGAAATCCACGTGACCTGGGGTATCAATGATATTGATGCGATGCTCTGGATAGTTTTTCGCCATGCCGCTCCAAAACGCGGTGGTCGCAGCAGAAGTGATCGTGATACCACGTTCTTGCTCTTGCTCCATCCAATCCATTGTTGCCGCGCCATCATGCACTTCACCAATTTTGTGGTTCACGCCTGTGTAAAACAATACGCGTTCAGTCGTTGTGGTTTTACCTGCGTCAATGTGCGCAGAAATACCAATATTACGATAACGCTCAATAGGGGTCTTGCGAGCCATAATAATCCTTTGGCAAAAAAAGTATGATCTACTTTTTTTGATTTCTAATGTTAGAAAATTTGCACAGACACCTGCACAAATTTTGAGGTAAAAACAGTTTAAAGCACAACTGTTTCACCAGTATGTATTGGGCTTAAAGCACTCAATTCAACGTTTAAAACTCTGTTTTGTGTAAGGCATTTGGTGAAGGCCAAGTACATGTAGACGACCATGCACTCGAACACTCATCACACAGATGAGCAACCACCCACCAAACCTCACAGCAAAAAACAACAATTAGAAACGGAAGTGGCTAAATGCTTTATTCGCCTCAGCCATGCGGTGCACTTCATCACGCTTTTTCATCGCACCACCACGGCCTTCAGCCGCATCCATCAACTCACCAGCCAAACGCAAAGCCATGGTTTTTTCACCACGCTTTTTAGCCGCTTCACGCAACCAACGCATCGACAATGCCATGCGACGCGATGGACGGACTTCAACTGGAACTTGATAGTTGGCGCCACCAACACGGCGGCTCTTCACTTCAACCATTGGTTTTGCGTTATTCAACGCAGTGGCAAAAACTTCTAATGGGTCTTTACCTGTTTTGGTAGCAATTTGCTCCAAAGCACCGTAGGCAATGCCTTCGGCCACAGCTTTTTTGCCAGATAACATGATCACATTCATGAATTTGGCTAAATCAACACTACCAAACTTTGGGTCTGGCAAAATATCACGTTTTGGGACTTCACGACGACGAGGCATCTCATCTTCCTTTCTTCAGTTGGGCTATAGTTTACGAGCCCAGACGGCGAACAATATTAAAACCACGCACCGTCACTTACTCGGCATCCAAATCACTTGGATCACCGCGCTATATTAAAAAAATCTCAGTTAAACCTAAACATCTCAACAGCAACTAAATTACTTAGCAGCTTTAGGACGCTTCGCGCCGTACTTAGAACGAGATTGTTTACGGTCTTTAACACCTTGCAAGTCCAAAGAGCCGCGCACGATGTGATAACGCACACCTGGCAAATCCTTTACACGACCACCGCGAATCAACACGACGCTATGCTCTTGCAAGTTATGACCTTCACCACCGATGTACGAAATCACTTCGAAGCCGTTCGTCAAACGAACCTTGGCCACTTTACGCATCGCAGAGTTAGGTTTTTTAGGGGTGGTTGTGTACACACGAGTGCACACACCGCGTTTTTGCGGGCAGTTGTCCAGCGCAGGGCTTTTGCTGGCTTCACGCAATACAGTGCGTGGTTTACGCACTAACTGGTTAATCGTTGGCATTGTTTACATCCAATATAAAAACATAGTTCATTTAATCACGGCAATCGCGATTGCACTTTTCACTGACGCCCTTGATGCTGACAAGACATAAGTTACTGATTAAACACGTTTATTTCATCACAACGGACTCCACACAGCCAAAAAGGCACGCAATTCGTCCACTACAATGAACTTTACATCATACGCGACAAAGTAAAAGGGGTCAACGCCTTTCAAGCGTTGACCCCTGTTAACATTCTGAAAACACATGACTTTTACTTGTTTTACAACACCTTTGCAGCGTCATGTTTCAGAACCACCCAACAACTGACACACCAAGCCCTCAAATCCATTCCTGCACTTTTGATTGAGCTTGGGCAAAATTAGGTGCATCCACTTCGTCCTCAAAACTAACAATTTCGAAATTGGCTTCATCGGCAAGCACTGCTCGGATGAGCAAGTTGTTCAGCGCATGACCTGATTTGTAAGCGCTGTACGATGCCAAAACAGGGTGACCAATCACATACAAATCACCGATGGCATCTAAAATTTTATGCTTCACAAACTCATCGCTGTAGCGCAAGCCTTCAGGGTTGAGTATTTTATACTCATCCATTACGATTGCATTCGACAAACTGCCGCCCTGAGCCAAACCCAAGCCTCGTAAAGCCTCTACATCTTGAATAAAGCCGAACGTGCGCGCACGCGAGATGTGCTTCACAAAAGCATCGCCCACAAAATCAAGCTCAAAAAAATTACCTGTTTGGTCAATGGCGGGGTGATCGAAATCAATGTCAAAACGGGTTTTGAAGCCAAAATACGGATCAAGCCGCGCCCATTTATCGCCCTCAGAGACAGAGACCGACTGCATGATTCGAATGAATTGACGCGGCGCCTCCTGTGCGACCAAGCCCACAGACCGAATCAAATACACAAAACTCGTCGCACTGCCATCCATGATTGGAATCTCTGGCGCGTTCACTTCAACAATCACATTATCCACACCCAAACCTGCAAGAGCAGACATCAAATGCTCGATGGTCAGCACGCGTGCTTGTGGATTATCAGGATGAGCCAATGTGGTTGCCATGCGCGTGTCCACCACTGCGTCAGCAACAGCACGAATGTCAAGGCTCGCATCGACATCCACACGACGATAAACGACCCCCGTGTTCACTGGGGCAGGCTTAAGCGTTAACACCACCTTACGCCCTGAATGCAAACCAATGCCCGTTGTTTTAACCTCAGCAGCGAGGGTTTTTTGTAGAAGCACGCTCATATCGTTCAATCCAAACTTTTCAGTGAAAGGTTTTATTATAAATCGACTTTGACGAAAGTGAATTTATAGTAAAACCCTTAAAGCAATGTGACCCCTATCGTTGCACACATGAGCAAACCCATGGCACACATGGGTCATTTAGACACAAAAGCCCATCGCTCCAAAGGGGGAAGAGCGATGGGTAAACGTGTTCAGCGCCTAAGAGCAAGGGGAGTGCTCTTGGGCGTGCTTACGACATGATCAATCTGCTTGGCGACGCAAGAATGCGGGCACATCCAAATCAGAGAAATCTTCACCATTGACCACGCGTGGCGCCACTTGTTCACGTTGACGACGCATAAATGTAGGTTCAGACAACTCTTCATAGCTGTCAAATGTCTGTACCAAGCCACGGTGAGGATCACGCATGGCCGTCTCGGCAGTCACCCCGTTGTGCGCATAGCCACGGTAACCGACAGGATCGGCCACAGGTGCGGCAGGTGCAGGCACAACAGGCGCGACAACAGGTGCTGCAGCTTGAGCCACAGGAGCGGACACACGGTCACCCGATCCAGTTTTCGTTGTATCTGCATAGTCTGCGTAAGCCGCACCACCCAAACCTGTTGCCACAACGGTGACTCGCAATTGGTCGCCCAAGGATTCATCATACACAAAGCCATAAATCACAGTCGCGTCGTCCGATGCCGTATCACGAATGATGCTCACCACTTCGCGGGTTTCGCGTGCTTTCAATGTTTCACGAGACGCTGAAATATTGATCAAAATACCACGTGCGCCCGACAAATTCACACCATCCAACAATGGGCTGGCCACAGCTTCTTCGGCCGCAATTCGCGCACGGCTTGAACCCGATGCGATTGCCGTACCCATCATGGCGCGACCTTGCTCACCCATCACGGTTTTCACGTCGTTAAAGTCGACGTTGATGTGGCCATCAACATTGATGATTTCAGCAATACCAGCAACCGCGTTGTTCAACACATCATCCGCTGCGTGGAAGGCTTCATCCATCGCGACATCATCGCCCAAAATTTCTTCAAGCTTATCATTCAACACAACGATCAATGAGTCGACATTGGCCTCCAAAGCAGCCAACCCCTCATCGGCCAACTTCATGCGACGCGCACCTTCATACGAGAAAGGTTTGGACACCACAGCCACGGTCAAAATGCCCATGCTTTTGGCCACTTCAGCAATCACAGGTGCTGCACCCGTGCCCGTGCCACCACCCATGCCTGCGGTGATGAACACCATGTTCGCATCGCGCAACAAGTCCGCAATCCGCTCACGGTTTTCTTCTGCTGCTGCACGAGCCACTTCTGGTTTCGCACCCGCCCCCAAACCACTGGAACCGAGCTGCAACTTGTTCACGGCAGTGGCATGTTTCAATGCTTGCGCATCGGTGTTGGCGCAAATAAATTCAACGCCGGACACCCCACGAGCAATCATGTGTTGTACGGCATTACCGCCCGCCCCACCGACGCCCACGACCTTGATGATCGTTCCTTCTGGCTTCTCATTCAACATTTCGAAGTTCATACTATTTCCCCTTTTATAAACACACGTTAAGACTTCATGTTCAAAAAAGCAAACACATGCTTTTTTGAATTTTTAAGTAAGCAATTTCGCGCCTTTCTTTCATACCACTTCACAGCCCGAAACCATCAAACCGAATACCCGTGGGCATTCGATGAAACGACACATCTTTGACACATCTTTAAAACGTTTTAACAAACCATTCTTTCATCTTCGCCCACACGGACTGCTGAGAACCGTCGTTGACATTCGATTGAACACGCGAGCTGGTGGCATGCACACTGGCCTGTTGATCGACTTTGGCTTGATGACTGCGAGCCGATGCGTGAGAGCGCCCCGCCCCTGCTGCTGGCTCACCCTTGTGCTTGCGTGCCTCCATCAACAAACCAACCACCGTTGCGTAACGCGGGTTACACACGATGTCTGATAAATTGCCATCGTATGCAGGCTGTGCAATGCGCACAGGTTTCATAAAGACCTCTTCGGCCAATTCCGTCATCCCTGGCAACAAACTCGTCCCGCCGGTCAGCACCACACCCGAGGCAATCAGGTGCTCAAAACCTGCTTCAGCCAAATTGCGCTGAACCAGCACAAACAATTCTTCAAGACGAGGCTCAATCACCGCCGCCAGAGATTGACGTTTCACACGACGCGCCACACGGTCGCCGACACCGGGAATTTCAATCACAGAATCCGGTGGCACCATCATTTGCTTGCTCACGCCATAGCGTAACTTCAACTCTTCTGCTTCGACAGTCGGTGTGCGCAACGCCATCGCGATGTCGTTGGTCACCTGATCGCCCGCAATTGGAATCACCGCTGTGTGGCGAATGGCGCCATCAATGAAAATCGCAATGTCGGTCGTGCCACCACCAATGTCCACCAAGGCCACGCCGATGTCGCGCTCATCTTGTGTGAGCACAGCCATGCTGGAAGCAAGGGGTTGCAAGACCAACTCATTGACCTCCAGCCCGCAGCGACGAATGCATTTCACAATGTTTTGCGCCGCAGACACGGAACCTGTGATGATGTGTACTTTGACTTCCAAACGCATGCCCGTCATGCCAATCGGGTTGCGGATGTCATCTTGATCATTGACTTTAAATTGTTGCGACAGCACATGTAAAATCTGTTGATCCGCAGGAATACTAACCGCACGCGCTGTTTCCAGCACCCGGTCAATGTCAGCCTGCGTGATTTCGGTGTCTTTTACCGCCACCATGCCGCTGGAATTGAAACTGTGGATGTGACTGCCCGCAATGCCTGTGCACACGCTGCGCACCGAAAATCCTGCACGCAACTCAGCTTCTTCCATCGCATACTGAATGGTTTGAATGGTCTCTTCAATGTTGACCACCATGCCTTTTTTCATGCCGCGCGATGGATGGTGACCAATGCCGATCACGTTGAAGCTGTTGTTTGGCAGTACTTCTGCAATCATCGCCACCACTTTTGATGTCCCGATGTCCAGTGCGACGATTAAATCCTTTGTTGGTTCACTCATTTTTTCTCACCTGTATTATTAACATTGGCGGCGCCCAACACACGGTGCAAATCATCCGTGCGCATTGCAAAACCATTCGGGTAACGCAGGTCAATGTATGCCCCCACGCCCGAACTCATGTTGTCTTTCACAAATCTTGCGGACTGCGCCAAACGGGCAGCACGCTCTTGCAACACGGTGGGCGTATCTGCCCGCCCAAACTCTATTTCCAAACCATTCGTTAAACCGACCCGCCAACTGTATCGCTCAGTCAAAGTCAAGGAATGCATGGTCCAACCCAAAGGTTGAAGCCACCCTTGAAACACAGGAATCTGCTCAGCCACCAATTTTGATGCCTCAAGCGGCCCCTGCGTGACCAACAATTTTGCTTTTGCATCATCGGCCAACTGGGCATCGAAGACATCCCCTTCGGCGCTTAAATACTGCTTATCCCACACGGCCACGGGTTTAAAGGCCTCAACCGACACCTCAATCTCATGCGGCCAGACCCGACGTATTGATGTATTTTTAACCCAGCTGAACTCTTTCAAGCTCGATTGCACCTCTTGCAACTCCATCGAAAAAAAACCACCCGCCAAACCATCGGTCAAATGCTTTTGCATCAAACCCCGCAGCTCAGGCTCATTGAATTGTTTGACATCGCCGATGAAACGAAACTGATTGATTGCAAAATACGGGCGTTGCAACACCCACACCCCACCTGCCAAAACGAGTAAAGCCAATGCGAGGCGCGTCACAAGGCGCGTCACCCATGCCATCAAATCCACGTCTTGCCAAATATTAAACATCGATCAGCCCACCGTCCGCTGAACATGCAAGCGAGCATCACACAACAACTTCACCACCAACTCTTCGTATGGGATGCCAAACGTGCGTGCCGCCATGGGCACCAACGAGTGATCGGTCATGCCTGGCGAGGTGTTCATCTCCAATAAAAATGCTTTATCATCCGATGCCCGCAACAACACATCCGCACGCCCCCAGCCCGAACAACCCAAAGCGCGGTAGGCTTCGAGCACCATCGCTTGAATATCTGCGGTTTGCTCAGCGGACAACTCCGCTGGACACACGTACACCGTGTCATTGCCCTTGTATTTGTTGTGAAAATTGTAATCACCCTCAGGGGCTTTGATTTCCACAATCGGCAAGACCTGCGCCGTTTCGCCATGACCCAACACGGCACAGGTCAACTCACGCCCCTCTACGCACTGTTCAATCAATGCATGCGTGTCATACTTCCAAGCCAATTCGCAGGCCGCTTGCAACTCATCGGCGGTTTCAACTTTGCCTGCCCCAAGTGACGAGCCTTCGTGCGGTGGCTTCACAAACATCGGCAAACCCAATGCTGAAACAATCTCATCCTTCACCGCGGCCACATCCGTCCCCCGTGGCAAAACACGATACAACGGCGTAGACAAGCCATCCTGCAACCACACTTGCTTCGTGCGCACTTTATTCATCGCCAGCGCACTCGCCAACACACCACTGCCCGTATATGGCACCCCCATCAACTCCAAAGCGCCTTGCAAAGTACCATCTTCACCAAAGCGACCATGCAACGCGATGAATGCGCGATCAAAACATTCAGCCTTCAAATCAAACACATTGCGCTCAGCGGGATCAAACAGGTGCGCATCCACGCCTTGCTTAATCAAGGCCGCGTGCACCATTGTGCCCGACTTGATGGAGACCTCACGCTCGGCAGATACACCACCAAACAACACCGCCACTTTGCCCAAATTTTCTTTTGCCACGCTCATTTTTTCCTCAATTCCCATACGCTGTTTCATCACATCAAATAAACCAGCAACTTGTTTTGTATTGGCCTTTATTCAGGCACATTCCACACACAACTAAAATTTAAGCCCTTTGAAAAACGGGGTTATTTCCGGAGTTATTTCTTAAGCTGACGACACAAGACCCGCAAGCTCAACCACCTGCCCAGGCACTGCCCCCACCGAACCAGCCCCCATCGTGATGATCACATCACCATTCAGTGCAAAGTTAGCAATGGCAGCAGGCATGGTCGAAATGTCATCGACAAACACAGGCTCCACTTTGCCTGCCACGCGCAACGCACGCGCCAACGAGCGACCGTCGGCGGCCACAATCGGCGTCTCACCTGCCGCATAAACTTCAGCCAGCAATACGGCATCTGCATCAGACAGCACTTTCACAAAATCTTCAAAACAATCCCGCGTGCGTGAATAACGGTGCGGCTGAAAAGCAAGCACAATCCGACGGTTTGGGAAAGCACCGCGTGCCGCCGCCAAAGTCGCCGCCATCTCAACGGGGTGATGCCCATAATCGTCCACCAATGTGAATTGACCACCACCATTTGCCTCGGACACATTCACTTCACCATAGCGTTGGAAGCGGCGACCCACGCCATTAAACGCGCCTAAGGCTTCAACAATCGCCGCATCGTCCGCATCCAGCTCTGTCGCCACGGCAATGGCAGCTAAAGCGTTGCGTACATTGTGCAAACCCGGTAAATTCAAAACGATGTCAAGCACAGGTAACTCTTCACCAAACCCCTTGCGCTCGACCGAAAACTTCATTTTTCCATCGGCATCAACCACATTGAAAGCGCGAACCTGCGCATCTTCTGATGTGCCATAGGTGATCACTGTTTTTGTGATGCGCGGGGCAATGTCACGCACGTTCACATCATCAATGCACACGACCGCCGCACCATAAAACGGAATGTGCTGCGTGAATGCGACAAATGCGTCTTTTAACTTATTAAAATCATGGTCATATGTGTCCATGTGATCGGCATCGATGTTGGTAATCACCGCAATCATCGGCAGAAGATTCAGAAATGAACCATCTGACTCATCCGCCTCAACCACGATGTATTCGCCTTGCCCCAAACGCGCATTCACCCCTGCGCTGTTCAATTTACCGCCAATCACAAAGGTCGGATCCATGCCACTCTGCGCCAACACACTGGCGACCAATGAGGTCGTGGTTGTTTTACCATGCGTGCCAGCAATGCCAATGCCACGGCGCAAGCGCATCAGCTCAGCCAACATCACCGCACGCGGCACAATCGGAATCCCACGTTCACGTGCAGCAACGAGCTCTGGGTTGTCTTTTGCAATGGCGGTCGACACCACCAACACGTCTGCACTTTGCACATTTTCTGTTGCATGACCAATGTGCACCGTCGCACCCAAATCGCGTAAACGCTTCACTGTTGGGCTGTTTGCGGCATCAGAACCCGACACACCGTAACCCAAGTTGATCAACACTTCGGCGATGCCGCTCATGCCTGCACCACCAATGCCGACAAAATGGATTAAATTTATTTTATGTTTCATGCTGTTCTCTAAAATCTACCAATATCTAACTTGCTTGCGCCACATCCAAACACACTCGCGCAACATCCCGCGTGGCATTTGGCTTGGCAACCGTCCGTGCTTGGATGGCCTGAACCCTCAAACCATCACGGCTGAGGCGGCTCAACTCATCCGCTAATCTTTGTGCAGTCAAACTGCTTTGTGCGATGCAAATGCCCGCACCCGCATCGGTCAATAGCTTTGCATTGCTCGTTTGGTGGTCATCCACAGCAAAAGGAAATGGCACCATGATGCTCGGCACACCCGCCGCCGCCAACTCACTCACCGTCATTGCGCCTGAACGGCAGATCAGCACGTCCACTTGCGAGTACAGCGCTGCCATGTCATTGATGAAGGGCACGCACTCTGCGCTCACGCCTGCTTGTGCATAATTCTCACGCAACGCCGCAATCATTTTTTCACCCGCTTGATGAATCACCTGCGGACGCGTGGCCTCAGGCATCAACGCCAAGGCCTGCGGCACAACCGTATTCAAAGCTTGTGCACCCAAACTGCCGCCCACCACCGCAATTTTAAACGCCCCTGTGTGTGTTGCATAACGTGCATCCGGCTCTTGCACATCCACAATCGCCTGCTTAACAGGATTACCAACCCACTCTGCGTCGGGTAGTGCATTGGGGAACCCCGACAACACACGCTGGGCTATTTTTGCCAACAACTTATTGGACAGACCCACAATCGAATTTTGCTCATGCAACACAATCGGCACACCCGCCATTTTTGCGGCCAAGCCACCAGGCACGGTGATGTAGCCTCCCATGCCCAAAACCACATCGGGGTGAACTTGCTTAATCACCGCCCGAGCTTGTGCCACCGCTTTTGCCAAACGAAACGGAAACAGTAATTTCGTTGACCACCCTTTACCACGTACGCCACCAAACTCGACGCTGTTGAACTCAACCCCATGTTGAGGCACCAGCTTTGCTTCCATGCTGCCCATCACACCGCCGAGCCACACCACTTTATGCCCCTGATGCATCAATTCGTGTGCGACCGCCAAACCAGGCATGATGTGCCCACCCGTACCACCGGCCATGATCATGATGGTTTTTTGACTCATACTTCTTCTCCACGCATCAAGCGGCGATTCTCATAATCCACGCGCAACACAAATGCAATTGCCAAACAATTCACTAAAATCCCAGAACCACCGTAGCTGATGAACGGCAAAGTCAAACCTTTGGTTGGCAAAACACCCATGTTCACGCCCATGTTGATGAAGCCTTGCGCACCAAACCAAATCGCAACCCCCTGCACCGCCAATGACTGGAACACCCGATCAAAAGCCATGGCCTCTCGCGCAATCGAGAACAAACGACGCACCAACACCGTAAAAGCAATGATGACCGCCCAAACACCAAGCAAGCCAAACTCTTCACCAATCACCGCCAAAATAAAATCGGTGTGCGCCTCAGGCAAATAAAACATTTTCTGCACCGAGTCACCCAGTCCCACGCCAAACAACTCACCGCGACCAAATGCGATCAGCGATTGCGTCAGCTGATACGCCTTGCCTTCCGAGTTGTCTTTTGTCCAAGGATCCAAATAAGCAAACAAACGCGCAGCACGCCACGGCGTAAAAATCACCATTGCGGCAAACCCAGCCAGCAGACTGGCCACCATCGCGGCAAACACTTTATAATTCACGCCACCGATGAAAATCACGCCCATCACAATCGACACAATCACCATCAACGCGCCCAAATCAGGCTCTGCCATCAGCAAAACCCCCACAATGCCCATCACCACCACCATCGGCACCACACCTTTGCCGATGTCGCGAATGTTCTCTTGTTTGCGCACGCAGTAGCTGGCGGCATATAAGGCTGCGGCAATTTTCATCAGCTCAGAGGGTTGCAAATTCATGATACCCAATGGCAACCAGCGACGACCACCGCCCACATCGCGCCCAACAATCAGCACCACCACCAGCAAAAACAAGGTGCCCACAAACATCAAAGGTGCAAGTTTTTCCCACGTTTTGGTCGGCACACGAAATGCGAACACCCCAATCACCAAGCCCACGGCAATCCCAGCCGCATGACGCAGTAAAAAAGCGTAATGGCTGTAATTTTTATAACGCGCAGAATCGGGCAAGGCAATGCTGGCTGAATACACCATGATCAGCCCCCAAAACATCAACAGCACAGGCACCCACAACACGACCCAATCCACTTCTTGGCGCGCCAAACTCGGTGCGCGCAGGAAATTGGGGGTCTCGTCTTTCGCCTGCGCACCTGCTGTGATGAATTTAAACAGCTTCATTTAAACCTGCCCATTCTCATGTGCCCAACCCTGTACGGCATCAATAAAAACTTGTGCGCGGTGCGCATAGTTTTTAAACATGTCCAAGCTGGCGCATGCGGGCGACAACAACACCGCATCACCCTCAATCGCCTGCTTCGCAGCCGCAACCGTAGCCAACTCCAATGTGGAGTGCAACTCAATGGTTGCACCTGTATTCGCCAAAACGGCTTGCATGGTCATCGCATCTTTACCAATCAAATGCAACCCTTTGACATTTTGTTTCACCGCATCAAACAAGGGTGCAAAATTTTGCCCTTTACCATCACCACCCGCAACCAACACAATCGGCCGCCCCAGCCCTTCAAGCGCAGCCAATGTCGCACCGACATTGGTGCCTTTGCTGTCATCAAAAAAATCCACGCCGTTGACCTTGGCAATCCACTGCACGCGATGTGGTTCACCCTCGTAGCTGCGCAAGCCATGCAACAATTTTGCCAATGGCAAATCAACTGCCCGACACAACGCCAAGGCCGCCAGTGCATTCATCGCATTGTGACGACCGCGAATGCGCAGGGCATCGGCGGGCATCAAACGTTGCAACTGAATTTCTGGCGCTTGCTCTACTTTTCCACGCTTCTTGCGTGTCGCATCCGCTTCAACCGCCGTGGACACGGCCAACCAATCCATCGCGCCATCCAACCACAAACCATACTGTCCATCGGCATTCGGCATGCCCATGCCAAAACTTACGACGGGCACATCGGCTGCGGCCATTGCCATGGTCACCGCATCATCGCGGTTCAACACCCGCACGGATGTTTCACCAAAAACATTCGCTTTTGCTTGCACATACTCGGCTTCATCGGCGTGCCAGTCCAAATGGTCTTGACTGATGTTGAGCACCGTTGCAGCATCTGGATTAAAGTCCTGAGCCCATTGCAGTTGAAAACTCGACAACTCCAGAACCCATACTTGCGGTAACGCATCGGCGGCTTGCGCATCACACAAGGCATCCATCATCGAGGGACTGATGTTGCCAGCCGCCACCGCAGACACACCTGCCGCTTCACACAAATGGCGCGTCAACGAGGTCACCGTAGTTTTGCCATTCGTTCCTGTCACCGCGAGCACATGAGGTGCATAACCTTGCGTCTCTTTTAAATGCGCCAATGCCCGCGTAAACACCGACAACTCGCCCACCACTGGAATGCCTCGCTCGGCCGCCTGTTGCAAAATATGGCGCAGGGGTTCTGCGTGTGGACTCAAACCAGGACTGACCGCAATTTCATGCACGCCATCGAGGTATTCATTTTTAAACTCACCACACAACACCGTCACGCCTAGATAGCATTCATGTACTGTCGCCAACTGTGGGGGGGCTTCGCGCGAATCATAGGCACAGACAGGCGCATCACATGACACGGCGTGGCGCACCATCGCCAAACCCGACTCACCCAAACCGACGACCAACTGCATTGTTGTCATTGAGACACTTTCAATTTCAAATTCATTCAAAGGCATAACGTTACTTGTGATGTGCGTGCGCTGTTGAATCAGCGCAACTTAATGCTCGCCAAACCAACCAACACCAACATCATGGTGATGATCCAGAAACGCACCACCACCTGCGTTTCACGCCAGCCTTTTTGCTCAAAGTGATGGTGCAACGGTGCCATCAGTAAAATGCGACGGCCTTGGCCATAACGTTTTTTGGTGTATTTGAAATAACTCACCTGCAACATCACGGACAAAGCCTCCACCACAAACACCCCGCCCATGATGAACAGCAAAATTTCTTGGCGCACAATGATTGCAATCGTACCCAGCGCGCCACCCAAAGCCAAAGCGCCGACATCACCCATAAACACTTGTGCGGGATATGCGTTGAACCATAAAAAAGCCAAGCCTGCACCCGCCATCGCTGCGCAAAACACAAACACCTCGCCCGCGCCAGGGATGTTTGGCAACAATAAATAATTGGCATAGTTGGCATTGCCTGAAATATAAGCAAACAAGCCCAAGGCCGAGCCCACCATCACAGTGGGCATGATCGCCAAACCATCCAAGCCGTCCGTTAAATTGACTGCATTGCTTGTTCCAACGATCACCAAATACGACAAAATCACAAAGCCAAACACACCCAACGGATAGCTGATGGTTTTGAAAAAAGGAACGATCAAATCAGCCTTGTTCGGCAAAGGCATGGTCATGCCACTTTTGAGCCACTCCCAAAACAAACCAAACGTATGCAATTCCGATGAAGCGGAAACTGAGAACACCAAACCCACCGCAGCCACACCACCAATGATGGTTTGCCACATGAATTTTTCACGCGAGGGCATGCCATTCGGATCGCGGTTCACCACTTTTCGATAATCATCTGCCCAACCAATCCAGCCAAACCCCATCGTCACCAGCATCACAATCCAAATGAAACGATTCGACAAATCCCCCCACAGCAACACTGAAATGCCAATCGAAATCAACATCAACACACCACCCATGGTCGGCGTGCCTTGCTTAACCAAATGCGTTTGCGGACCATCGGTGCGCACCGCTTGACCAAACTTCATTTCAGCCAGTTTGCGGATGACCTTGGGGCCTGCCACCAAACCGATGATCAATGCGGTGGCACAAGCCAGTACCGCACGCAAGGTCAAGTAATTAAACACATTAAAAAAACGAACATCTTGTGCAAGCCATTTGGCGATTTCGAGTAACATTTTGTCTGCCTGTTCTTATTATGACTGGGTTGAATTGAGGGACTCACTGGCAGACAGCAAAGCCGCCACCACCCGTTCCATCCCCATGAAACGAGAGCCTTTAATTAAAATGGTGTGCGCCGCACCTGTTTGCATGTGTCCCACCACTGCGGCGGCGATGGCCTCTACATCATCCATGTGTTGCGCCCCCATGCCAAAACTGGCCACGGCAAAACGCATCAACTCGCCCGCAGCAACAAAGACATCAATGCCACGTGTTTTGGCATAAACCCCAATTTCCTCGTGAAACACTTGGCCTTGATCGCCCACTTCACCCATGTCACCCAACACCAATATCTTGCGTCCTGCACTGCCTGCGAGCACATCAATGGCGGCACGCACCGAGTCAGGATTGGCATTGTAAGTGTCATCGATCAATGTCACGCCATCGCCCAAACGGTGTGTTTGCAAACGCCCTTTTGCAGGCAAAAATGCGGACAAACCTTGCGCAATCACATCCAACGGCACGTTCATGGCCGATGCGGCGGCACATGCGGCCAGCGCATTGTGTACATTGTGCACACCAGGAATATTCAATTGAGTGGTGCATTGGCCCTGCGGCGTCACCAATTGAACCGTTGAAGCATGCAAACCCAACTCATAACGCGCAGTGAATGCTGCACCCGCGTGCTCATTCAAACTGAAATCATACACAGTCAACTCACGTTCAATGGCGCGAGCACGCCACACCCCTGCGTGCGCATCATCGGCTGGGAATACGGCAACACCTGCTTTGGGTAAGGCATTCAAGGCATCGGCGTGCTCTTCGGCAACCGCTTGTACGGTTTGCATGAACTCTTGGTGCTCACGCTGCGCATTGTTAATGAGCACAACGGTGGGCGCGGCCAAAGGCGCGAGCTCCGCTGTTTCGCCTGGGTGATTCATGCCCAGTTCGATCACCGCCGCACGATGTTCTGCGGTCAAATTAAGCAAGGTCATCGGCAAACCGATGTCATTGTTAAAATTTCCCCGTGTCGCCAAATAATCGCCACCGTGTGCCGCATGCAAAATTGACGCGATCATTTCTTTGACCGTGGTTTTACCATTGCTGCCCGTGACCACAACCAACGGTAAATTAAACCGCATGCGCCAACCATGCGCCAATTGCTGCAAAGCGATGCGAGTGTCACTCACCAGCACATAGGGCAACTCAAATCCATCGGGCACATGCGTTGCAATCACCGCCGACACCTGCCCAAGCTCTAATTCTGACAAAAAATCATGCGCGTCAAAACGCTCACCTTTAATGGCCACAAACACATCACCCTCTTGGACGGTGCGCGTGTCTGTGCATACGCGGTTAAATGTCACCGCGCGTTGTTCTGTTTTGACTTGTGCCCCATTGACCCATTGTGCAACTTGAGCCAAAGAACCCATGACCACTTCACTCATCATGCCCTCTTCTTTTCTAACAACCACTTTTGAATGGCTTGATTAACTTGTTCTAAATCTGAATACGGGTGCTTCACACCCATGATGTCTTGATAGGCCTCATGCCCCTTGCCAGCAACCAGCACCACGTCGGCCATATCTGCTTGTGCAATGGCGGCATCAATCGCCACGCGACGATCCACCTCAATGAGCACGTGTGCTGTGCCATGCGCCGCCCCTTGGGCAATTTGTGCCACGATGCCATTGGGCTCTTCTGTGCGAGGGTTGTCACTGGTGATCACAACGACATCGGCCATGCGTGCAGCAATTTCACCCATTTGAGGACGCTTGCCTGCATCGCGGTCACCACCGCAGCCAAACACACACACCACACGCCCACCACGAGCCGCAGCAATCGGCTGCAAAGCCTGTAATGTTTTTTCCAATGCATCAGGGGTGTGTGCAAAATCCACCACCGCCAACGGCGCGGCATCACCACCGAAACGCTGCATGCGGCCCGGTGCAGCCTGAATGGCTGAACACAAAGGCAACAGGTCGCTGAGTGCAAAACCAAGCGCTTTCAACACGCCAAAAACACCCAGCAAATTCATCACATTGAACTCACCCACCACACTGCTGACGACCGAATGCACTGCATCACCATCATGCAAGGTGAATACGGTGCGGGCACCCGATTGGTCGATTGCCGTGGCTTGGAGATACGCGTCCACGCCCTTGGGAGCGGGTTTTAAACCATAAGCAATCACACGAATGTCATTCGTTTTAGCCACCGCCGCCATGCGCACACCCGCTTCGTCATCGGTGTTAATGACAGCGGTTTGCAAACCTTGCCATGTGAACAAGCGGGCTTTGGCGGCCTCATATTCAGCCATGCTGCCGTGGTAATCCAAATGATCGCGAGATAAATTGGTGAATAAAGCCACATCAAAAGACACGCCATTGACACGCCCTTGCTCCAGCGCGTGCGACGACACCTCCATGGCAACCGCTTGCGCACCTTTCGCCTGAAGCTCAGCCAGCAAATGGTGCACCTCAATCGCTTGCGGCGTGGTAAAACCCGTTTCTTTCATCGCATCAACAAACCCAACGCCCAAAGTGCCCATCATGGCGCACCGTTGACCCAGAGCGGTCAACAATTGAGCCAACCATTGTGCACATGAGGTTTTGCCATTCGTGCCCGTCAAAGCGATCATCTTCATTGCATTCGATGGTTCACCATAAAATGCATGGGCAACATGACCCGCACAAACATTCAACTCTGGCACACCCAAGTTGGCTGCGGTCATAGCTGGTATCGCTTGATGGTCTTCTTGCCACAAAACGGCTTTGATCCCACGTTCAATCGCTTGCGCCATGTAATGGCGGCCATCGTTGCGGGCATCAAAAGCATAGGCCACGAAGGCATCATGTGCGCCCGCATGGCGAGAATCACTGGACAAGCCCGTCACTTGACAGGCTTGCAACCATGTCACGGCTTGCTGACAACGTTGTTTTTGTTCAGGGGTTAATTGATTGGCTCTCATTACATGGACTCCCCAACACCATCGGTGACAACCGCTGTTTTATAAGGTGCATCAGGCGCAACCGACAATGTGCGCAAGGTCTCGCTGACGATTTGACTGAACACAGGTGCAGCGATCAAACCACCAAAGTGCTCTGCTTCTGGCGGCTCATCGACAATCACCGTCACGATGATGCGTGGCTTAGAGGCAGGTGCTAAACCTGCAAATGACGCGACGTATTTATTTTTGTTGTAGCCATTGCCTTCAACTTTATAGGCCGTACCTGTTTTACCCGCCACACGGTAACCAATCACTTGAGCCTTCGGTGCAGTGCCTCCCGGCTCTGTCGCCATCTCCATCATCTTGCGCATGGCGGCCATGGTTTTGGGCGAAAAAACCTTGGTGCCTGAAACCACATCTGAGTTACTGGCCTTAATGAATGTCAATGGAATCAACTCACCATCACGCGCGAAAACGGTGTAAGCATGAGTCAATTGCAGCAAGGACATGGCGATGCCGTGTCCATAAGACATGGTTGCTTGCTCAATCGGCTGCCAGTTTTTGTATGGGCGCAAAATACCAGCCGCCACCGATGGGAAACCCACTTTATAGCTTTGGCCAAAGCCCAAGCTGTTGAACATCGTCCACATGTCGACAGGTTTCAATTTCAATGCAATTTTGCTTGTGCCGACGTTGGATGATTTTTGAATCACCTGTTCAACCGTCAACGCACCGTTTGGATGCGAGTCACTGATATTGGCATCGCCAATTTGCAAACGCCCGCCCTGCGCATCAATGATGGTTGTCGGCGTGACCAACCCCTCCTCCAAAGCCAAGGACACTGAAAATGGCTTTAATGTTGAACCCGGCTCAAACACATCGGTCAAAGCACGGTTACGCAATTGATCGCCCGTCATGCCCGACCGCTTATTGGGATCAAAGGAAGGATAATTGGCCATGGCCAACACTTCACCAGTCTGCGTATCAACCACCATGGCCGATGCACTTTTGGCATGCTTCACATCCACCACTTCGCGCAAGGCATTGAACACAATGTATTGCACACGCGCATCCAAGGACAACACCACGTCCTGACCAGGCACAGCTGCCTCAACCACGCCCTCGTCTTCAATCACATTACCGATGCGATCGCGGATCACGCGGCGAGAACCCGGCTTGCCTTCAATGGTTTTGTTATAAGCCCATTCAATCGCATCCTGACCATCGCCTTCAATGTTGGTGAATCCTGTCAAATGCGCAAAAACATCACCCTGCGGGTAATCGCGTTTAACTTCTTTTTGAGAATACACACCTGGAATGTTCATTTCTTTGATTTTGTCTGCCACATCTTGATCAACTTGACGGCGCAAATACACGAAACGTTTATCGTCTTTGGCCATTTTCTTACGGACATCCGTCACGCTGATGCCCAGTAGTTTTGCCAAATTCGCCTCTTGCGTGGCGGTCATTTTGACCTCTTCGGGAATGATCCAAATGGCACGAGCAGGCACATTCGAGGCCAACACAAGCATGTTTCGATCATAAATTTTGCCACGTGGTGCAGCAATTTCCAATAAGCGCGAGTAACGTGCCGCCCCTTTGGCCTGCAAAAAGTCATTGCTGATCAGCTGCAACCATACCGCCCACAAGGCCAACACGGCCATCGCCAGCATGATCAATGCCAATAAAAAACTCGAACGCCATTGCTCTAACTTGGCCACAGGAATGGCCTTCTCTGGTGGCGACTTTTGAGCACCCATTGAACCATTGTGGCGCGGCGGGGTGTAGTGTGTGCGCGATGTCATGGCTTCACCGCCTTCATTGGTGCCACAGGTGTATTGGGCGCCGTCGCAACAGCAGCCGATGGGGCCTGCGGCGTGGAGCCATCTGACATCAGGTAATGGGTCACACTGGGGTTGACGCGTTGCATGTTTTGTTTCGCTACTTGCTCTGCAATATGGTCATTTTTTGACGCGGCCACTTGTTGCACCTGCAAGGTGCTCCACTCGACTTGCAACTGCTGTTCCTGTTGGCGTATTTTCTCAAGTGAAATCACTGCACTGCGGGCTTGATAGCGCACGTTGACCACGGCCATTGCGCATGCAATCACCAAGCCCAACAATAGAATCGTACTCCGCCAAGCCAACATAATTATGATTCGAGGGCTTTTGCACCCCTCGCCTATAAAAAATCTTTAACCTAAAAACAAAGCCCGCGCAATGCGGACAACCCGAACAACCACTCACAACCTATTTTTTCGCTTAAAGCGGGGTATTTTTTAATGCAACCCTCAAAACAGCAGAGCGAGAGCGCGGATTGGCCTCAACCTCGGCGGCACTCGCCTTTGCTTTACCCAAGCTCCGCAAAAGCAATGGCGGCAGCTGATCTTCACGCAACGGCAACTTCGACAGCGATGGATCATGCTTTGCATACTTCGCAATGAATTGCTTGACCCGACGATCCTCCAGCGAATGAAAACTGATCACCGACAAACGCCCCTGCGCAGCCAAAACGGTCAAAGCACTTTCTAACACGGCATCCAACTCACTCAACTCCGCATTCACAGCAATGCGGATGGCTTGAAACGTCCGTGTTGCCGGATTTTGACCTTTTTCAAAGCCTCGAATCTGGCTGGCCACCACTTTTGCCAAATCCAATGTGCGCTCAAAAGCTTGATTGACCCGTCGCGCCACAATCGCTTTGGCAATCGGCTTGGCATAACGTTCTTCACCATACTCTTTGATCACCCGTGCCAGCTCCGCCTCATCAACATTTGCAATCCATTGTGCTGCGCTCACACCTCGGCTGTCATCCATGCGCATGTCCAACGGGCCATCAAAACGGAAGCTAAAGCCTCGCTCCGCATCATCAATTTGCGGTGAACTCACACCCAAATCGAGCAAGACGCCATTGACGCTGTTTGCGTTCAAATACCGATCAACCGAGATAAAACTGTCATGCACCACATGCACACGGGCATCGTTTGCAGCCAATGCTTGCGCCACTGCAATCGCACGCGGGTCTTTATCAAACACCCACAATTGCCCTTGCGCCGACAACCGACTCAAAATCAAGCGGCTGTGCCCTCCGCGCCCAAAAGTACCATCCACATAGACACCGTTAGGTTGAACATCCAAGGCATCAACTGCCTCATGCAACATAACGGTGATATGCTCCGCATCCATTTGCTCAGCACTCAAAACGAAAATCCATTCAAAACCTCAGGCATGCCTGCTTCCAATGTCGCCTCCTCATTTGCATCGTGTTGCGCCGCATCCCAAATTTCAAAATGCGTGCCCATGCCCAGCATCACCACATCTTTGGTCAAACCCGCTTTGGCGCGCAATTCAGGCGCAAGTAAAATGCGACCCGCACTGTCAATTTCAATGTCGGTCGCATTGCCCATAAAAATCCGCTGCCAAGGCCGCGCAGCCATCGGCCAAGCCGCAATCTCACGCTCCATATCAGCCCACACCGTGCGTGGCAACAACAGCAAACAGCCGTGCGGGTGGCGGGTCAATGTCAATTGACCTCCACACTGCACAGCCAACGCATCGCGATACTTGGTCGGAATTAGCATCCTCCCCTTCGCATCCAACGCCAATGCTGAAATACCTTTATACATGGCACGTCCTTGCAATTGCACCACCACTCACTTGTTTGAACCAACGGATTAAATCTTTTGACTTCACATCAAGCACGTTGAATTTGATAGAATC
>CALMCL010000199.1 GCA_937862905.1 uncultured Burkholderiaceae bacterium | reverse complement strand
GTTGAGAAAATTGCTCGCCGATTTGGGCATAAAGCAAAACGTTGATGCACGATGGCTCAACCCGCATCATGTGTGTTTATGGCCTATAATCAAAAAACAAAAAGCGACTGCATTGACAGTCGCTTTTTAAAAAATTTGACAATTCAATCATGGCAGTTCAATCATCGGTGCGCGAATATCATATTGTGTGCGCCCTATGTGATGCTCTTGTGTTGCGCGCGATCCGTATTCCAAGCGCTGTATTTATTGTTCATTCAAACAATTTCTCTTAAACACCCCCCGCAAAATAGGACTTTACTTTGCGATTAACCTTTGTGGAACATCATATGTCAACCATCGCTTGTGTATTTATTGCTTTCATTGCCTTTTTACATGCGTACATCCTTGTTTTAGAAATGTTTTGGTGGAACACACCCAAAGGGCAAAAAGCATTCAACCTCACGCCTGAGTTCACAGCTCAAACCACAACACTGGCGGCCAATCAAGGCCTATACAACGGCTTTCTGGCCGCAGGACTGCTTTGGTCTTTGCTGCACCCAAACCCAATATTTGCCAAACAAATCGCATTGTTTTTCTTGTGCTGTGTCGCCATCGCTGGAGTTTACGGGGCGCTGACAGCTTCAAAAAAAATCCTTTATATTCAAACAGTTCCTGCCGTTCTTGGCATCATCGCTGTTCTTTTGAGCTAAAAATGCGCAAAACCGTATTTTTATGTGCACTGGTACGATAAAAACGGCATAATAACCCATCCTTTTATGACAATAGAATGACTAAACCCGTAGATTTCTCATAACACCTGATTCAATTAAGACCCGATTGGAAAACTATGCTCTATCAAGTTCGTGAATGGCAACGTGCCTTATTGAAACCCCTGACCAATGCCGCACATCATGTCGCGCAGATTGCTTCAAGCCCAATGAACCCATGGGCTTACACCACTGCAGGTCAGCACATGTATGCTGGTTTTGAGCTCCTGCACCGTTTAGGTAAAGAATACGAAAAACCAGCCTTTAACATCAGCTCAGTTCAAGTCAATGGCAAAGAAACAGCCATTACCGAGCGGACAGCCATCAAACACGCATTTTGTAATTTAATCGAATTTGTTCGTGATGTCCCTGCTGATGTGGCAAAAAACAGCCCGACTGTCATGGTGTGCGCCCCTTTATCAGGTCATCATTCCACTTTGCTGCGCGACACTGTGCGCACTTTGCTGCAAGACCACAACGTCTTCATCACCGACTGGATTGATGCACGCATGGTGCCGCTGTCTGAAGGCTCTTTTGGCATCAACGATTACATTCATTACATCCAAGACTTCATCCGCCAACTGGGCAGCAAAGTACACCTGCTCTCAGTTTGCCAACCCACCGTACCCGTTTTGGCTGCGGTCTCATTGATGGCCAGTGCTGGCGAGCAATTGCCCTTGTCCATGACCATGATGGGCGGCCCAATCGACACACGCCACAGCCCCACTGAAGTCAATGATTTGGCCACTGAACGTCCATTGTCATGGTTTCAAACCAATGTGATTTACACCGTGCCCACGAAATACCCGGGCTACATGCGCCACGTTTACCCAGGCTTCTTGCAACACGCTGGATTCGTTGCGATGAACCCCGGTCGCCATGCCAGCTCACATTGGGATTATTACCTCAATTTGCTCAAAGGCGATGATGAAGACACTGAGCAACACCGCCAATTTTACGATGAATACAATGCGGTGTTGGATCTGCCAGCTGAGTTCTACCTCGACACCATCCAAATTGTATTCCAAGAACATGCTTTACCTCGTGGAACATGGCATGTGAATGGGCATCGCGTCGCCCCAGAAGACATCAAAAACATTGGTTTATTGACAATTGAAGGCGAATTGGACGACATTTCAGGTCCAGGCCAAACCAAAGCAGCATTGGATTTATGCTCTGGCATTTCAAAAGCAGATAAAAAACACTACACGGCAATCGGTGCAGGTCATTATGGCATTTTCTCTGGCCGCCGTTGGCGTGAGTTGGTTTACCCCGAAGTGCGTGATTTTATTGCATCATTTGAGAAAAAATCAGCCATGGCCAACGCGCAAAGCAAAACCGTTGACGTTCAAGCCAAAACCAATGACATTCAGGATGAGAAAAAAACCCAAGCCGTAGCACTCAGCACATCCACAACACAAGCGACCACCAAAGTCACTGCTGCAACAGCGGATGCTAAGGTTACGGCGGCCCCACCCAAAGCAAGTAAAACGGCTGTTGCCAAGCCAACACCCACAGTTAAAACTGAGGCAACGGCAATAAAACCTGTTACAAAAGTGGCACAAGCCAAAGCAGATGTTAAAAACACAGCAGCTGTGGCTCAAACTATCGCGAAAGCCGAAGCCAAGCTTAAGCCAGTTAAAGTGAAAGCGGCAACGCCTGTTAAGTCAGTGTCACCAGCCACTATGGACGCAACACCCGTTGAATCCATTGAGCCCCCTTCATTTGAGCTGACGCCTGCTGTGGCGCCAACACAAAAAAATGCACCTGTGGTTCAGACAAACACACCAGCAACGGTTAAAGCAGCCCAACCAACACGGGTTGAAGCAAAACCTGTGGTGGCGAAGGCTAAAAAAGCGCCCGTTGTTAAAGAGTTAAAGGCTGAAACAAAGGCCATTGAAATCAAAACAACGGAGGTGGTGAAGTCATCAGAGACCGCCGATGAAATTAAAGCAGAAACCTCTGCTGCGGCTGTTAAAATTGACTATGCGGGCATCGCCAATGTCAAAAAAGACAACGAAGTAAAAAAATAAACCTCTCTTCAAGGTAAAACAACAATCCGCACGTGATCAACGTGCGGATTTGTATTTTTAAAATCATCATGATTCACAGACAAGCTGAGCTTGTCATGCTTAGAGGGTGTTGATCCAGAGGTGTCTTTTTTACCAGATGCCGTGCCAATGTTTCACTAAAAGCCTATTTTTCTCTTTTAATTAAAGCATTGCAAAAATAAAATGTTACTTTAAGATTGACCCTATGAATTCAAACAAGACAGCCCTCATGCCCAGCGACATCGACACCAACTCCACCGCCCTCAAGCTCGAGCAACTGGTTCACCGCATCAACGACGCGCTGCCTCAAACGCAGTGCACACAGTGCGGCTATACAGGTTGTGCGCCTTACGCGCGTGCCATCGTTTTTGATCATGTGGACATCAACCAGTGCCCACCTGGTGGTGCAGCAGGAATCGCACTGTTGTCAAAGATCACTGCGCGCCCGATCCTGCCCCTCAACCCTGCCAATGGCTTTGAAATGCCCCGTCATGAGGCCAAAATCATTGAAGCCGACTGCATCGGTTGCACCAAGTGCATTCAAGCCTGCCCCGTCGATGCCATCATCGGCACATCGAAACACATGCACGTGGTGCTCAGCGATCTGTGTACAGGTTGCGGCTTGTGCGTACCGCCCTGCCCCGTGGATTGCATCGACATGCCGCTGGCGCAAGACACGGGTTGGAATCAAGCGCAAGCGCAGCGCGCGCGCGAACAATTTGAATTTAGAAACATGCGTTTGCAACGTGAAAAAAATGACCTGAACGAGCAACGCATCAAAAGATCTCAAGCCAAACATGCACAACTTTCAGCACAAGGCCAACATGTCGATGAGGACACCGCACGTAAATTGTCCATCGTCGAAGCCGCATTGGCGCGAGCACGAGCACGTCGAAAAAATTAGGTCATTCAAGGCAATTGTTGGATAAGCGCACTCACACTTGTTATCAATTGCTTTAACACTTTTTCTTCAATGGGTAGAATGCCCAACGCCTTCGAGCATGCTCATTAGGCTTTCATATGTTGACCTCTAAAAATGAATGTCAGCATAAACCATTCGCTAAAACATCCCGTGCCGCCATTTCCCGCATGGGCATGAAAGGTTCAGCATGAAACATAATCGTTTTAACCTCACCTCATGAGGTGATGATGTTTCGCATAAAACGCCTGAAGCGATAAAGTACAGCTTACAACTATCAATATGGTTGGAATCAAGGTGTTGCACTTGCGGAGGTGCTTAACAACGCTCAACAGCTGACAACTGAGCGCAAAAACATCGAAAAGACGAAGACAAAGAATTCATCGTCATTTTTATGAACACCTATTCAAACAACACCCCAAAAGCAGGCAATTCCACATCAGGTAATGCGCGTGATGTCGAGTTGTGATTGAGCACAACACTCAAACAACCACGCTCAATCCGCTCCACACCAGCAGGTGTATCGACGGCTGGGATGTTTTGCTCGTGTAAAATGTGTGCGGCCAAATTAAACAAAACCGCTTCATCCACGCCACCCCCAACGACATACGCACAACCTTGACCATACACATTGCGTGAGACACAGGTTTTATCTTGATAAAAATCATCCGCGTAGCGATACAGCGATGTCGCCGTGGTCAGATCCAGCATGTCTCGCCAAACCGTAACCGAGCCCTTTTGTCCAGCAAATTGACCTTCGCCACTGATCTCCACCTGCGCATCCACCAACGCTTCACCCTCACGCGCAATGACGCCAAGCAGGTCGCCAATGAGCGCGGGCGCATGGGTGAGCAGGTGCAGGTTGTTGTCACGGTTTTTGATCGCGGTTCTAAAACCCGTGACCAGCGTGCCGCCTTGCTCAACAAACGCTGTCAAACGTGCCACCAAAACCTCGTCCATGATCTGCATGGCGGGCAAAACAAGGACTTTGTAATGTGAGAAATCTTTATCAACGCTCAAAACATCCGTCATCACGTTGTGCGCATGAAATGGCGCATACAAACGCATGAACTCTTGGGTGAAGTCAAAAGTGGCGGATTGCTGTTGAATCAGCCACGATTGAATGTTGTCGAAATCGTACAGCACAGCCACCGATGCGTGAATCGGCTGACACAATGCAGCAGCGTGTGGCTTGATGTCACGAATGAACGATTGCACTTCAGCCAATTTTCGGTTGTCTTGATTATCGACATCAAGAATACCCAAACAAAACTGTTCCGCACCACGATCCATGCCGCGCCAGCGGAAAAACAGCAGATGCTCGCATCCACGCGCCATGGCTTGGTGCGCCCACAGTTTGGCTTGGTTGGGTCTCGGTAAATAGCCGATTTGATTGTGACCTTGCGCACCCATGAGCTCTTCAACAATCCAAAAATTCTTTTGTTTCAAACCACGGATATAATCCAGCGTCATGGCGATTTGTGCGGGTGGAATCGGGGCGGTCAAACCACCCCACACAGGGTAATTGTCATACGACACAAAATCCAAATCTTTGACCAATTCATTTTGATCACAGGCCACATTAAAAAAACCACCAAATAAATTATGCGTGATTTGCTGATGCGCACCACGCAAGGCTTTCACTGCACTGATTTGAATGTTGGCAAATTCATTCATGGTGTGAGAACGAAAACGCGCCCAATCCAAGCGCAACGCAGGGTTGTGCGTGGTGATGGTCGACGTTGGCATGGGAATTTCAATGAAATCATTGTAAGTTTGCCCCCAAAAAATGGTCCCATAAGCCTCATTCAGCGTTCGAATATTGTCATCAAATTTATCGCGCAAAAAGGCTTGAAAGGCATGGTGACATTGATCGCAATAGCATTGATCTGAACCTTCATGGCCAAACTCATTGTCGATCTGCCATGCAATGATGGCAGGCTCATCAGCGTAGTGCTGAACCAACTTTTTCACAATCCGACGTGCGTATTCACGGTACACCGGCGAGTTGAAGCAGTACTCACGCCGCCCTCCAAAAGCATGGGCTTGACCCGGTGCACGATGTGACAAAATCGATGGATGTGCTTTCGCCAACCACGCAGGAAAAGTCGCCGTGGGTGTGCCAAACATGACATTCAAGCCGTGGCGCTTGGCTTTTTCAATCACATCATCAAAAAATGAAAAATCAAATTTCCCTTCTGTGGCCTCCATCATATGCCAAGCAAATTCACCGATGCGAATGATGTTCATGCCTGAGTCACGCATGCGCGCCATGTCCTCATCCACCATAGCGGCACCCAATTGCACCCACTGTTCGGGGTAATAGTCCACACCTAAATACATCTTGTCACCTTTATTTTAATTGTAAGTCAAACTGCACTTTATCGTATTTTCTTCAGCATGCCACTAAACTCTGGCCTCATGAGCGCCATGATCACACCACATCGAAACAAAATCGTGTGTGTTGGCGATATGTTTGATTGGGATAGAGTGCCGCGGCATGGTCGCCATTTGATGCGGATCGATGTGGTAATTTTTGTGTTTCAATGCACAATGCATCGTGTGATTGCCCCACCACACCGTGGCGTAAAGCTTCATTCCCTGCATAGTTGTGCGCGTACAGCACAACACACGGCTGATCCGTAAACACCTGTAAACGGCGACCACTGAGCCCATCCAACACCACCACTTGAGGTTGATGTGCAGTCACATCATCCAGCACAAAATAATGGTCAATTCCACGCGCCAAAGCCAAACGCACATCATCGCTGCGCAGTGTGGCATCCAAAGTGCGCGGAGCGCAAAAATCAAAGTCACTGTTCGCCACCGGCCACTCCCCCCCTGTGACCAACAAATCAGCATCCATCTCGCACACGGCGCCCGCTTGCACTTGCAGAACATGATCATGCACCGTACGCTGTGTGTTCCCCGACAAATTAAAATAGGCGTGGTGGGTCAAATTGCAAAGCGTCGGCGCATCCGTATTCGCTTGGTAATCCACAGTGAGTTGGTTGTCATCACTTAAAGTGTAGATGACCGTGACATCCAATGTGCCAGGATAAACATTTTCATTCGCCACACTTCGATAATGAAAGGCCACGCTCAAGCCCTGTTCAGACTCACTCACTGCCCCCACTTGCCACACTTGGTGGCTCATCGCAGCGGCACCACCGTGCAGATGGTGCTCCCCTTGATTGTTCGGTAATTGATGGTCTGTACCGTTCAAATGAAACCGCCCATGGGCAATTCGTCCCGCGACTCGACCCACAATGCAACCAAAATAAGGCCCATTCTCCCGATAACTGTCGATGGCCTCGTGTGCCAGTGTGACACTTTCGACCACCCCATGGCGATCCGCTGTGCACACGTCAACCAAGGTCGCCCCCCAGTTCATCAACTCAACCACCATACCATGCTGATTGGTCAATATAAAATGCCGTACATCCTGATCGCCGATCTGAATGTGTGTCTGAACAATACCCATATTGACTTTATGACCTTGTTAATAACGCATGGAAACAGTAAATGTTTGGTCTTTGTGAGAAGCAACAAACATTTTCCTATACGCGCTGCTGTCTATCTGCTTAAAAATGCTTTAAAAATTGCTTAAAAATTTCTTAAAGGCTGCAATGCCTTCATCCGTTTGCTTAAACACACCCGCGTGAACCAGCACCTGTTCAAACACGCGCCCCACTTGAGCGCGCACAAATGTTTGCGCATCACTCTGACCATCGTATTCGGCCGCCACGGCTGCAAACCATGCGGCATGTGCACTCAACTCAGGGTGATCACTGAACTGCTCTTGTCCTTCAAGACAACGTTGCATGATTGCCATCGACGCAGCCAAGCGATCAGGCAATACCGCCAAACCCATCACTTCAATTAAACCAATGTTTTCTTTTTTAATGTGATGCAGCTCTTCATGTGGATGAAAAATCCCAAGGGGGTGTTCAGCTGACGTGCGATTGTTGCGCAACACCAAATCCAATTCAAACAATCCATTGCGTTGACGGGCTATCGGCGTGATGGTGTTGTGCGGCACATGGTCATCACCCGAAAATGCCAAGACCTCGACTGAAGCATCACTGTATGCCCGCCAACGACGCAACACATCGTCGGCCACCGACAGCACACTCGCGGCTCGCTCTCCGACCAAACGCACCACCGACATCGGCCAATGCAAAAGGTGCATGGTCACATCAGGTTGTTGGCTGGACACTTGTGAATGCAAAGGCTGCGCATTTGCCATCGCAAATTCATAACGCCCCCCCTGAAAATGATCGTGACTCAATATCGAACCACCCACAATCGGCAAGTCAGCATTTGAACCCACAAAATAATGTGGGAACTGCTCAACAAACGACAGCAAACGGGCAAAGGTTTGACTTGAAATCGACATCGGTTCATGGGTCGCCTTCAACACAATGCAATGCTCAGTGTAGTATTCATACGGTGAATACTGCAAAAACCAAGGCTCATCGCACAAATTCAAAGGCATCAAACGCAGGTTCTGCCGCGCGGGATGATCGACTCGCCCCGCATAGCCTTCATTTTCTCGGCACAGCAAACACAATGGGTACGTGTCACTTTTACTTGAGCCCGCCGCAATGATCGCCTTGGGGTCTTTCTCTGGCTTAGACAGGTTCACAGTGACATCCAAAGCACCAAAAGGACTGTCGTACACCCATGTTAAATTTTTCGCAATCCGTGCCACACGCACATAATTGCTGGCGCGTGATTGATGATAATACGCATCCGTCGCTTGTGCGGGCGATTGAGCCAAGTCGTCTGCAAAGGCACGTTGCGCCACGGATGGTGGCGGCAACAGACAATCCATCAACGCCGTATCAAACAAATCTTTTTGTGTGATGCCATCATTTGGCAACAGTTTGCGCTCCAACGCGCACGCCAACAGCTCATCCAACACCGCTTGTACGCACCCAAATGCAGGTGCAATGGGCGCTGCACTCGGCTCAAGCCATGTGTCTTGCTTCAACAACGCCATCAAACGGTGGCGCACATAGAGCGCATCGCTGGGTAAGCACAGTTGTTGCTCAATGCCATACGCGACAAGCTGGGCAATCGCAGTACACACCATCATGCTGCCCCTAAAAAACGTGCGCCATCACCGATGCGCACATCATAAAATGTCGCCACAAAGCCTGTGGCTGCGGTGTAGTCCGCACCGACTTTGGCTTTAAATTCATTCACGTGATCGGCGGGCACAAGCATCACCGTACAACCACCAAAACCAGCACCCGTCATGCGCGCACCCACTGCACCGTGCTGCCATGCGGCATTGACCAATGCATCCAAATGCACTCCCGTCACCGCATAATCATCACGTAAAGACACGTGCGATGCATTCATCAACGCTCCAAAAGCGTTTAAATCGCCCTGTTGCAAGACACCCACTGCCTCCAAGGTGCGCTGGTTTTCGCTCACAGCATGCAACGCACGCTGGCGCTGAACAGCATTTTCGATCAGATGCGCATGAGCATGAAACTGCTCTAAACTCAACTCACACAACGCACTGATGGATAAGCTGCTTTTCAAAGCCAACAGTACAGCTTCACACTCTGCGCGACGTTCGTTGTATTTTGAATCACTGAGTTCTCGACGTTTATTGGTGTTCGCGATCAACAACACATGGTCATCGCCCAAATCCAATGGCACATGTTGATAAGCCAAACTGTTCGTGTTGAGCAGCATCGCATGCGCAGCACGACCCATGCCACTGGCAAATTGATCCATGATGCCGCAATTCATGCCATTGAATTGATTCTCTGCCTGCTGGCCTATTTTAACCAATTCAATCTGTGGCCAATTCAATGCAAACACATGATTGACCAGCACCGCCGTTGCCAACTCAATCGAAGCCGATGAAGACAACCCCGCACCATTTGGAATGTTGCCAAAAAACAAAATGTCCGCGCCGCATGCCATGCTCGCGCCTTTGTCCTGCATGATTTTAAACACACCCGCAGGGTAGTTCGCCCAATCGTTTGCCACATCATAGACAATCGCATCAAGCGACAACTCGATGATGCCTTTGTCCGCAAAATTAGTCGAGAACAAACGTAACAGCCGATCATCACGGCGACGCATCAGGGCATATGTGCCCACATCCAAAGCACAGGGAAAGACATGACCGCCATTATAATCAATGTGTTCCCCAATCAAATTGACCCGACCGGGGGCAAAAAACACGTCGGTTGCAGGCGACTTGAATTGCGTCAAAAAATCATTGTTTAATGTTTCTAAAAGTTGTTCTGAACTCACTGTAACCCCGTTGTTTTATTTATGATTCACATCATGCCGCATAAAAGAAAGGCGTTGATGCCATGTGCATCAACGCCTCATTTTAACCAAGAAACTTTAGTTTTTCTTCAAGTATTTGCGTGTATCAATCGCAACCGCAGCGATGATGATCAAACCCTTGATGATGTACTGCCAGTATGGGCTGACGCTGGAAAAATTCAAACCGTAACTGATGATTTGGAACATCAACACGCCAATGATCACACCACCAATTTTACCAATGCCCCCCGTAAACGATACACCGCCCACCACGCAGGCCGCAATCGCATCCAACTCATACATGTTACCCGTGTTGTTGGTGGCCGTACCAATACGAGCAGCCTCCAATGTGCCCGCCAAGCCATACAACACGCCAGCCAAAGTGTACACACTGATCAAGGTTCTCTTGATGTTCACACCCGACACGACCGCCGCTTCTGGGTTGCCACCAACCGCAAACATGTTTTTACCAAAACGTGTTTTGTTCCACAACACCCACATGAACACCGTGGTGATTGCAGCGTAAATCACAAGGTAAGGCAAACGGAAGCTGCCAATGTCAATGCCACCTTGAGCAAACTCAGTGAAATTGGCCGTAAAACCACCAATCGGCTGTGCCCCATTCGGCTCACGATCCACATAGGTTGAAGACAAACCATAGATGATGATCATCGAACCCAATGTCGTGATGAAAGGCGTCACTTTCAAATGTGCAATCACCACGCCGTTCAAAAAGCCCAAGAAACCGCATGCAATACACGCAATGATCAAAGCCACAATGATGAATTGACTCGACAAAATAGGCGGCAAAGCTTGATACATGCGGCTGACATTCTCAGGCGATTGCAACAATGATGCTGAAATCACAGCGGCCAAACCAACTTGGCGACCCGCTGATAAATCGGTGCCTTGGGTCACAATCAAACCCGCCACACCCAATGCAATGATGATGTTGGTCGATGCTTGCGACAGGATGTTACTGACGTTGGTCAATGACAAAAAGGCTGGATCTTTGATCACAAAACCAATCAATAAAAACAACAAAACAATGATGATGGCATTGTCCATCAACAACTGCCCCGTACTTTTTCGCGTTAAATCTTTACTCATTTTGCTCTCCTAATCTTCTTATAAGTACTTGGCTGACAGCGCCATGATTTCTTCTTGGTTGGTTTTTGCTGTTTCAACAATGCCCGCCACACGGCCATTGCTCATCACCAAAATACGATCTGTCGTGCCAATCAACTCAGGCATTTCCGATGAAATCATGATGATGCCTTTGCCCGTGCTGGCCAAATCGTTCATCAACTGATAAATTTCATATTTTGCACCGACATCAATCCCACGCGTGGGTTCGTCCAACATCAAGACCTCGGGCTTGGTCAGCAACCAACGACCCAAAATCACTTTTTGCTGATTACCACCCGACAACGAACCAATTGCTGTTTTTTGGGTTGGCGTTTTGACACGCATCGAATCAATCACCCACTTGGTGTCTTTTGTGCGTTGGGCGTCGTTCAACAAACCAAAGCCCCCACGATAGGCGCCAATATTGGCAATGGTGGCATTGAAGTTGATGTTCAAAATACTGAAAATACCCGTTTGCCGACGCTCTTCCGTCACCAGAGCAAAGCCGTGACCGATGGCTTCACGCGAACTGCGATTGCCGACGACCCGACCATGCACCTTGATTTCACCTGAAGCATAAGGGCGCAGGCCAAATAAAGTTTCAACAATCTCCGTGCGCTTCGAGCCAACCAAACCCGCAATGCCTAAGATTTCACCTTTGTGTAAATTAAATGAGACATCTTGAATTGATGGCTGATGCGTGGCGGTTAAGCCACTGACTTCCATGATGGTTTCGCCAATTTGATTGTGTTTTGGCGGATATCGGTCGGTCAAATCACGCCCCACCATCAGATTGATGATGCGATCCATGGTTAAGTCTTTGGCCGGCTCTGTGGCAACCCATCGCCCATCGCGCATGACGGTCACATCGTCAGAAATTTTTAAAATTTCTTCCATTTTGTGAGAAATATAAATCACACCCACACCGCGCGCCTTGAGCGTGTCGATGATTTTGAACAGGTGATTCACTTCCTTTTCAGTCAAGGAAGACGTTGGCTCATCCATCACAAGCACTTTTGAGTTATACGATACGGCCTTCGCAATCTCAACCATCTGCATTTCAGACACCGACAATTTTTCAACTTTGGTGCGTGGATCGATGTTGATGTCAAGTGATTCAAAAATTTTCTTTGTGTCGTTATACGCCTTCACTTCATCGGTGAAAAAGCCTTTTTTTGGAAAACGCCCCAACCAGATGTTATCCAAGATACTGGCTTGGCGCACTTGATTCAACTCTTGGTGCACCATGGCCACACCCTGTTCGAGTGCTTGTTTGGCGGTGGTGAACTTGATTGGCTGACCCTCGAGAAAAATCTCACCTTCATCGGGGTTGTACATCCCGAACAGACTTTTCATCAAAGTCGATTTTCCTGCGCCGTTTTCACCCATGAGTGCATGCACAGTGCCTGCACGAACCGTGAGACTGACCTTATCTAAAGCCTTAACACCAGGAAATGATTTTGAAATATTGCGCATTTCGAGCAAATGCGCTTTTTTATTGCCAGAGTGCTGGCTTATGGCTTGGCTCATCATACCCTCCTATCACCTGCACACATGCCTCACGTTCTGAGTGAAAATGGGGTGCACAGATTAATGACAACCACAATGCGCAGCCGAAATTGGGTGCACATTGCAATACTGAAGCAACACTGAAAAAAGAGGATGCGGCAAAACGCTCGCACCCTCTTGATTTAACAGGTATTACTTGTAAGCGTCTTCAGCTACTTTTAAGTTGTCTTTATTGATGAGGACGTAAGGCACACGAACTGATTTTTTGTCATCAAATTTCCATGTCGTGCCATCCAATGGGTCTTTGCCATTGGCTGCATTCACAGACAATTGCAATGTCGCCAAACCTTGGTTTTTAGCATCATTCAATACCGAACCAACCATCACGCCTTCTTTGATTTTAGCCAAAGCGTCTGGAATTGCATCCACACCAACCACTGGCATGAATTTTTTCGGGTCTTTGAAGTAGCCTTTGCCTTGCAATGCATTGACTGCACCCAAAGCCATGCCGTCGTTGTTGGCGATCACGTATTCAATTTTATCGCCATGTTTGGCCAACCAAGCGTCCATCAAGTTGTTGGCCTTGGCCGTGTCCCACATGCCTGTTTGCAATTCGAGCTGTTCGCTTTGCACGCCTTGTTTGGTCAATTCGTCAATGACGAATTTAGTACGCGCTTCTGCATCTGGGTGACCAGGTTCGCCTTTTAACAATACGAATTGGACTTTACCATCTTTGTTTTTGTCCCATTCTGGATGGGCTTTCCACGATTCTGCAACCAATTTACCTTGCATCACGCCTGATTCTGATGATGTTGTACCAACGTACCAGCATTTTTCACACGCCTTCAACACGTCAGCGTTTGGCTCTTTGTTAAAGAACACCACTGGAATTTTTGCTGCCGTTGCTTTGCTGACAATGGTTGATGCCGCTTGTGGGTCGACCAAGTTAATTGCCAATACTTTTGCACCTTTTGCAATCAAAGCATCGATTTGACCATTTTGTTTGCCTTGGTCATTTTGAGAGTCTTGCATAGACAATTCAGCTTTGCCACCCGCTGCGCCTTCGATCGCACGGCGAACAAAAGACATGAAGTTGTCATCGTATTTATAAACAGTCACACCGACCAAAGGCAAGCCTGCCGCTGGTGCTGCCGCTGCGGGTGCCGCGCCTGCCGCTGGTGCAGCTGGTTTTTGTTCAGGTGCTTTACCGCACGCCATGATCGCCATTGCACTTGCCACAGCCAAACCCATTGTTAATATTTTTTTCATGCTCGTCTCCAGTTTTTTACGTGGTTTTTTGTTCATTCTTAGATGAACGTTGTTAAATGTGATGGTTTGTATAACTTTGGATTGTTAGCGCAGTTAAAACAACACCAGCAACCTCAGCCATTGTAAACCTAAGTTTTTCAAAAAATCCAACAATTTATTGTTTCTTCAGCATAAAAAAACAAGTATTGCTTTCACGCTGTATGTCCACAACAAGTACAGACTCATTGACCTCAAACGGTGCCAATCAAACGAATCGCTTCGATTGGCTGTGCAATAGCCATAAAAAAACACATGCACTTGATCAAATTCAAGCTAATTAGTATTTTTAAAATACTAATTCGAGCTATTATATCTAAAAAAATAAGTTTGTATAGATTTTTTTGAAAGTCGCATAATTATTTTGTCAAACGGTGTTGTTCGCTTACAATCAACACACAATTCGATGATATTTTCACTTGAGCATTAATTATTTCCATTAAAAAAGCATTTCAAAAAAGACATTATGACCTTCACCAGCAGCCACAGCGATCTTAAACAAATCAACCGTTTAGCCGTCATAAATCTCATTAAGAAGCAACCCAGCTTGTCACGCGCAGACATCGCCAAGCACACGGGATTGACCAAATCCACCATCGGTAAAATCGTACAAGAATTGATCGATGAACACTGGCTGCAAGAGGAAGATGCCCCCACACTGCTCGAAGGTGCAGGGCGGCGACCGACAGGCTTGACTTTAGACAACCGCACGTTAACGTTACTGGGGGCTGAAATCGGTGTGGATTTCATCACGGTGATTGCTTGCTCCATCACCGGTGAGGTGCGCTTCCATTCCAACTTGCCTTATCAGCACAATCAACTTGAATCCTCTCTGGATCAGCTGGCCGACCTCTTGACCCATGTCTGGCACATGATGCACAGCATGAACCACCACGTTTTGGGATTGGGGATTTCAGTCCCGGGCATGGTCAATATGCCCAATGAACATGTGGCTGTTTTGCCCAATCTGGGTTGGCAAAATTTTAATCTGATTGAGCTGATGCGCTCACGTTTCACGATGCAACAATTACCCCTTTTCCCAATCACGATTGTCAATGATGCCAACGCCGCGGCGTTATCTGAATTTGTGTTTGGTCGCAGCCAGTTCAACCGCAATCCTTTGGTTCACATCACCGTGGGCGTGGGTGTGGGTGCTGGCATCACCAGTGAAAATGGTTTGTACCGGGGCACCAATGGTTGGGCGGGTGAGATTGGACACTCGGTGCTGCAACCGATCAACGGTTTGCCTTGTGCCTGCGGCCAGTACGGCTGTGTCGAAACATTGGTGTCGCAGCGAGCACTGAGCCGCGCCCTCACTTCAGACAGTGCATTGTTGTCGGTTGAAAGCATGCAACGTCGCTTGGCACAAGGGGATGTCGCGGTGAAAGCAGGGCTGGATGAGGTCGGTTACTACTTGGGCATTGTGCTGCGCAATGTGGCCAACTATTTGAACCCAGAAAGCATTGTCATTGGTGGCCCCATGAGTCAGTTTGAAGATGCATTGATGAAACCAGCCATTGCCAGTTTTCAAGCGCACAGCAAAGGCAATCTGATTCTGCCCAACATTCGCTTGTGTGAATTTGGTCAATGGGCCTCTTCGTTGGGAGCCGCCGCCGCTATTTTGATCAAGCATCTCGAACCCAATGGCATCCCTGTGCATTTCAGCCACCAAGGGCTCTTGCGAAAATAAACACAACGGTCACTTCATTTATCGCAATGGCCGCTGTGCCTTCACATCCCTCTCCCAAACCTCATTGAACACAAGGAAAAACCGGTTTTAAAGCTGAATACACTGACTTAAATTGTTGATAACGTGCATTTAAAATGGCACTTTCAGCTCGCGGGGCATAGGTCTGCAACACAGGGGGTTTACCACACACCTCCTCTTCACTCATGCCATACGCCAACGCACCCAAACGCGCCGCACCGAGTGCACCACCCGCTTCTGAGCCCACATGCGTACAGATGTTCACCTGCAATATGTCCGCCAACAGCTGAGCCCAATAAGGACTGCGGGAACCACCACCCACCAAAGATAAAGACAGCACTTCTGTGCCCGCTGCCTGCAAGGCACACAGACCATCTTTTAGACCAAACGTCACCCCTTCCAATACGGCATAACCCAGCTGTGCGCGCTTCACATCGTGCGTCAAACCAAAAAAAACACCCTGCGCATGCGCGTCATTGTGGGGGGTGCGCTCACCCGATAAGTAAGGTAAAAAAATAGGGGCGCTGCGTGCAGGCTCTGTCAAGGCCTCAACCTCAGCCAATAACTCAAGCTCATTCGTCGCATGTGTCAATTGACACACCCAGCGCAAACAACTCGCCGCCGACAACATCACACTCATCTGATGCCAACGATTTGGTAACGCATGGCAAAACACATGCACAGCCGCTTCAGCATTGGGGCGGTACGTGTCATTGACCACAAACATCACGCCCGATGTCCCCAACGAAATAAAACCATCACCATTGTGTACGGCACCGATGCCCACCGCACTCACCGCATTATCACCCCCACCACCCGCAACCAACACGTCATTTGAAAGCCCCAGCTGCGCCGCCACCTCAGCACGCAACACGCCCGAAACCGCACTGCCCTCAATCAAACGCGGCATGTGTGAACGATTCAAATCACACGCGGCCAACAACTCATCCGACCAATCACGTTGAGCCACATCCAACCACAAGGTACCAGATGCATCCGACATGTCGGACACCATCTCACCTGTAAGTAAAAATCGAATGTAATCTTTGGGCAACAACACCTTGCAGGTGGCTTTGAAATGTTCCGGTTCATGTTTGGCCACCCACAACAATTTGGGCGCGGTGAAACCAGGCATTGCCAGATTACCCGCCAATGCATATAAATTGGGAACTCTTGCCGTCAACTCATCGCACTCCACATGGCTGCGCATGTCATTCCACAAAATGGCGGGACGAATGACCTGATTGGCCTCATCCAACAACACCGCACCATGCATTTGCCCAGACAAACCAATGGCTTTGACTTGAGTAAACTCAGCCGCATGGTCAGCACGTAAAGTCGCCAACACCGCCAGCGTTGCACTCCACCAATCGGCGGGATCCTGTTCAGAATGCATCGGCTTAGGGCGAGAAACCGTCAAACCCGCGCCACAGCTGCCGACAATGCGGCCATCTGCTGACATCAACATCGCTTTGACCTCTGATGTGCCATAATCCAATCCTAAAAACATACCCCCTCCTTGTTAATTGATGTGATGTAAAAAACACAGTCTACCGCAGGACAGACTGTGTTTTTTATTTTTCAAGAAAAAGCATGGGCAAATGCATGATTTTTTAATAAAGGCATTAAAAAGAGCGGCTTAATGTTTATGGTATGTTTACAGTAAAGCCCACCATTCATCCGTTGATTTGGTTTTTTGATTCATCTTGGGTTTGCTGGATTTTGTGCGGGTTTTCCGCTCAAAATCTCTATATTCAAACGCAAAGTAGGATTTTACTTTGCATTTAAGTGTACATGTCCCCATGCTGCCCAAGCAGAATGCCCACATCACCCCGCCATCGCCATTAAACTGGCATTGCCACCCGCCGCTGTGGTGTTGATGCACAGTGCATGTTCAGCGACCAAACGCCACACGGGAATCAGTGCATCATCACGGGTTTCAATCACTTGCACCAAACCGCCAACCTCACTCGGGCGTGCCGCCAGCTGTGGACGCAGCGTGCGTGCGCTGTCGACATCCAACAACGCCATATCAAGGTGCGCACTGAGGATGTCCTGCTCATTCAACGGCTGAATGGCTTGACGAACCACTGCGGGCAAGCCTTTGGGCAGCACGGCCAATGCGCGAGGCAACATCACGGGTGTATTGCCCGTTGCAAAAACGGCGGCCAATTGATGCAACACGCCATCCACTGTTGTTGCGCCGCATAAAATTCGCCCTCGTGGTGAGAATGACAAGGTGTTGCGTTCGCCCGTCGGCCCAGGCAATTCAATGTTCACACCATTTAAACTGCTGTGGGCATACGCATCGCCTTTTTGCGCCAACCCATCATGACCATGCGTGCTTGCCCAATCCAAAAAGGTTGCCAACACAGGATTGGCTTGCTTCTCTTTACTCGCACTCAGCACCGCAGGCGACACATCGATTGCACTTTGCAAACGGCGCACATACAACGGCCCGCCTGCTTTCGGCCCCGTACCCGATTTGCCTTCACCACCGAAGGGTTGCACACCAACCACCGCACCGACGATGTTGCGGTTGATGTACACATTGCCTACGCGTGCATGGTCGGTCACAAAATCACGCGTTTCATCAATGCGCGTGTGCACACCCAGCGTCAAACCGTAACCTGTCGCATTCAAATCCTGAATCAATTGCGGCAACTCTTCACGCGAGTAGCGCAAAACATGCAGCACTGGGCCAAATACTTCACGCTTTAAATCAGACAATGCATTAATTTCAATGACGGTGGGCGGCACAAACGTACCATGCTCACACTCAGCAGGCAATGGCAATTGCATCACCGCATGTCCTTTGGCGCGCATGTGTTCGATGTGACGCACCAAATTACCTTGTGCCTCTGCGTCAATCACAGGCCCCACATCGGTCGCCAAGCAATCAGGTGAACCAATCCGCAGTTCTTGCAATGCGCCATGCAACATGGTCACTGTTTTATCGGCAATGTCTTTTTGCAAACACAACACCCGCAAGGCCGAGCAGCGTTGACCCGCAGAGTCAAACGCAGACACCAACACGTCCGTCACCACCTGCTCAGGCAATGCCGAGCTGTCCATGATCAAGGCATTTTGCCCGCCTGTTTCAGCAATCAAGGTGATTTCAGCACCTTCTTCTTGTGCACGCGCCGTCAAATTGCGGTGAATGATGTGTGCCACTTCCGTTGAGCCTGTGAAAATCACACCTTTCACACGTGGGTCATTGACCAAGGTGGCACCCACCACCTCGCCGCGTCCTGGCAAAAATTGCAACACATGGCGTGGCACACCCGCTTCATGCAATAATTGCACCGCACGGTGTGCGATCAGCGGTGTTTGCTCGGCTGGTTTCGCCAAAACACTGTTGCCCGCCGCCAATGATGCGGCAATTTCACCGATAAAAATCGCCAAAGGGAAATTCCACGGTGCAATGCACACCACCGCACCCAAAGTTTGGCTCTGTGCATCGGCCTGCACTTGCGTGCCGTAATAACGTAAAAAATCAACCGCTTCACGAATCTCCGCCACCGCATTCGGCAAGGATTTGCCTGCTTCTCGCACGGCAAGGGTCATGAGCTCAACATGGTGGATTTCCAGCGCATTGGCCGCACGCAGCAACGCCGCCGCACGCTCTGCGGGTGCAGTGTGGCGCCATTCAATGGCGGCAGCATCGGCGATGGCCAATGCGCTGGCCACATCGGCATGCGTCGCTTCAACCACTTGCCCCACCACATCGTTGTGATTGGCTGGATTTTTAATCGCCACGGCCTGACCCGTACTGATGCTCTCATCGCCCAACAGAGGGGTTGCTTGCCACTGCTGTTGTGGGTTCCGAGCGAAATGTTCGCTGAGTTCACGCAAAGTATTTTCATTCGAAAAATCCATGCCCCTTGAGTTGCTGCGTTCTGTCCCAAACAAATCACGCGGCAATGCAATATTGGCATTGGGCACACCACCCAATAGGCGTGCGGCGTCAATCGGATCGGCAATCAAGCTGTCAATCGACACATTCTCATCAACGATTTGATTCACAAACGATGAGTTCGCACCATTTTCCAATAGACGACGAACGAGGTAAGCGAGCAACGTCACATGCGAACCCACAGGCGCATAAATGCGGCAAATTTTATTCAAGTTATTCGCACCCACCACTTGGTCGTACAGCGTTTCGCCCATGCCATGCAAACATTGAAATTCATAGTTGCTCACATTGCGCGCCACAGCCCATGTGTGAATCGTGGCGACGGTGTGCGCATTGTGCGTGGCGAATTGTGCATAGATCACATCGGTTGCGCCCAGCAATTTTTGTGCACAGGTCAAATACGACACGTCGGTGTACACTTTGCGCGTATAAACAGGATAACCATCCATGCCATCCACTTGCGCGCGTTTGATTTCTGCATCCCAATATGCGCCTTTGACCAAACGCACCATGAATTTTCGACCTGAACGGCGAGCCAAATCGATCAAATGGTCGAGCACAAAAGGACAACGCTTCTGATAAGCCTGCACCACAAAACCAATGCCGTCAAAACCAGCCAAATCAGGGTCAAATGCCAAGGCCTCCATCAAATCCAATGACAGCTCCAAACGATCGGTTTCTTCCGCATCGATGTTCAAACCGATGTTGTAACTTTTAGCCAACATCAACAATTGCTTTAAACTCGGCAACAATTCGCTCATGACACGATCACGTTGGGCACGCGAATAACGCGGATGCAAAGCCGACAATTTCACCGAAATGCCGGGGCCATTCTTGATGCCTCGGCCATTCGAAGCTTTGCCAATCGCATGGATCGCCGCCTCATATGACGCGTAGTAATACGCCGCATCTTCCATGGTCAACGCCGCTTCACCGAGCATGTCGTATGAATATTGGTAACCTCGCTTTTCATTGTCCAAGCTATTTTGAATCGCCTCATCAATTGTTTGTCCCGTCACAAATTGCTTACCCAACATGCGCATCGCCACATCCACACCTTTGCGAATCAATGGCTCACCGCCTTTGGTGATGAGCTTGCCCAGCGCAGCACTCAAGCCTTTTTCACTCGAGGTGCTGACCAATTTGCCCGTGATCAACAGCCCCCAAGTCGCGGCATTGACAAACATCGACGGCGACTCGCCCAGATGTTTGCGCCAATCACCGCGGCTGATTTTGTCAGCAATCAATCGATCAGCCGTCGCACTGTCTGGAATACGCAACAAAGCCTCCGCCAAACACATCAAGGCCACACCTTCCTCTGATGACAATGAAAACTCATGCATCAACGCATCCACACCCGAAGCGCGCGTGCGTTGCGTGCGCACATTGGTCACCAACTTAGCCGCCAAATTTTGTGCGGTGATTTGCTCATTGGCATTGTGTTTGACTTGAGCCAACAGCCACGTCACCGCCTCCGCCTCATCGCGACGATAGGCCGCTGTAATGGCCGCTCGGGTTGCAGAAGGGCTGGGCAAAACATCATCAATAAAGGCGGCAAAAGGTGCTGTGGTCATGGGTCTCTTCTTACTAATAAATTAAAAAATACATGCTTGGCGCGGGGTTAAAGCATGGCGAAATGTGAATCGGGTTCATTCTTTTTGATCATCAATGGCGTGGGTCAACACCTCTTTTTTGACCCTATTAATTTGATTCGATTCTATGGGTTTTATTCCAACATTAAACCTGTTTGTTAATACTTGTATCAATATTTTATTTTTAGAATTACAATTTAACCAAATTAAATTTTTTTTTGTGTATACAATGCTCGACAAAATAAATAAAAAAATCTTTGCCT